>PXRZ01000020.1 GCA_003022945.1 Halobacteriales archaeon QS_8_69_73 | reverse complement strand
GCCGATCCCGAAATCACGGCCGTCAACGCCGCCTTCGCGCTCGCGCTGCTGGAGCGGCACGACGCCATCGACGACGACCACCGGCTGTACGACCTCGCCGACGCCGCGGCCGCCGACGCCCCCGAGGTGTCGCTGTCGACGTTCAAGCGGCGGTTCCGCTCGCTCGGCGCCGACCCCGGCGCCTCCGAGTACCGCAAGGCGCTGGTCGACGTCACCCGCGAGTACGCCCTGAGCGGCGGCCGGGCGGCGGACTGACGGAGCAGCCGTGACGGACGTGATCGTCCGACCCGCCGTCGCCGCCGCCGTCGACGGCGTCCGCGACGTCGCCGCGCGCGGCTGGACCGCCGCCGACGGCGACTTCCTTCCGCGGTCGGTCATCGACGCCGCGATGGCGGAGTGGTACGACCCCGACGGGGTGGCCGCGCGCGTCGCGGGCGACGGCGCCTTCTTCGTGGCCGACGACGACGGGGTCATCGGCTACGTCAGCGGTGCGCCGGCCGACGACGACCCCGACGAGGCAGTCCTTGAAGCGATCCACGTCGACCCCGACCGGTGGGGCGAGGGCGTCGGGAGCCGCCTGCTCCGGCGGTTCGAGACGTGGTGTCGCGACCGCGGACGGCCGTCGGTCCGCCTCCGCGTGCTCGCCGGCAACGACCTCGCGCCGCCGTTCTACCGGTCTCGCGGCTACCGAGCCGTCGACGAGACGGAGACGGAACTGTTCGGCACGACCGTGACCGAGCGACGATTCCGGGGGACCGCCGAACGGTCACCGGACGGCGGCGATCCGCCGGCGACGGACCGTTCTGCCGACGGGTTCCCGGACTGAAAGGCACTTACCGCTCCTGCCCGAGCAGTCGGTTGATGTCCCCGCGAGACTCCCTCGCCGCTCTCGTCGACGGCGACGTCTCTCGTCTCCTCCTCGCCCGGGTGGCGGTCGCCGTCGTGGTCCTGGCGCTGCTGGCGCCGGCGGCGGTCTCGTACGCGACGTACGAGGAGACGACGAACCAGCGCGGCCCCCTCGAGTCGGTCGCCGACGACGAGACCGTCGTCAGCGTCCAGGGCTTTCACTTCGAGGGCGAGGGCAGCGCGAAGAAGCCCTCCGGGCTGGTCGGCGTCGACGACCGCGCCCGGACCGCTTGGACGCTCAACGGCAGCACGGCCGACTGGCCCGTCGAGACCGCCGACCAGTCGTGGTGGTTCTACGACGTCGACCCGCTGCCGAACGGCAACCTGCTCGTCGTCAACACCTTCCCCGGCGAGACGTTCGTCCACGAGTACGACCCCGAGACCGACGAGCGGGTCTGGGGCGAGCGGTTCCCCGAGATGGTCGACACTCACGACGTCGCCTCCCTGAACGACGAGGAGATCGCGATCGCCAACATGCGCAACTACGACGAGGAATCAGGCGTCAGCGACGACCGGGTCGTCGTCTACAACCGCACGCGTGGGGAGATAACCTGGGAGTGGTACTTCCGGAACCACTACCCGGACGACACCGACGGCGGCTACAACGACGACTGGAGTCACGTCAACGACGTCGACCCGGTCGGAGAAGAGTACCTGCTGCTGTCGCCGCGGAACTTCGACCAGGTCATCGTCGTCGACCGCACCACGAAGGAGATCGTGATGCGGCTCGGCGAGGACGGCGACCACGCGACGCTGTACGAGCAGCACAACCCCGACTACCTCGAGCGCGACGACGGGACGCCGGTCATGCTGGTCGCCGACAGCGAGAACGACCGCGTCGTCGAGTACGAGCGGGACTGCGGCGACGCCGACCCCCGGCTCGGCGCGGGGACGCCGCCCGAGAACTGCGAGTGGGAGCTCGTCTGGGAGCTCGGCGGCCCCGAAGGGTTCAACTGGCCGCGGGACGCCGACCGGCTGCCGAACGGCAACACGCTGGTGACGGACTCGCTGAACCACCGCGTCGTCGAGGTGACGCCCGACGGCGAGATCGTCTGGGAGTACTACGTCGGCTGGGGCCCCTACGACGCCGAGCGTGGCGCACCGGAAAGCGACGGTCCGACGATGCGGGACGCGAACGTCTCCGGCTCCCGCGACGTCACCGGTAGCGCCGGCCTCGAGCCCGGTACCGGCGGGAGCACGACCTTCGCCGAGCGAACGTCGGCGCTGGCGGCCGGGACGCCGCTGCAGGACGACGTCGAGGCGGCCGCACAGCGGTGGTCACATGTCGCCCCGTGGATCTACCCCGTCTGGATGTCCGACTGGGACTTCGCGGCCGTTCTGCTGGCGGTCGTCGTCGTGCTCACCTGGACCGCCTACGAGGCCATCCGGAAGCGGCGTGTCATCGTCGACGCCGTGACGGGTTGAGGGACGAGCGGCCGGCCCACGGAGCCGTCGCTGTCGGACGCGAGACCGGAACGAAATACAGCGAACGTCGGCGTCAGCGAGCGGCCGCCGCGACGCGTTCCTGTTCTTCCTTCTGGCTGACGGGGTAGGCCTGCAGGTCGTAGTCGGCGGCGCCGACGAGCTGGGTGGCCAGTGCCTCCTCGACCGGCGTCGCCGACTTGAACGAGGCGTTGTACGTCCCCTGGGCGATGAACTTCAGCGCCTGGTCGACCCGCCGCTGGGGGGCGACGTCGACGGCCTTCGGAACGGAGATGCCGCCGTACTTCAGGCGGACGGTCTCCTCGCGCGGGCCGGCGTTCTCGACGGCCGTCACGAGCACCTGCACCGGGTTCTCGTCGGTCCGCTCGAAGACGACCTCGAACGCCTCCCGGACGATGCGGGTGGCCTGTTGTTTCTTGCCGGTGTTCTCGTCGGTCTGCATCAGCCGGTTGATGAGCCGCTCGACGACCGACAGCTCCGACTTCTTGAACTGCTTGTCGGAGTGCCGCCCCATCGTGTGGGCGATGGGCGTCACCGTGATGTACCGCTGGGTCGAGGGGTCGCCGTACTCGATGCCGTCGACCTCGTACTCGCCGAACAACTGCGCCGAGACGCGCTCGTCGTCCGTCGATGCGGGCGCGTCCGGTTCGGGGGCTTCCGAACTCATCTGACCGGCTTCTCCGCGTTCCCGCGAACGAGCTCGATGAGCGAGACGCCGTTCACCTTCTCGACCTTGTAGTTCACGCCGGAGAGGTCGCCCATCGCACGGCCCTTCGCGCCGCCGATGCCGGCGATGGTGACCTCGTCGTGTTCGTCGATGAAGGAGATGGCACCGTCGCCGGGGCAGAAGGCGGTGACCTGTTTGCCGTTCTTGATGAGCTGCACCCGGACGCACTTCCGGATGGCCGAGTTGGGCTGCTTCGCCTCGATGCCGACCTTCTCGAGGACGATACCCCGACCCTGCGGGGCGCCCTCGAGGGGGTCGGACTTCTCGCCGAGTCCGCGGGCACGGCGCGCGTAGTCCGAGTCGGACCACCGGTGTTTCTGGCGGTCCTTCTTCAGTTTACGCGCGGCGTACTTGCCGTTCGTCATAGTAGACGTTGATTCCCGTCGAAGCCACTTAAACGTCCCTTTTCGCCGGCGTACCGGCGTGTGTTCCGCTACCCGAGAGCCGGCGAGAGCATTTCCCAGGTGACCCGCCGGACGGGAAGTCTTTTGTCTCCGGTCGCCGGACCCCTGCCCCATGGAGGTCCGGCGCTTTGCGGGCCGAACGGACGTCGCCGGTATCGTTCGCGCACACGGCCGGGCCTGGCGCGCGGCCTACGACGGTCTGCTCTCGGCGGCCGCCCTCGAAGACGTGGTCGTCGTCGAGCCGACGGAGGCCGACATCGAGAGGTGGCTCGAGGAGCTCCGGAAGAGCGACGCCGTCCTCGTCGCCGCGGGGGACCGCGTCGTCGGCTTCGCCGACTTCCGGTGGAGCGAGGGAACGAAGCCGTTCGTCGGCGACGGCGAGGCGGGGCTAAAGGCCATCTACGTCGACCCCGACCGCTGGGAGAGGGGCGTCGGCAGCGCGTTGCTCTCCGCCGGCCTCGACGCCCTCCCCGACTCGGTCGAACGGCTCCGTCTCGAAGTCCTCGCGGACAATGACCGCGCGCGCCGCTTCTACGAAACACGGGGGTTCGAACGGACCGGCAGTCGGACCGTCGAACTCGCTGGAGAGCACTATCCGGCGGCCGTCTACACGCTCGAAGTCGGCGCCGACACGGTGGGGTGACCCCGACCCCGGCCGGGGGCGATCACGGGAGCCTC
The DNA here is from genome assembly GCA_003022945.1 of Halobacteriales archaeon QS_8_69_73. Lineage (GTDB taxonomy): Archaea > Halobacteriota > Halobacteria > Halobacteriales > Haloarculaceae > Natronomonas. The sequence continues at coordinate 3,862 of PXRZ01000020.1, read as the reverse complement.
TGCCGGCCGTGACGTCGTTCCACGTCGACGGAAGCCGGTCCGGAGCGCTACACGACTCGAGGACCCTCGGTTCGGGGGACCCCCGATTCGGCGACGTATCGGGACCCTCGACGCCTATCACGAACGGCGTCGGACGGCTTCATCGACCGTTTCTGGCCGCCCTCGGCGACCCGTTCCGAGCGGGGCCGAGAGATGCTGTGGAGTCAGGGCAGCTCGATCTCGTCGACGTCGAAGTGCCGCCGGGCGAGCCGGCGGGCGAGCTCGATGTTGCGGCCGTCGGCGCCGATGGCGGCGCCACGGTCGTCGTCGTCGACCTCGGCGTAGGCGACGGTGGTGTCGTCGCCGCTCACCGTCACGTTATACACCGCGGCGGGCGCCAGGGCGTTGGCGACGAACGCCTCGGCGGTGTCGGCACCCTCGACGACCTCGACGTCTCGCCCCAGCTTCGACTCGAGTCGCTTGACGTGCTTGCCGCCCGGGCCGATGGCCTGGCCCATCGTCCCCGGCGGGGCGACGAAGACCACGCGGTCGAACGCGTCGTCGACGACGCAGTCCGTCGGGGTGACGTCGGTCTCCTCGTCAAAGACCGCGATGTGCCGTCTGGCGGCGTCGGTGAGCGTGACGGCCATCCGTCGCTCTCAGTCGTCCGCCGACCCGCCGTCGGCGCGTTTGGCGCTCATCCGGAGGTCGACATCGCCGGTTCCGAGCTTGATGGGCTTGCCGACGATGACGTTCTCCGTCACCCCGTCGAGGGCGTCGACCTCGCCGTGGATGGCGGCGTCCAGCAGGTGGTTGACCGTCACCTCGAAGGCCGCCCGCGCCAGCACCGAGTCCTTGTTGCCGGAGATGCCGTGGCGACCGATGGACTCGATCTCGCCGTTGTTCGTCATGATGTCGGCCACGAGCATCAGGTGTCTGACGTTGACATCGTCCAGCCCCTGCTCCTCGAGGGTGTTCATCGTCTCGTTGATGATCGCCTCGCGGGCGGCCTCGATGCCGAGGTTCTCGTGAATTTCGTGGATGTTGTTGCAGGTCGTCCGGGAGGCGTCGACGCCCTCGATGTCCAGCACGTCGCCGAACGACGACCCCTCGGTGTAGAGGACGAACTCCTGGCGCTCTTCGAGTTCCTCCTTCCGGATGACGACCCGGCTGATCTCGTCGATTCCCTTGAAGACGACCTCCCGGAGCTCCTCGACGAGCTGGAGCAGCCGCCGGTAGGACGGCTGGTCGGGCCCGAACTCGACGACGGTCTCCTCCGGCCGGACGGTGTCGACGCCGAGCGCCGACTCGATGGTGCCGGCGATCTCGCCGGCCACGTCGTCGAGGCTGTCGACGGTCGGCCACCGCTCCCGCAGCGTCTCCTCGTTGAGGTCGATGCGGACGAGCATGTCCGCGACGTTCGTCGAGACGTCGCCCAACGCGAGGATGCGCGTCGCCTCGATCTGCCACACCACCTCGTGGGCCCGCTCGCGGTCGGTGGCGTAGTCGCCGTCGAGGTGGACCGTCATCATCGGCGTGTCGGGCGTCTTCCGGGCGTCCACCAGCTCGATGAGCCGCGGCAGCCCCTGCGTGACGTCGATCTCGGCGACGCCCGCGTAGTGGAAGGTGTTCATCGTGTTGTGCGTCACGACCCCCTCGACGGTGGTGAACGTCTCCAGCCCCTCGACCGAGAAGTCGTAGACGTACTCGTGGTCGCTCTTAACCGTCTCGATCGATTCGATGCGGTCCCAAACGACGTCAATGTCGATTCTTTCTCGACCGGCAGCGACGGCGGATTCGGCTCGAACGCCGCCATCGGTCGCGACCGTTCGTTCCAGTTCCGCCAGATCGATGCTTCGAGTTGCCGGGTCGTAATCACCGAAAGCGGGAAGCCTGTCTCCGGCTTCGAGGGAGTCAGCTTCGACCGGAATGATATCCTCGTCTCCCCGCGTCACGAACGAGTGAGCCTTCGTTGCCCGGATCGCCCGTCCGGATTCGAGTTCGAACCGGAGCAGCTCGTCGGGCGTCTCGTGTCGGCTGACCTCCTCAAGTGGCTTCCACTCGACGGTTTCGTCCGTGGAGAGACTGGGGACTTCCAGTCCGTCGGGCGCAAGCGCGACCTCGTGGTCGTCGAACTCGCGCGTTTCCCGGCCTTGCATCAGCGAATCGACGAACGGGCCGATTTCGGTCACGTCGGTTTCGCCGTCTCGACGGACGATAACCCGCTCATCGGACGGCAGCGACATCTGCGTGCCGGGCTCGCCGATGGACTGCGCGGAGACGGTGCCGACGGGGTCCAGTGGGTCGACACGGGTCTCGCGGTACTGCGATTCGACGGCCTCGACGATCTGCTCGACGTGGTCGACGTCGACGTCGTTGCGGGCGGTGACGGTCTCCCGAATCTCCCGCCGCAACCGCTCGGGCAGCTCCGAGCCGTCGATCGGCGCGGCGACGTCGTCGGCGAGGTCGGGCTCAGTCATCCGACTCCACCTCCGGGGTCGGCTCCGGGCCGCCGGCCGACCGCCAGGAGTCGCCGTGCTCCGAGAGGTTTGTCGTCGGCTCCTCGCTGCCGAGGAACTGCCTGCGTTCGGTCTCGCTGTCGAACTCCTCCTCGACGATGCGGTCGGCGATGGACTCGACGTCGATGTCGTACTCCTCGCCGGAGGAGACCCGCACCGGCGAGGTGCCGTCCTCGCCGAACTCGAACTGGACGACCGTGTCGGAGGTGTCCCGGACGGTACCGTCGTACTGCGCTTCCAGCTCCGACAGCGCGTTGATGAGCCGCCGCTGGAGGTAGCCGGACTTCGACGTCCGGACGGCGGTGTCGACCAGGCCCTCGCGGCCGCCCATCGCGTGGAAGAAGAACTCCTTCGGCGTCAGGCCGTTCCGGTAGGAGTTCTCCACGAAGCCGTGGGCGTCCGCCGAGAGGTCGTTCCGCCGGAAGTGCGACAGCGTCCGGCCCTCGTAGCCGCGGTTGATCCGCTCGCCGCGGACGGCCTGCTGGCCGACGCAGCCGGCCATCTGGGTCAGGTTCAGCATCGACCCACGGGCGCCGGACTCGGCCATCACCACGGCCGGGTTGTCGTCGGCGAAGTTGTCGTCGGCGATGTCGCCCGCCGAGTCCCGGGCCTTGCCGAGCGTCTGCATGATCTTCATCTCCAGGGTCTCGTCGACCGTCCGGCCGGGCAGACTCTCCAACTCGCCGGCGTGGTAAGCCTCGATGAGGCTCTCGACCCGGTCGTAGGCGCTTTCGATCGCCTCGTCGATCTGGTCTTCGGCGTCCCGTTCGATGGACTCGTCGTCGATGCCGATCGAGAAGCCGAAATGCATGATGGCCCGCATCGCCAGCGTCGCCACCTCGTTGACGAACTGCCGGGCGCGGGTGTTGCCGTACACCTTGCAGATGGTGTCGACGACCTCGCCGCCGAAGGCCCCGACGGCGTCCTCGTCGACGGTCCCCGACGCCAGCCGGCCCTCCTCGATGACGACCGTGTCGCCGGCCGAGGAGGTGAACTCCAGGTTGAGTCCCTCCGGCAGCAGCTCCGAGAAGACCGTCCGACCGGTCCAGTAGTCGACGCCGTCCTCGGAACGGTCCGGCGCCGGCAGCTCGTCGACGCCGGTCGCCCGCAGCAGGTCCAGCGCCTGCGTCTCGTTGAAGTCGGGGTTCTGGTTGGTCAGCAGATAGGTCCCGGTGACGTGGTCCTGGATGGCGCCGACGATGTTCTCGCCGAACCGCGGCGACAGCATCTGCTCCTGGACGCGCATCAGCACCCGGGCTTCCGCGCGGGCCTCCTCGTTCTGGAGGGCGTGCATGTTCATCTCGTCGCCGTCGAAGTCGGCGTTGTACGGCGGGCAGACGGTCGTGTTCAGCCGGAACGTCTTG
>PXRZ01000019.1 GCA_003022945.1 Halobacteriales archaeon QS_8_69_73 | reverse complement strand
CGAGCGCCGCGCCGGGGCGATAAGCGTCGTCGAGGACTTCGAGACGACCGGCGACCGGACCGCCACCTGGCACGTCGAGCTGCCCGTCCCGCGGCTCGATAGGACCATCACCGTCGAGACCGAGGACGTCGCGCTCGACGAGCCGCGGTACGTCGAGTTCGTCGGCCGCTCGCGGGCGATGAACGTCCAGGGCGAACACACCCTCGAGGCGACCGACGACAGCGACACGCGGCTCATCAACCGGTTCATCGTTGACGGCCGACTGCCGGGCGTGGAGACGTACTTCAAGCGGAAGCTCGACGACGAGCTGGCCAACCTCGAGGCCGACGCCCGGGCGTTTCTCGAGCCGTGAGGCTCGCGCTCGCCCAGCAGGCCGTCGAGCGCGGCGCCGTCGAGGCTAACGTCGACCGCGCCGTCGCGGCCGTCGGGCGGGCCGCGGCCGACGGCGCCGACTGCGTCGCGCTGCCGGAGCTGTTCGACGTCGGTTACTTCGCCTTCGACGACTACGCCGACGCGGCCGGGCCGCTCGGTGGCCCGACCCACCGGCGGCTCCGAGAGGCGGCCGTCGCCAATGACGTCGCTGTTCTCGCAGGGACGGTCGTCGAGGACCTGGCGGCGTCGGCGGCCGCCGGCGAGTCCGTCCCCGCGCCGGAGGGACTCGCGAACACCGCCGTCCTCTTCGACGCCGACGGTGACCGGCGGCTGGTCTACAGGCGGAACAAGCCGAGTGCCTCGGGGTCGTTCGAAAATCGCAGATTCCCGTAATAAGCGAGGGTCTACGTCCCTCGGACCATGCGAACGGCCTACGGCCGTGAGCAGGTGACGAGACGCTCCGCGTCTCGAACCACTTGACCCCGAGGGTGAAGGCCGTAACCCCCGTTAAACGTGTTCCGTTCGCTCAATATACTGCTCAATCGTGTCGGTCGAAATATCTCCTGCTGTCCCGACGCAGTACGATTCCTCCCAAAACCCGCCACTCCACAGATACTTCTGCAAAAACAGCTCGTGCTGTTCCCACATCTCCTGCACGTAATGCTCTTGATCGTCCGCACAATCTCACTCAGTGCGTGTTTCGGATAGACTGACGACAACAGGTGTATGGGGTCGGGAAAGGCGTGTAACGACAGTATCTCGTAGCCGTACTCGTCGCACACATCGCGGAAACTCGATTCCAGCGAGTCCTCGATTGATTCAAGAATCGCGTGGTGGTACTAATCTGAGCGAAGCTCAGCGAGGTCTGTAAGACCTGCGGTCTTGCAAGACTTCGACACCACACAAAGTAGTAGTTGACGTTGTACACCGTGTGGTTTGACCGCTTTTCGCCCATACCTACCAGTACAACGACCAATCAGAAAGTATTCTCTGAAGTGGCTTGTAGACAACCATCAGTAGACTTTTAATTGTGGGGGAACAAAGAGCAGACGTGACGAAGCAACTCAAGGTATCCGACGCCGTGTACGACGACCTTGACGAACTCAAGGACGGGGAGGGCCACACGAGTTTCGACAGCGTACTCCGCACGCTCCTCCTCCACTACCGTCACGTCCAACCCGACGACGAAGGATGATCGACGCACAGGCTCTCGTCAAGACGTTCGACTTCCAACTCGACATCCAGAGTGACAACGAGAGTCTGCTCCGTGACGCCTGTCTCGAATCACGCTCGGTGTACAACGAAACCATCCGCCTCGCCAAAGACGGCGTGGACTGGGACGCGATTCCCGACCGCGTGGCCGACGACGCCAACATTGTGAAAAACACGACACAGCGCGTCGTTGCGAAGGCACTCGGTGCGATGGAGAACTACTGCGAGTACGACGACTTCGGCCAACCGAGCCACACTAAAGACGGCGCGTACCCGCTTCGTGCGAACTACGAGGAAGGGTACAACCTGTCGCTCACCGACGACGGCAACGTAGCGTTCCGCATCAGCGCGAAACCCTACAAGCACGTCAAAGGTATTCTCGAAGGCGACGACGCTCATCTCGACATTCTCAAGACCGCGCTCACAAGCGACGAATGGAAGATTGGGACAGCAGAAGCCCTGTTCCACGACGAGAACGCCGAGTTGCACGTCAACATCACCAATACCGAGCAAACCATTCGAAATAAGCAGAACTCACGGGCGGTCGTCGGTGTGGATGTGAACGAGGATAACGTCGCGCTGACCGCGCTCAGCGAAGATGGCGTCGAAGATACGTTGGTTATTGACTTCCCCGAAATCAAGTTTGAGCGCCACCGCTACTTCACGATGCGGAAGCGCGTTCAGAACGCGGAAAAAGACAGCATCCACGACACGCTCGAAGGGCGTGAGGAGCGGTTTATCCGCGACAGACTCCACAAGGTGTCTCGACACATTGTGGAGTGGAGTCAGCAGTTCGAGAAGCCGTGCATCGTCTTTGAAGACCTCAAAGAGATGCGCGACAGTATCGACTACGGGACGCGGATGAACCGACGCTTGCACCACCTTCCCTTCCGCGCTCTCCAATACTACACATCGTACAAGGCCGCGTTCGAGGGCATCCCGACAGGATGGATTGACCCGTACAAGACGAGTCAGCGGTGTCCACTGTGCGGGCACGCTGAACGAGCGAATCGCAACAAAAAGCGGTTCAAGTGTCGAGACTGTGAGCATCAAGACCACAGCGACCGTGGTGCGAGCGTCAATATCGCCGTGAAAGGCGTCAAGAAGCATCAGGACTGGAATGTGCCTGCTCTCAACAGCCTTCCCGTTGTTCGGACGGTGCGACGGCAGGCATCGGGGGCTGTGGACGCCCCGACCGTGACCCATCCGACCGTTCGAGGCTATCAGGCCGATGGTCGCGTGGGAGTGTCCAACTAATCCACGGGAAGCCTCGGGGTCATACGGAAGACAAAGTCTTCCGTGATGGCGAGACGCTCCGCGTCTCAACCACTTGACCCCGAGGCGGTTCACCGGAAGCACCACCTCTTCGGCTACGACTCCGCAGAGGCCGAACTGCTGGTGGCCGGCGAGGACCTGCCGACGGCCGACATCGGCGGTCACACCGTCGGCGTGACGACCTGCTACGACCTCCGGTTCCCGGAGCTGTACCGCCGGCTCGTCGACGCCGGCGCGACGCTCGTCCTGGTGCCGAGCGCCTGGCCGTACCCCCGCGTCGAGCACTGGAAGCTGCTGCCGCGGGCCCGCGCCGTCGAGAGCCTGCTGTACGTCGGCGCGGTCAATGGCTCGGCGATCATCGACGCCGACCCGGACCCGGACCCGGACCTCGTCGGCCGCTCGACCGTCTACGACCCCTGGGGGACGCCCGTGGCGACGACCGGCGAGGAGCCGGCGGTCGTGACCGCCGACGTCGACCCCGACCGCGTCGAGACGGTCCGGGCGGAGTTCCCCGCCCTCGACGACCGCCGGTAACCTTCCCGGACAGCAGGGTTTATAACTAATGACGGTGTACTCCTACATGCCTGAACGACGCTTTTCTCGTCGTGATGGCGAAACACACGGCCCGCCGCGAGCGCCCGACCACCCGCGCCGGACTCCCCGGCATCCGGCACCTCTCGCCTCGTCTTCGTTCTGCACCCGCGAGCAGCCGGTGTCCGCGTATGACGGGAGTGGTTCGACCGTATTCTGACGAATGGACTCCGTGACCGCCTCGAACGCCCTCGGCCGGCTCGTGGGCGCTGTCTCCGAACCCCGGAGATTTTCGGGAGTGAGCGGATCGGAGATCCGCGATCTACGGAAGAGCTTCGCTCTTCCGGTATGACGAGAGAGCGTCGCTCTCTCGAACCACGGCGAAGCCGCCACGCAGGCCTCGCCCGTTCAGCGGTAGCGGTGCAGGGCGCGGAGCCCCCTTCCTTAGCCGCGAGCGAAGCGAGCGGCAGGGCGGGGAGGAGCGCCCGTCTCCGTTCACTTTCACCGTGTGGCAACCTGTTTTTCCCTCGTGGGCCGTCTCTCGGGTTACTGTCGTCCCCGCACACGTCGGGGTCGGTAGATGCCGCGAGTGAACCGGCATCTGCGGTGCGAGGCCGGACGGCCTCGCACCCTGTAGTCGGGGACGCACGAGCCGTCCACCGGCAATTAAACCGGCAGGACGATCCACGGCACAGGTCCGGTAAGCGCGGGTCGCAGCACTGCTCCGACCCGCCGCCTCCACCGTGGAACGGCAAAAGGAAGCCGGGCCGCGCCCATGTCGTTCGAAAGGCGCGAAGCGCCTTTCGTGAGTGAGCGGGACCTTCGGTCCCGCGAGCGACGAGGGAACTTCGTTCCCTCGGTATGACGAGAGAGCTTCGCTCTCTCGAACCACACGGGGTCGCGGGGTACAATTGCGGTGCGGGAAAGCCCCGCCCTCAAGGAGTGACCGACCGCCGCAAGGCGAAAGGGAGCGAGTAGGGCGGGGTAGTTTACTCCGCCGGGCCGTCGGATGACCGCCCAGTTGTAACCACTCGGTCGCTTCTCAGGCGTCGGTCGGGGGCCCGTAGCGCCGGCTCACGGCCTTCCAGCGCCCGCTGCGGAACAGCGCGTAATTGATCCAGCCGGGGACGTGCATCTCCAGCAGCAGCGCCGCGTAGAGGCCGGCGACGCCCAGCGGCGTGAGGAGGCCGGCGACGGCGACCGGCAGGGCGAACAGGTACCGCCCGACGAGCGACGCGGCGAACGGCAGGCGGGTGTCGCCGGCGCCGATGAGCGCGCCGGTGGCGGCGCCGTCGACGCCCTGGCCGACCGCGCTGACGGCGGCGACGACGACGAACGGCGCCGTCCGGGCGACCGCTTCCGGGGTGCCGACGAACAGCTGGGAAAGCGGCGTCGCCAGCAGCGCGACGGCCGCGGCGGCGGCGACGTAAAGGACGAACGCCAGCCGGACGATACCGGCGCCGACGGCGCCGGCCTCCGTTTCGTCGTCCTCGCCGAGGTGGCGGCCGACGAGCGAGCTCGACGCCAGCGAGAGCCCCCAGTTGAGGCTGTTGACGACTGTCCGCACCCGGCGGGCCACCTCGACGGCCGTCACGACGACGGGCCCGAAGGCCGCCGCCACCCACAGCAGCGGGAAGACGATGAGCCCCTGGGCGAGCCGGCGGCCGATCTCCGGCAGCGAGATCTCCAGCAGCTGTCGCAGCAGCCCCCGGTCGACCCACGGCCGGCCGGCGGAGACGGGCACCGGGCTCGGCTCCATGCCGAGGCGGCCGCCGTAGCTGCGGCCGGTCATCCCCCAGCCGAGCGTCAGCGTCACGACGCCCGTCGAGACGGCCGTTCCGAGGGCGGCGCCGGCGACGCCGAGGCCGGCGCCGAAGATGAGCCCGGCGCTGAGAACGACGTTGAGCAGCGCCCCCGCGGCCCGGTTGACCATCTCGGTGTAGGTGTCGCCGATGCCGGTGTACGTCCGGCTGGAGATGAGGTTGAGCAGCTCGAACAGCACCGCCGGGGCGACGACGGTGAGATAGGTGCCGCCGTACCGGACCGACGCTGGGTCGGCGCCCAATAGCCTCACCAGCGGCTCCGAGAGAGTGACGAAGACGGCCATGATCGGGACCGCGAGGGCGACGGCGAGCAGGCCGCTCTGGGTGACGACGAGCGACGCCCGCTCGGGCCGGTCGGCGCCGTAGATCCGGGAGACGAGGCTGACGGTGCCGCCGGCCAGTCCCAGCCCGAGCAGGGCGACGACCCCCCAGTAGGCGAGGGCGAAGGCCAGCCCGGCGGTGCCGGCCGTGCCGACGGCGATGCCGACCATCGCGAGGTCGACCGTCTGCTTCGACATGATGGCGAAACCGGTGACGACGCGGGGCCACGCCAGCTCGACCGTCCGCCGGAAGCGGTCGGCGGTGATGACGCCGCCGCGTTCGAACAGCCGGCCGAGGCGCTCGACGGGGTCCATCGGGACGACCGTGACCTACCACCAGCGGGCACTTGCCGCTGTCGCTCGCGGCACGGTGCCGACGGCGCCGGGGTGGCGAGCCGGCGAGTCGACCGCCAGCTGAGGCGGAACGCTCAGGACGATTCGGACGCGCAGGTGGCCACCGACCTGCCCACCGCATGGCTCAAAGAGCCGTTTGATATACGGCCAGCTTTAGGAGCCTGTACCCCGGTGTCGGTGACGTGAGCCGACGCACGTACGCCGTCGTCGCGGTAGTCCTGCTCGTCGCGTTGACGGGCTGCAGTGGCTTCGGCGGTACTGAAAACGGCGACGCTGACTCGGGGCCCGACGCCGACGGCGACGCCGCCACCGCGGCCGGGGACGCCGCCGGTGCTGGCGGCGGCGCGAACGCCGTGGACGCCGGGGGCGACGACGCCGGCGACGTGAGCGACGCACAGCGGCTCCAGACCCGGCAACGGCAGACGATACGGACCGGCGAGATACGGCTCCGGGTGAACGACACCGAGCGGGCCAGCGAGCGGATTCGGCGTCTCGCCGCCGAACGCGGCGGCTTCGTCAGCGACAGCAGCCAGGAGGTCGAGGAGCGGCACGACGAGACCTGGCGGACCGGGACGATGACCGTCCGAGTTCCGAGCGAGGAGTTCGACTCGACGGTCGCCGAGATCGAGTCGCGAGGCGAGGTCCGAAGCATCGACACCCGAAGCGAGGACGTCACGGACCAGCTGGTCGACATCGAGGCCCGCCTGGAGAACCTCCGAGCCGAGCGCGACCGGCTCCGGGAGCTGTACGACGGGGCCAACGACACCGAAGACGTCCTCGCAGTCCAGCGGGAACTGTCGGACGTCCAAGAGGAGATCGAGCGGCTCGAGGCCCGACAGGCGGCCCTCGAGCGGGACGTCGCCCTCGCGACGATCACCGTCCAACTGAACGAGGAGCCGCCGGAACCGCCCGGGCCGTCCGGGCGCTCGTCGTCGCCGTCGCCTACCTCGCGCCGTACGCCCTCGTCTTCGGGCTGCCGGCCGTCGGCGGCGTCGTCGCCTGGCGGCGCCTACGGTCGTAACCGTTCACTCGACGTCCGGGATCGGCGACGTCCGGGCCCGCTCGAGAAGGTAGCCAGCGTCGCCGTTACCCGCTCCGGCGTGGACGAGTACAGATCGACGGTCACGATTCCGGAGTTTACCGACACGGTTGAAAGTTTACTCTCCTCGTTCCGTACCGGTATCGAGCAGCCGGATATATACCTTTGAGTAGTTGTCTGCGGGCCCGGGAACGGACCGGTATATCCAGAATCACGGTCATATTTTGGACGGTTTTGCTACAAATTTTATAGGCACGTTGTCGGGAATGCCCGGTGATGGGTACGAACACACGCACCCCAAGACGACTGACGCATCGTCTCAGAACCGTTCTGTCGGTGTTAGTCGTGGTAGCGCTGTTCGCCGCCGCATTCTCCGGCGCCGCGGCGGCTACCACGACACAGGAAGACGGGACGTCCGACGTCGAGTTCCCGATAGAAGTGACACCGGGGGTCGACGGCGGTCTCGCCACCGACGGCGAGTTCGTATATGCGATCGTCGACACCGGCGACGGCACGGACAGGATCGTCAAGATCGACCCGGAAAGCGAGGAGGTCGTCGACACCTACGACATGCCGTTCGACTACGGCTCCGGGCTGGCTATCGCCGAGGGCTCGCTGTGGGTGAGTTCGCTCCAGGCCGGCGAGGTAGCCGAGATCGACCTCGACGGGGGCGGGACGGTCAGGCAGTTCGGCGTCACCGGGTCGCCGGCTGGCATCGCCTACCTGGACGGGTCGCTGTGGGTCGGCGACCCCGGTCTGGACGTCGTCTCCGAGTTCTCGACTAACGGCGAGTACCGTGGCGACTTCGACACCGAAGAGTACACCGAGACCGTGTACAGTCTGGCCGGCGACGACGGTCAGCTCCGGCTCGGCGACGCCGACGACCCGGTGTCGTCGTCCGGCGTGAAGACCGTCACGACCGACGGGACCCTCCAGGACAGCCGCGACAGTGAAACGACCGTCGACGCGGTCGCGACCAGCCGGTTCGGACTGCTCACGCCGACCGCGTCCTGCGACATCCAGCTGTTCATCGACACGGTCGAGCCGGTGGCCGACGCCGGCCAGCCGCAAACCGGCATCGAACTGCGGCAGTTCGAACTCGACGGGTCGGCCTCGTTCGACCCCAACGGCGGGAACGTCTCCTACGAGTGGACCCAGACGGCCGGCCCGTCGGTGACGCTGCGGAACGCCTCGACCGCGACGCCGGAGTTCACCGCCCCGGACGTCGACGGCAACACGACGCTGACGTTCGAGGTCGAGGTCAGCGACGACGCCGAGGAGCCCAACACGGCGACCGACACGGTCGACGTGACGGTCGTCGACCTCGGCCAGGAGGGCGAGCGGACCGACGACACTTCCGTCTTCACGGCCGGCCAGACCAACCGCATCCGGCTGAACGCAAGCGCGAACGTCCAAGGGCAGGTCCGGGACGTCATCCCTGCGAGTTGGGACGTCTACGAGGAGTACGGCTCGAACATCAGCCGCGTCGAGGAAGGCGAGGACGGCGAGGTCAAGTACGTGTACTTCGAGCAGCGGGTGCGCAGCGAGACGTCGCTGGAGTACTTCGTCGAGGTCCCCGACCGGACCGGCGAGTACGAGTTCCGTGACTTCGAGGTCCGGGCGACCGGCTTCGAGCGGGCGAGCTGGCAGGCCGCCGACGGCACCAGCTCGACCGTCGTCGTCGTCGGACAGGACACCAATACGGAGAACTGATCCTCGCTGCAAACCCCGGAGTCCGCTCGCTCCGGCTCTTTTCGGGCTCGCGGGACGTTCTTGACGCACTCGACGGCCGACGCGAGACCCCCAGAGGTTTGTCGGTCGGCGACGGAGGAAACGGTATGTACGCCTGCGACGCCTGCGGCGAGGAGTTCGAAACCCTCTCGGCGCTCCGCATCGAGCACGAACCCTGCGCCGTCGCCGAGCGCCGGCGCCGCTACGAGGAGGCCGTCGAGCGACTGCGCGAGGAGCGCGGCGTCGACCTCGGCGACCGGTGTCGAGTGATCGCGACCGGCGAGGAAATCGAGGTCGTCGACGTCGACCCCGGCGAGAGCGACGCGGACGATCCCGAGGTGCTGTGGGTGCCCGCCGGCAAGGACGACGCGGACGGCAGGCGCCGGGCGTCGTTCGACGAGATCGTCTAACTGCCGGCGGACGGCCCACGGCCACGCGCGAGTACCGGGGTCGGCCCTGACGGACGGCCCGCAGGTTGGCCGGTCGTCTCCGGGCGGCGACCGCGACGGTCCCGGGGCATGTGGTCGCCCCGTCCGGCGGCCGAGCGTTTCTCGACCGTCGCGGACCCGGCGACACCTGGTGACGGTCCCGCCGGGCCGTGTTCCGGGCGACGCGGCTCATCGCGGCGGTCGCGATCGGGCCGGCGGGCTCGTCCGGCTGAACGGCGACCTGCGGCCGGCGGTCGCCGTCACTGCTGCGACCGCGCTGGTGATGAGCGTCGCTCTCGGGCCCGCGCCGGCGCGACTCGCCTTCCGGCTCGAGACGTTCGCCGGTCAGGTGCCCGGCGAGCCCGAAGCGACCGTTGCCTGGGCCGTCGTCGCACCGCTCGTCGGTCCCGGGTACGTCCGTCGGCGGGACCTCCTGTGAGGAGTCGCTCCCCGGGCAAACGGAAACAGCGCCCAGGAGCTTACTTCACCGTGTGGTTCCGGTTCGAGCGCGGCCGCTGCGCTGCCTTCGGCGCTCGAGGGCCGGCCGCCGTCCGGACGGAGCCGCATGACGGTGGCCCGCGGCCGACCTGGTGATATGGGTCCGCCGTTCAGCGGATTCGGATACATGAGGCCGCGTTCGGGACCCTCGTGGAGCGCGTCGGGCGGCGGGGCGTCCGACCGAGCTTCGTCGGTGAGGGAATCGGTAGTAGGGGGGTCGTCGTGCAGTGCAGCGCAGCGATGGGCTCGATCCGGTACACGGAGACGCGGGCCGACCGCTGGAGGAGCTACCGACTTCGATCGGTGTTTCGGCCGTCTCGCCAGATACGGGGCGCACGGACGGCAGTCCAGGTGAGACCGGAAGTCGGGGAGGATGTCATCCTCGCATCAGGTTCATCACCTCGTCGGCAACGTCCGGCTCTATGGCGACGACGTATCGGCTGCCGGGGGTCAACGTGGTGTCCGACCGAGCGATCCGGTTGCCGTCGTCGTCGGAGACGACCAGCGCTCCTGCGGGCAGGCGCACGTCGGTCAGGCGCTTGCCGGCGGCCGGAGCTCCCTCGGCGACTCGGACGAGCATGATCTCCAGATTCCCCGTCATGTCTACCAGGGTCTGGACGTCGCTGCCGACGATTTCGTTCGCCGCCACGCGTGCGCCGGCACGTTCGGGAAACAGGATCGCATCGACGAACCGGGTGTACGACTCGGCAGTCGCGCGGTCGATGCGCGCGACGGTCCGGATCTCCGGCTGCAGCTCCAACGCGGCCAGACAGACCGCGAGGTTCAGCCCCGTTTCACCCGTCAACGCCGCGATCGCGTCGGCCCGGTCGATGCCAGCCTGCTCGATGATGTCCGGATCCGTCGCATCGCCCTGGATGACGGTCGCGACCCACTCGTCGGCTATCTCCGAAATGACCCGTTCTTCGGTTTCGACGATCGTCACGTCGTGACCGCGGTTCGCGAGGAGCTCCGCGGTCTGGAATCCGACGCGCCCGCCGCCGGCGACGATGATATCGAGATCACTGGTCATCGTGTCAGTCCTCGACCTCCGGGGTGATTTCGGGATCGTCGTCCGTCGGGATGCGGGTCGGCTCCGTTCGCAGTCGGTTCAATCCGAGGTAGGCGATCCCGCCGAGCAGAATCCAGGCGGCACTGAGCACCAGCGCCAGGAGATCCGTCCGGATCAGGTACTCGACGAGCACCCCGGCCAGGATCAGGTTGAGCACGATGCCTATCAGCGGAGGGGCCGGGTAGAACGGCATCTCGTAGGGGCGGTTCATGTTCGGACGCTCCCGCCGGAGTCTGATCACGGCGACGTTGACGATGATGAACGACAGCAGAAAGAACAGACTCGCCATGTTTCCCGCACTCTGCGTCGGCAGTGTTACCGAGCCGAGCATCACGACCGCGCTCGCGAGAATCGCCACGAACGGCGTCCCGTACCGGTGGTGGAGCTGGCCGAAGGAAGGCAGCAACTGGCCCTCGCGACCCATCGAAAACGCCACCCGCGAGGAGGCGATCACGACCGCGTTGAGCGCCGTCAGCGTCGAGAACACCGCTCCGAAGACGATGAGCGCCCCCCCGTTCCGGATGACCGGCAGACCGGTCGGCATGAACGACGTCGCCGCCGCGGCGATTCCCGCCTCTCCGGCGTCGGCGAGCCCGTCGGCTCCGAGCGTCCCGACGGCGACGGCGACAACCGCCAAGTAGATGACCACGGTCGCAGCCAGACTCACGAAGATCGCCTTCGGGATGTTCTCACGGGGATTTTCGACCTCCTCGGTGACCGTCGTGATGAGATCGTACCCCTCGAAGGCGATGAACGTCAGCCCCATCGCCGGCAGAATCGCGGCCGCACCGGTCTCCTCGGGAAACAGCGGCTGGAACTCGGCCTCGGACAACATCGGCGACGAGAGACCGAATCCGACGAACACGACCAGGATGCTCACCTTGATGATGGTGAAGATCGTCTCGGCGCTTCCACTGGCGGCCGTCGAGACGGCGTTGAGCGCGACCAGGCCGAGCACGGCGACGAACGCCAGCGCGAAGGCGAGCGGCACGGCCACATCGACGACCGGGAGCACGATGGCACCGACCTCGTCGGGTGACGGCACGACTCCGTAGACGTGCAACAGTTCGAGAAAGTTCGGCGCGAAGCCGAGTGCGTACAGGCCTCCGGCGATCATGTAGGCGAACCAGAGCATCCAGCCCATGATGAACGACGAGAAGTCGTTGAAGATCTCTCGAACGAAGGCGTAGCCGCCGCCGCTTTTCGGAATCGAGGCGGCCAATTCCGCGTACGATAGGCCGGTGAATGCGGTGACGACGCCGTTCAGCGCGAAGACGACGATCGCGGCCGGGCCGGCGATGTCGGCGGCGAGTCCGGTCAACACGAAGATGCCAGCCCCGATCATCGCCCCCATGCCGATCATCGTCGCGTCGAGCAGCCCGAGTTCGGCCGACGGCCCACGACTACTTTGTCCCATCGGTAAGACGTACTACCTCCTGTGTATCAGTCCACATTAATGGTTTCATATGTACATTTTCTTATCATTCGCCGGCGACTCCGTTATCGGTCGACGGTGAAATCGAGAACGGTGTTCGGGATAAGGGAGATATAGACGTACAGCGTCGCCGCGGCGTGAGCCGTGCCGCCGGCGCATCACGGGTCGTCCGGCGAACGCTTACCCTCTGAACAACTGCCGGATCTCGTTGACACCGCCGGGTTCCACGGCGATGACGTACGTCTGCCCGGGTCGAAGTTCGGTCTCGGCGGTCGCGATGCGAGTCTGTTCGATATCGGAGATGACGACACATCCCTCGGGAAGGTTCACGTCGGCGAGCGTCTGCCCGGCGATGGGGGCGCCGGGAGCGATACGGATCTCCAGCAAGTCGACCTGTGCGGACGTGTCCTTGAGCGCCTGGATGCCGCTTTCGACGGCGTTGACCGTCGCCCGGGCACCGGCGCGTTCGGGAAAGACGATGTCGTCGACGAACTTCGCGTAATCTTCGGTCGTCTCGTAGACCGACCGCATGACCGTCCGGATGTCCGGATTGATCTCGGTCGCGAGCGTACAGACCGTGAAGTTCGTTCCCATCGTATCGGTCATGGTGGCGATCACGTCCGCCTGTTCGGGGGCGGCCTGCCGGAGGATCTCGGAATTGGTAGCGTCCCCCTCGATGATCGTCGCGACGCGTTCGTCGATGAGTTCCTGCACGCGGTCGGGGTTCCGTTCGATTATGATCACATCGTGGCCCCGATCGTCGAGCAGGCGGGCCGTTTGGAGGCCGGTCCGACCGCTTCCGACGACTATCACGCGGAGGTCCTTCGAATCGAGCATGGGTGCGTAAGCGTCGCGCAGGGAAAATAATGGTGGGGTTCGAAAGCCGTGGCCAGCTATCGTGTCGTCGCACGGCACCGACGATTTCATGTCACAGGATTGTTTCTCAGTCGCGTACCTGCGGACGAATTTGTGACAGAACATCGAAATTCGTCGGAAGTTTCGATCGATTGTGAGACGTGTCGGGCGATGTTCGTTAGTGAACACAGGACTATGATGGATACGAGGTTGGGAGGCCGTCGCGAGCGCGATCGTCGTCCGTGGCGGCCCAATTGTTACAAAGTTTTAAGTGCGGTAATTTACAGAAATCTCGTTGTGATGAGACCGACGGTGCCGCCGCCGGAACCGCCCGACTCGCCGGACGCGTGGTACGCCCCGGACGTCCACGACCAGTACGCCCTCGGGTCGGGGGTCGTCGCCACGGTCGAAACCGAGAACGGGGAGTTCGTCTACGACGTCCGCGAGCCGGGGCTGTCGGCGTGCGCTGAGCGCGACTTGGAGTCGGTGCTGAAGCACTTCGCCGACGCGGAGCTGCGGCGGCCCCGTACCCGTCAGGGGGCCGTCGAGCGGCTCGAGACGGGGTTCGGCTCGAAGTACGAGCGGGCCATCGACCGACTGGTCGACTGCTCGCCGGCGGAGCGACGGCGGCTGGAGTACCATGCGCTGTCGGAGCTAAAGTGTCTGGGCGAGCTGACACCGCATGCGCTGGACGGCCGTCTCGAGGTGGCTAGCCTCGCCGACGGGGAGCTGCTCGTCCACCTGACCGATTACGCGCCGGCGGCGACGGACATCGAAAACCCCGACTTCGGCGACCGGTTCTGTGCCGAGCGCATCGAGCGCTACACCGTTCCGTTCGCGGGCTACGAGATTCCGGTCGTCCGCTACCGGGAGCGGAGCCTCGGGACCGACCCGTTCGAGCGGAAGTACGCGGTGCTGGAGCCGGACCTGCTGCCGGGCGACGAGCGGCTCATCGATGAGTGCAAAGAGCGCGTCTGGGAGGTCGGCGTCGGCGGCGTCGACGGTGAGATCGCCTTCCGGGACCGGACGGCGGTCGTCCGCGACCGTGCCGAGAAGCTGCTCTCCCGACGGCTGACCGCCCGCAACACCCGCGCGTGGTTAGACGCGACCCGCCACCGGCTCCGGGACCTCCTGGCCGACCACGGGCTGGCGGTGCCGCCCGTCGACCGCCGCTTCGCCGACGACCGCCTCGACGACCTGCTGTACTACGTCCTCCGGGACCTGACCGGCGATGGCCAGCTCACGGTCCCCATCCGGGACCCGAACCTCGAGGACATCGAGGCCAACCGCGTCGACGAACGGGTCAAGGTCGTCCCCCGGGGCGACGGCCGCGAGCCGACGAACCTCCGGTTTGACTCCGAGGACGCCTTCGTCAACGTCGTCACCCAGCTGGCCGCCAGAGACGGCGTCGAGTTGTCGGCGAGTCGGCCCTCGGCGAAGGTGAACCTCGATCCCGACGGCGTCGACCAGACCATCCGGTGTGCGGTCGCGCTGCCGACCATCTCCGAGGACGGCCCACACATCTCGATCCGGAAGCAGGCGCCGGACGTGCTCACGCCGGTCGATCTTGTGGACAATGACTCCGCGCCGACCGAGCTCGTCACGCTGCTGTGGATGCTGTACGAGTACCGCGGCGTCGTGCTGTTCTCGGGGCCGACCGGCGTCGGGAAGACGACGCTGATGAACGCTCACATGCCGTTCATCGACTACGACGACCGGCCGGTCAGCATCGACGAGGGCTCCCGGGAGGTGCTGCTGCCGCACGAGACGGGTGTCTCGCTGACGACCCGCGAGCACCGCGACGACTACAAGAACGTCTCGATGGCCGATCTGATGACGGAGACCAACTACCTCAACCCCGACATCGAGGTGGTCGCCGAGATCAACACCGCGGCGTCGTTCGAGACGTTCGGCGAGGTGTTACAGACCGGCCACGGCGTCCTCGGGACGACCCACGCCGAGGACATCGAGAAGCTGGTCAACCGCGTCATCGAAAAAGGACTACCGGCGTACCTCCTGCGGGAGATCGACCTCGTTGTCTTCCCGCGTCGGGTCGACGGCGAGCGGTACGTCGGCGAGGTCGTCGAGCTGCTCACCGACCGCGAGGCCGAGGGGCTGGACACCGAGTGCATTCGGAAGGACGGCACCACGATCCACTACAACAGAGTGCTGGAACGGACGGCCGACGGGGGGTGGCGCTTCGCCTATGACCACCCGAAGCTCGGCGACCCGACGGCCCACCGCGGGCTCCGGACGTTCGACCGGCTCGCGGGGCGGACCGACCGATCCGTCGAGGCCGTCGAAAGGGAGTTCCACCGCAAGCACGGCTACGTCGAATACCTGGTCCGGGAGGAGGTCGACGACATGGAGTCGGTGTTCGGCTTCCTGTCGGACCTCCGGACGGACGAGGCGGCGACCGTCGAGTGGCTCCAGCGCCGCCACGTCGGGAGGGTCGATGACTGAGCTGCCGACCGCCCTCGATCGGGGGCTGTACGCGCTGTTCTCCCGGCACGCCGACCGGCCGCGGCACGATCGGGACCGCGACCGGTACCGCGGGGCCGCCCTCCGGATCGGCTTCGACACGTACCTGGCACGGGTGTACGGCGCCTCGTGGCTGATCGGGGTCGGCGTCGCCTGTCTCGCGCTATCGGTCGCGCTCGCGCTGCCGTCGACGACGCTTTCGGCGGTCGGCCGGACGGTCGCCGCCGCCGTGCCGGGGCTCGACCGGGCGCCGCCGCCGGCGGTGCCGGGTTTGTACACGGCGGCGGTCGCCATCGGAGCGGGCGGTGCCGGCAAGTTCATAACCGTCAGGGCCGGCGGCGTCTACCTGCGATGGCGGGCGAGCGCCCGTCGCAGCGCCATCGAGCGAACGCTACCGGGGGCGGTGCGGTACCTGCGGGCGCTAGCCAACGGCAGCGACGACAACCACGAGATGCTCCGGAAGGTGGCCAAACAGGACGCCTACGGCGAGGCGAGCGCCGCCTTCGAGCGCGTTCTTCGGAAGGCCGCGCTGACGGGAAGTCTCGACGCCGGGCTCCGCGGCGTCGCGGAACCGAGGCGCTGGTCGGCTACCTCCGGATGGAGTCGCGGATGCTCTCCCACCGGCAGTCGCGGACGCGACAGCGCGCCAGCGACTTCCTCGAGCTGCTGGCGGAGCTGTTCATCGTCCTGCTCGTGCTGCCTGCGCTGCTCGTCATCATCGTCACCGTCATGAGCGTCCTGGCGCCGGGGCTGTCGGCGACGGTTGGCTTGCCGGGAGCGCCGACCGTCCGGGCGCTACTCATCTACGGCAGCGCTGGGTTCATCCTCGTCGTCGGGGCCATCACCGCCGTTCTGGTGTCGGAGCTGCGGCCACCGAGCCACACGCCGACGTATGAGCGGCCGCCGGGGCTTGCGCTGGTTGCCAGCACAATGGTGAATCCCGCGAGCGCCGCCGTCGTGTTCCTGCCCGTCGCGGCGGTCGTCGGCGGCGGCCTGTGGGCGCTCGGCGAACGCCCGCTGAATGCCGTCCTGCTCGGCTACGCCGCGCACGGACTGCCGGTCGGACTGGTCGCGCTCCGGCGGGCGCGCCGCGACGACGCCAAGGACCGTGAGATACGCGACTTCGTCCACGCCGTCTCCGGTCACGTCAGCCTGGGCAAACCGTTCGGGGCGGCCGTCGAGACCGTCGCCCGCGAGGTCGACTTCGGCCCGCTGCAGGCCGACATCGACGACCTGGCGTTCTCGCTCGGCCTCACGACGGCCGGCAGCGGCGGCGACACCCGGCGGGAGGCCCTCGACCGGTTCGTCGACCGCGTCGGCACGCCGCTGGCCCGACAGACCGTCGGACTCGTCACCGGCGCGCTCGAGTGGACGACCGCACTGCTGGTCGTCGGTATCGTGGTCGCGGTCAACGCGTACGTCCTCGACGGGTTCGCACAGCTGTCGAGCGTCTCGCAGGGGTCGACGATCGCGATCGACCCGCAGGCCGTCGACATCGACCGCGACGCCTGGCGGTTCTACGTCGTCACGCAGGCGACGATGCTCGCCTGCGGCTGGTTCGCCGGGACCGCCTCCAGAGGCCGGTACGAGGCGCTGCTGCACTCGGGCGCGCTGGTCGTGGTCTGCTATGCCGTCTTCGCGGGGGCGGGGATGATATGAGCCGCAACCGCAACCGCGACCGCGATTATGACCGTGACCGCGGCCAGTCGAACGTCGTCGCCGTCGCGCTGCTGCTCGGAATCGCGGCGGCCTCGATGGGGGCGCTCACTGCGGCCGTCGGCGTGGTCGTCGACTCTAGCGCCACACAGGCCGACGCCGACCGCGTCGCCGCCGACCTCGAGACGGCCGTCGACCCCGTGGCTGCGACCGGGTCACAGCGCGGGCGGGTGACTTTCGCGGAGGGTCGGCTCCACGCCGTCGAGCGAACGCTCGAGGTGCGGGCCGACGGAAGCGTCGTCGAACGACTCGACGTCGGGGCGCTCGTCTACCGCGCCGGCAACCGTCGGGTCGCTCTCCACGCGGGCGCCGTCGTCCGCGGGACCGGCGGACGGAGCTGGCTCGGGACGGAGCCGCTCGTCACCGTCGACGACGACATCCTGATCGTCGGGGCGCCGCGTCTCGGCGACGACGTCGGGTCGGCCGCCGGAACCGGCGGCGTCACCGCGACCGTCGAGACGAACGTGAGCCACGACCGACGGTCGCTCGGCGACGCGACCTTCGCGGTCGCCGTCGAGACGAGTGCCCCCGCCGCCTGGGAGCGGGCCTTCGAGGAGCTCGGCGCGACGGTCACCCGGGAATCCGGCGAGCCGCCGACCGTGGTGGCGACCTTCGACGGCGAACGGACCGGCTACCTGGTCGTCCACGACCTCGACGCGGAGGTGTCGGCCGGTGGCTGACACCGGCGCGGCCGACCGCGGGATGAGCCCCGTCGTCAGCAAAGCGATGGAGGCGACGATCGTGGTGCTGTACATCGGGCTCGTGGCGGCGACACTGTACGGCGGTGCCGTCGCGGAGTACCGCGGCGCGGCTGGAGCGGAGGTCGCCGAGCGGACCCTCGCGGACGCGGCGGCCGACATCGAGGCAGCGGTCCCGCCGACGGCGACGGTGGCGTCGGTGCGGCTCGCCGTCGACCTCCCGGCGACCATCGCCGGCTCGGCGTACCGCGTCCGCGCCGAGGTCGACGGCGGCGACCACGTGCTCGTCCTCGAACACCCCGACCCCGCGGTGTCGACGACGACGCCGCTCGTACTCCCGGCCAGGGTCGTCCGGGTGACCGGGGAGTGGGAAAGCGGCGCCCGCACCGAACTCAGGGTCGAGTCGACCGGCGGCGGGCTGGAGGTGCGGCTCGCGTGAGGGGACAGGCGAACCTCCCGGCCGTGGCGGTCGCGCTGCTCGTGGTCACCACCGCCGCGGGACTCGCCGTCGTCGTCGCCGAGGGCGCCTTCGCGAGCGCCGAGCGCAACGCCGGCCCCCGGGCGACGGCCGACGCCATCGCCGACCGGCTGCTGGCGTCGGACAGTCCGCTGACCGACCGCCGGAACGTCCTCAACGCCAGCCGGCTCACGGCGGCCGACGTCGAAGCCGCCGTCCCGCCCGACGTTCCTCTGCGCGTCGCCGTCGACGGCGAGACGGTGTACGAGCGCGGCGACCCGACCGGCCCGACCGCCCGGCGACTGGCGGTCGTCGCCGAACGGCAGACCGTCGCGTTCGAGCCGCCGCTGGAGTTCGAGACCGTCACGCTGCCGCGGCGGAGCCCGCGGGCGACGGTCGAGATCGACTCCGGTGCCGGAGTCGAAACGGTGCGGGCCAACGATCGCGTCGTCCTGCACGACTCCGCCGGAATCGTCGGCGAACACGACGTCCGGCTGTCGCGGTACGAGACGACGAGACTCCGCTTCGAGGGCCGCGCCGAGGCCGGCGACGTCACGGTGACGTACTACCCCCGGCGGACGACGAAGGCACAGCTGGAGGTGACGGCCGGTGTCTGACCGGGGGCAGCTGTCGCTGTCGATCGTCGAGGCGGCCGTCGGCGTGGTGTTCATCCTCGCGGTGACGGCCGGGTTCGCGCTCGGCGTGCCGGCGGCCGACACCGAGACACCGCAGCTGAACGCCTACGCCGAGGACGCGGCGACGGTGCTGGCGGGCGAGCCACCGCGGCACGCCGGCGAGACGCGGCTGTCGGAGGTGACCCGCTCGGCCGACGCCTTCGACCGCGAGCGGGACGCCCTTGAGCAGCGCGTCGACCGCATCCTCGCGGACAACCTGATGGTACGTCTGAACCGGGGGCAGCTGGTGCTCGTCGCCGCCGCGGTCGTCGCGGTCGGACTCGTGCCGGTCCTGCTGGCGTACCTCCAGCTCGGCTACCACCCCGACACGGCCCCCGAACCCGACGTCTCCGGCGAGACCGCCGTCGCGTATCTCGACCGGTCGGTCCACGACGCCGCCGCCGAGACCGCCGGCGATTACGAGTGGCGCCAGCGCGGAGCGATGATCGACGCCGTCCGGGACGAAATCGACGACGACGCCGACTCCCTGGAGCAGTCACGACTCGATTCAGGGGTGGCATACGTCGTCGAGTACAACGGCACCGCCGCCGAGAAGTGGCTGGACGGCAACTGTGTCGACGACGACGGCCGGCGGTTCGGCGATTGCGTGGTCGACGACGGCGTCGTCGTTCAGGAGCGGGCCGACGAGGCCGTCCTGCTTGCGGTCGGCTTCGACGTTCGGGTCGTCGGCCCCGACGGCGAGACGGAATTAACCGTCGTGATAGTCGTGGGCGGGCAGTGAGATGTGTCGCGGGACACGGCGGCGGCCCGCCGGCAGAGGGGTCGAACCACGGACGGTTGCCGACGGACGAGGACGGCTACGCCGGCGCGAGGCGGCCATCGGGGCCGAAAAGCGGCGTCAGCACCGGGTCGCCGTCAGCAGTGTGCCGCCTCGACGAGCCGCTCGCCGCGGTCGGTCTCGGGGACGACCGTCGGCACCTCGACGGGGTCGCCGTCCTCGCCGACGGCGACCATCGTGAAGCAGGCGGCCGTCGTCGGGGCGGCCTCGTCCTCGCGGGGATTGCGGCTCTCGACGTCGACGCACACCTCGAGGCTGCTGTCGCCGGTGTCGTAAACGTAGGCGGACAGCTCCGCGACGTGGCCGACTGGGATGGGGTTGCGGAAGTCGACGCTACTGATGTGGGCCGTCACGCAGGTCTCGCCGGCGACGGTCATCGCCGCGACGGCGGCCAGTTCGTCCATCAACCGTACCATCTCCCCGCCGTGGGTGTTCCCGTAGTTGTTCGCCTGGTTGGGCTGGATTCGCTCCATCGACTCGACGTAGCTGTCGAGCACCGAAACCGTCATCAACATGTGGAGGGGTCCGAGCATCATGAACCCGCCGCCGGTGCCCGGCGAGACCTCACAGCCGGCAGGGGACGGACGGCCTCCGGCGACATGCCGACGGCGCCGGCCTCCGGCTCGTAGAAGCCGATCGACTTCTCGGTTTATTTTCTCCATCGCCGGGTCGACGGTCGGCGCCTCCGGAGGGGCCTCGAGCGGCCGGTCCGCCACCGGCGCGAACGCGGTCGCTCGTCGACGCCGCGTTTCGACCCAGATAGCGGATCCGGGGGTTGGTTCACGTTGCCCGCCGGTAGCTCGCCCACGCGAGGTCGTCCTCCCGGACTCGAACCGTCACCTCGTCGGGACTATCGTCGGAGAGCTCCTCGCAGAACCGGTCGCAGACGATGCGGGCGAAGTGCTCGACGCTCGGGTTCAGCCCCTCGAACTCCGGGAGGTCGTTGAGTAGCGTGTCCCGGTAGCGGCCCTCGACGTCGTCGAGCAGCGCCTCGACCTCGGTGATGTCCACGAGATAGCCGTACTCGCCGAGCGAGTCGGC
Source organism: Halobacteriales archaeon QS_8_69_73 (assembly GCA_003022945.1). Lineage (GTDB taxonomy): Archaea > Halobacteriota > Halobacteria > Halobacteriales > Haloarculaceae > Natronomonas. The sequence goes on along the minus strand of PXRZ01000019.1, from coordinate 2,690 downwards.
GGCGAACTCGACCTCGATCGTGAACCGGTGGCTGTGGATGTCCCCTTCGGGCGGCTCCGGGTCGGGGACGGTCAGGTAGTGCTGGGCGATGAACTCCCGTGTGACCGTCAGTTCGTACGTCCCGTCGTGCGCGTCGGCTGTGGTGTCGGCAGGCATATGTCAGTCGTACGAGAGGAGCACCTGGATGGTCCCCTCGGTGGTTTCATCGAGCCGTTCGTAGGCCGTCTCGGCCCGGTCGAAGAGAACGACGTCGGTTATCAACGCGTCGTGGTCGATCAGACGGAGGTTGTCGAGAGCGACCCGCGTGCGGCGGTCCTTCGACCACCGGCCGCGGAGCGTCGGGTCGATCGTGCTCACCTGGCTGGAGACGATCTCGACGCGGTCGCGGTGAAACGACCCGCCGAGGTCGAGTTCGGACCGCTTCGAGCCGTACCACGACCCGACCACGATTCGACTGTCGTAGCCGGCGACGTCGATCGCGTCGTCGAGCGCCTCCGGCCGGCCGGACAGCTCGTAAACGAGGTCGGCGGACCCCTCGTCCCCGGCGGCGTCGAACAGCGTGTCGACCGCCTCCGGGCGAACTGCCTCGTCGGCGCCGAACGATCGGGCGATGTCGCGCCGCGAGGGACGCGGTTCGACGACGACCAGCGAGTCGAGCGGGAACTCGGCGAGCAGTCGGGTGGTACAGAGGCCGATGACCCCGGCGCCGAACACGACCACCCGTTCGCCGATCTTCGGGGCGCCGTCGAGCAGGAAGTTCGTTGCCGTCTCGGCCGACGGGAACAGGGCGCCGGCCCGCCGGTCGAGATCCGGCGGCAGCGGCGTGAGACAGTCCGTCGTGGCGTTGAACCGGGTCTGATGCGGGTGAAAGGCGATCACCTCGCGGCCGATCCACTCGTCGTCGACGCCACGTCCGGCGTCGGTGACGATTCCGACCAGCGAGTAACCGTACTGGAGCGGATACGAGAGGTCCCCGTTCAGCGTCTCCAACGACGAGTCGGCCGCGATGCCGGCCGGCGCCTGGTCGCGGTAGATCAGCAGCTCCGTTCCCGAGCTGATGGCTGAGACGTCGGCGTCGACGCGCACCTCGTTCTCCGCGAGGGCAGGCGTCTCGACCTGTCGGACGGAGACCTCCCGTTCGTCGGTGAACACGAGTGCCCGTTCAGTCATCCGCCTGCTGGCGGGCCGTCACAGCCTCGTGTACCCTCGTTCCGGTCTCTCGGCAGTGCTCGAGCGCCCGCTTCGCCCGACCACCCGCCACGTGGGCCGTCGCCCCCGAGCCGATGCCGACCTGATACTCGACGCCGGTCCGGTCGTACACGTGATCGACGATGTCGCCGAAGGCGTCCTCGCTCAGGTGCGGACAGACGGCGATCATGTTGTCCCCGCCGACGAACTGCGCGATGCTGTCGTACTCGGCCAGGAGTCGTCGCTTGAGCGCCACCATCGACTGCTGTATCTCGAGTCCGGCCGCGGCAGCGTGCTCCGTGTCGGTGAATGATTCCGTCACGTCGACGATATCGAAGTGTCCGACCGTGATGGGGCCGGCGGAGTCGGTCGTGGGCCCGGCGCTGAGCACCTCCAGCCTGTCGGGGTCCTGTGCGCTCCCCGCGACCTGCAGCTGCCGGCTCGCCGCCTCCACCGCGCCGACCGGCGTCTCCCGCTCGCCGATGCCGACGCTGACGGTGACCGGATACCGGTTGCGGACCCGTTCCTGGAACCGTTCGTACTCCTCGGTACCGACGTCGTTGGCGATGCCGAGCATGTTGTCGAACCGGTTGAAAAACGCGTATCCGTCGCTGCGGCCGACGAAGTCCGCAAAGTCAGCGTACAGGCGCGCTTGAAGCGCCTGGAGATCCGTCTCTCGTCGCGGTGCCGGCTCGACGGTCCACGGACCGTACTCGTCGAGTTGAACGACAGAAATGCGAACGCTGTCTGTCACGACCAATGGTTATCAGAAGCCGAATCCAGTTAAAACATCCCTTCGGCTCAGGGATGTGATTCCATGACGATCGCCGGCGGATTCCGCAGGTCGCGGGAGATGACCCCGGCGAAGTGATGCAGCCGCTCGACCGTCGCCTCGAGCTCCCGCCGGCGCTCGACGCGGTCGGAGACATCCCGTAGCATCGCGATCATCCGCGTCGGCCCGTCGCTTCCGCCCGGATCGAGCGTCCCCCCGAGATTCCCGTCGGGACCTCTCGTCCTTGATGATGCAGCTCAGGTCGTCGGTGGACCCCTCGCCCGCCCCGCGGACCTGGGAGATGAACTCCTCCCGGACGTGGTCGGCGTCGTCGGGGTCGGTGTCCTCGGCCGGCGGGTCCCGTCTCGCCGTCCGCTTCGACCGCGGGGATGGGTGTTGCCGGACGGGACACACGACCGCTACCGTTTAGCCGCCGCCGTCCGTCGGGACGGGCATGGATTCGACGCCCGGCTTTCACTCGCTGACGGAGGAGCGGACAGCGTCGCTTGCGGTCGAGGGGTCGCTGCCCGGGTGGCTCGACGGGGGCCTCGTCCGTAACGGGCCGGGGGCGTTCTCGGTCGGCGGCGACACCGTCGACCACTGGTTCGACGGGCTGGCGATGTGCTACCGGTTCGGCTTCGACCCCGGCAACCGGGCCGGTGGGGCCGTCGACGCGGCGGACGCCGTCCACTACCGCAATCGCTTCCTCGAGACGGACGCCTACCGGAAG
>PXRZ01000023.1 GCA_003022945.1 Halobacteriales archaeon QS_8_69_73 | reverse complement strand
GTCTACGAGGAGGAACCGTGGATAGCCGACGCCCGCGACTGGGTCGCCGGTGCGCTCGACCGCGGCCTGCCGGCGCTGGGTATCTGCTGGGGCCACCAGCTGCTCGCGGACGTCCTCGGCGGCACCGTCGAACCGATGGGCGAGTACGAACTCGGCTACCGGACGGTCCGTCACACCGGCGACGATGTCTTCGAGGGCGTTCCCGAGACGTTCACCGTCTTCACCACCCATTCCGACGCGGTCACCGACCTGCCGCCGGGCGCCGACCGCATCGCCGAAAACGAGTACGGCATCCAGGGGTTCCGCCACGGGAACGTGTACGGTCTTCAATCCCACCCCGAGTACGACCCCCGGACCGCCGAGACGGTGGCGCGCGGCAAAGACCTCCCCGAGGAGCGCATCGAATCGGTCTGTGCGGGTATCACCGAGTCCGCCTACGACGAGGCGAAGACCGCAAAACGGGTGTTCGACAACTTCTGTCGGCTGGCCGACCGACGGGCCGAACCCGCCAACGATTGATACTGCTGGCTGTAATGACGTGAAGCAGTCCCGTCCGAAGCGCGGTCTTGAAAGAGTTATAGCCGGCAGTATGATCGTCGACGAGGACGCCGGGTCGGCCCCTCGAAACGGCTCTCTCTAGCGGTATTCAGATAGGCAGCGGTGGACTGTGCAGGCCACCGCCGGGTGGGACCGGAAGGGGCCGGCCGATCGGCGGCTCCACCGCGCGAGGAACCCGCAGGACGACGTCCGAGGATCGTGGTTCGAAAAATGGCTCCACGAGCCGTCGTTCGTCATACCGGAAGAGCGAAGCTCTTCCGTAGATCGCGGATCTCCGATCCGCTCACTCCCGGCAATCGCTGATTTCCGGAGACAGCGAGTCGGAGCCGTCGAGCGGGAGGGGGCTTCCGAGGTGAGCTCAGTCGAACCGTCACCGCCTCATCTCGTATCCGAACATTACTCTCCTCGTGTGCGAGCGTTTTTGCCGATACGGTCCGATGGACGGGTTATGCTCGATTACCTGCAACTCGAGGCCGACCTCGATGAGCCCGAGCGGATGGTCCGGAACACCGCCCGGGAGTTCGTCGAGGAGCGCGTCGTGCCCAACGTCGGCGACCACTGGCTTGAGGGCAGTTTTCCGACCGACCGCATCACCGAGATGGGCGAGCTGGGGTTCTTCGGGCCGAACCTCGACGGCTACGGCCTGCCGGACCTCTCCGAGCGGGCCTACGGGCTGCTGATGCAGGAGCTGGAGGCCGGTGACTCCGGCTTTCGGTCGATGGCCTCCGTCCAGGGGTCGCTCGTGATGTACCCAATCCACGCCTACGGCAGCGACGCCCAGAAGGAGCGGTGGCTGCCCGCCCTGGGATCGGGCGAGCGGGTCGGCTGCTTTGGTCTTACCGAGCCGGACCACGGCTCGGACCCCTCGGCGATGGAAACCCACGCCGAGCGGGACGGCGACGGCTACGTCCTGAACGGCACGAAGACATGGATCACGAACTCGCCGATCGCCGACGTGGCGCTCGTGTGGGCGAAGGACCGCTCGGCCGACGACGACACCGTCCGGGGCTTTCTCGTCGAGACCGACACCGCCGGCGTGACGACGAACGAGATCGACGGGAAGCTGTCGCTCCGAGCGTCGATCACCGGCGAGATTCACCTCGATGACGCCCGGGTCGAGGAGTCGGCCGTCTTGCCGGGCGTCGAGGGTATGAAGGGGCCGCTGTCGTGTCTCACGCAGGCCCGCTTCGGCATCGCGTGGGGCGCCGTCGGCGCCGCCCGGGACTGCTTCGAGACCGCACGGCAGTACGCCACCGACCGCGAGCAGTTCGGCGGTCCCATCGGCCGGTTCCAGCTCCAACAGGAGAAGCTCGCCGAGATGGCGACGCAGGTGACGCTGGCACAGCTGCTGGCCTATCGGCTGACCGACCTGAAGGAGCGGGGCGAGCTGCGCCCCCAGCACGTCTCGATGGCCAAGCGCAACAACGTCCGCACCGCCCGCGACCAGTCCCGGGTCGCCCGCGAGATCCTCGGCGGCAACGGCATCACCGCCGACCACCCCCCGATGCGGCACATGGCCAACATGGAGACCGTTTACACCTACGAGGGGACTCACGACATCCACAGCCTGGTGCTCGGCGAGGACCTCACCGGCATCTCGGCGTTCGCGTAGGGTCAGGCGTCGCCGCCCAGCGCCGCGAACGTCTTCTCGGCCCATCGGACCGCGAAGTCGGGCCCGTGGCTGCGGTAGGCCGGCGAGTCCAGCGCGTCGAACGGCTTCGGCACCTCGAGGTCGTGTTTCACCGCCGCACACGCCAGTTCGGCGGCCGACGCGACGTCCGTCCGGCCGACCGCCACCTCCGTCGACAGCTCCGACAGCCGCGGCTCGAGCCGCTCGCCGGCGTCGACCCACTGGGCGTGCAGCTCCTCGCGGTCGCCCGCCCAGCCGGCGAACGTCTCTCGGGTGTGGTGGCCGAGGTAGGCGTCGTACAGCGCGGCCGCCAACTGGTAGGTGTCGGCTGGCGACAGCCCCGTCGCCGCCGACAGCTCCGGGTAGGCCTCGCGGAAGAAGCCGAGGAAGCTCTCCGGCTTTCCGAGCCCTATCTCGACGAGCGCTTCGCTGACGAGAAAGTCGACGAAGCCGTCGGGCGACCCCTCCAGCCGCGGCTTGACGAACACCGTCGGCGGCTCCGTCTGCCGGGTCCAGGCGACGCCGCCGTCGCCCGGCGCGCCGACCGTGAACTCCCCGCCGGCCAGCCGCGAGAGCGGCTCCGGGGCGTCGGTCGGCACCCAGTCGGGGTCGTACGCCAGCGGGTCCAGCGAGTCAACGACCGCGAGCAGGGTCTCCGCGACCGACGGCGGCAGCGTCTCGAAGTCGCCGTCGCTGTCGAGGACCAGCGCCCCGGGGGCGTGGACGTCCCGGACGGCCGCGAGGTCGGCCGACAGCTCCCGTCGTTCGAACATCAGAGGGTGATCCCGGCCAGCAGGGCGACGCCAACGACGACGGCGACGCCGACGGTTCCGAGCACGATCTTCGTGGGCTGACTCATACCCGTGAATTCGGCCGGCGACCGGTTAAAGGCTTCAGTCTGCGGTTCGCGGGTCCGGGCGCCACGGTCGGAGGCCGATGGTTCTTGTGGGTACGGCGTCCCCTCCTGACATGGACCGCCGCCGCGTCGCGACGGGCACAGAATCACCCACCTCACCGTGAACGGCGAGGTTTGTCGGTGGACTCCCGGTCTATCCACGAGCAGTGGCGGGCGTATAATCGCCGCTCCCGTTCAACGCCCCCGACTTCAGGGCGAGGTGATGGGTCGCCCCTCCAGAACCAGACTTACGCCGATTCTGGATGAACTTGTGTGCGATGTTGCGTGCCGCATTATAGTCGCTATGAAGCTCCTTGCCGCATTTCTGACAGCAGAACTCGTCGCCGTCGCGGTTCTTGTCGTGGGTAAACCCACACTCTGTGTCGGAACATCGCTGGCTGGTGTACGCCGGATTCACCGTCTCGACGATGATTCCCATAGCTTCGGCCTTGTACCTCACCTGTCGCAGTAGCTCGTTGAACGCCCACTGCTGGAACTTCGAAGCATTCGAGATACGCTCGCGGATGCCCGCTAACTTCTCGACCGCGATCACCGAACAGTCGTGTGCGACGGCCTCCTCAACGAGCTGTTTGGACGTCCGGTGGAGGAAGTCCTTCGACCAGTCGGCGAAGGTGTCACCGATGGACTGGATGGTGAGGTGAGCGCTTCGTGTCTCTTGCTGCTGGAGCCGAGCGCGGCGGCGTTCGTACTCGCGGCGCTTGTGGTTCAATAGGTTGGCGTTCCCGACGAACGCGCCTGTGCTGGTGACGGCGAGGTATCCATCCACGTTCCGATCGACGCCGAGAACTGTTCGGCTCTCGGCTTCTGCCGACGACTCGTCGCGGTCCTGCTCAACGGAGACGTGGAGGTAGTAGGTGTCGGATTGGCGGTCGTAGCGGAGCTTCGCACCCTTCTTCGTCCATTCGTCGCTCTCCATGTAGTCGGCCTGCGGAGAGTCATCCGGGTAGATGTACTCGGCGTGGACACGACCGTTCCCATAGGCGGCCAGCGAACAGTAGCCGTCGAAGTAGCTGATCGCGTTGGTGTTGTAGACGGTGGTGTTCGACGTGAACACCGGCCGTGAGGTGCGTTCGCCGTCTTTCATCTTCTCGACGCACTGGGAGAGAGCATCGACAGCGTGATTGACGGCGGCGATGGTCAGGTCGGCGTGTAATCCGGTGTCGTCTCGGATGTCGTCGTAGACGAGTGGTTGAAGTCGTGAGCGGGAGGTAATAACGTAGCCGTCGTCGTCGCCGGCCCATCCCCGGTCAGCAAACCGCTGTGTGGCATCCTGAAACGTGTTCATCGTCCGTTTCAGGTCGTCGTGCCGCTCGTCGGGGACAGAGAGCTTGACGACTGCGGTACGTCGAACCTCCATCAACATCCCACATGTGGGACTGTGGATATATAAATTCGCGGGAATCGATCGGGTTATTGCTGGATGTTCGTGTGCTGAGGCGCACGCGATTCCCGCCCGCCGTGAACGGCGGGACTCCCTCGCTGCTGAAGGTGGGAGTCGACGGTCGGCTACTCTCGGGCCGTCAGGGCTGACGACCGGATTTTTGTCGCGGGGACGACGGCGACCGACGACGAAGGGGACCCGGTCGCGCCCGGCGGCCCCGAGACACAGACCCGTCGGGCCATAGAGACCGTGATCGAGGCGATAGAGGAAGCCGGCGGCCGCCGGGAGCACGTCGTCCGGACCCGAATGTACGTGACCGACACCGACGACTGGGAGACCATCGGGACGGTCCATGGGGAGTTCTTCGGCGACGTCCGGCCGGCCTCGTCGATGGTCGAGGTGTCGAGTCTCATCGGCCCGGAGTACGTCGTCGAGATCGAGGCCGAGGCGGTCGTTCCCGCCGCGAGACGACCCGACGGGTGAGAGTATCCGGATGGAGCGGGGGAGTTCGGTGGATCGAGGCCGTGAATTCGGACTCTTGGGAACGAGCGTCCGCGAGCGAAGCGAGCGGTTCCCCGGATGAGGGCGCCGCAGGCGCCCGATGTCCGGTAGCGAGCGCTGACTAACGCCGAGCGCCGAAGGCGCGAGGCGGCAATCCCGCGAGCGGAGCGAGCGGGATCTGTGGAAGACGAGCAAAGCGAGTCTTCCCGAGAGAAGCGCTCGCGCATATTTTCCCCAAGTTTTTGCCGGGCGGGCCGCAGGCCCGCCTGTACAAAAAGTGGGTCTCAGTTGTCGAAGCGGGCCTGGACGAACGGCTGGGCGTCTTCGACCTCGCCGACCCGGGAGTCCGACAGCAGGACGGCTTCGGTCTCGTCGAGCGGCACCGAGAGGCTGATTTCCTTCGTGCGACCGTAGCGGCCCTTCGAGACGACGACAGCGTTGACGATGCCGAGCATGTCGAGTTCGCTGATGAGGTCGGTGACCCGCCGCTGGGTGAGCACGTCGGCGTCGATCTCCTGACAGAGCCGCTTGTAGATGTTGAATACCTCGCCGGTGTTGATGTTGTGGACGCCGTTTTTCTCCAGCAGGATGGTCGCGTAGAGGACGAGCTTCGACTGCGTTGGGAGCGTCCGGACGACCTCGACGACCCTGTCGAGTTCGATCTTCTCTTGGGCGTGACGGACGTGCTCCTCGTCGACGGTCTCGGTGCGGTCCCGCTCGGCGAGTTCGCCGGCGGTCCGCAGGAGGTCCAGTGCCCGGCGGGCGTCGCCGTGCTCCTGGGCGGCGAAGGCCGCACACAGCGGGATGACGTCGTCCGAGAGGACGTCGGGCTTGAACGCGACGTCGGAGCGGTGGTCGAGGATGTCCCGCAGCTGGGTGGCGTCATACGGCGGGAAGACGATCTCCTCCTCGCCGAGACTGGACTTCACGCGCGGGTCGAGAAAGTCGGTGAACTTCAGGTCGTTGGAGATACCCATGATCGACACCCGGGAGTTCTCCAGCTCGGAGTTCATCCGCGAGAGGTTGTACAGCGTGTCATCGCCGGACTTCTCGACGAGCTTGTCTACCTCGTCGAGCATGATGACGACCACGCGCTCGTGGTAGTCGATGGCCTCGAAGAACGTCCGGTACACCCGGTCGGTCGGCCAGCCGGTCATCGGGACGGGGTCGAACTCCTCGAGGTCGTCCTCGAGACGCCCGACCTCCGCCTCGACGGCGGCGACGCCGTCGAAGGCCGACTCCTCAAGCGCTCCGGGATCGTCGGCCGCCCGCTCTCGGAGGTCGCCGAGGTCCCCGAGCCGCCGTTCGATGTACCGCTCGTTCTTCTCGATGAACTTGTTGGCGAGCTGCGCCAGCACGCGGTACTGCGTATCGGTCACCTCGCAGTTGATATATTCGACCTCGCATTGCCGGTGCCCGTCTTCCCGTAGATGAGGATGTTCGACGGCGTCTCCCCGCGGAGCGCGCTGACGAGGATGGTCGCCATGTTGTTGATCTGCTCCTCGCGGTGGGGGAGCCGCTCGGGCGTGTACGACGGCCGGAGAACCTCCTTGTTGTCGAAGATGGGTTCGCCCTCCAACAGGTCGTCGAACAGCCCCCGCGACGCCCCGTCGGCATCCCCGTCGGTATCGAGGTCGAGGTCGTCCAGGTCGACGCTCCCGGAGAACCCGTCGGCGCGGTCGTCGAGGCCGTCGGTGAGCGGGGTCGCGCCGGACGACGACCCCTCTGTTTCGACTGGAGAATCGGCAGACAGCGTTGGATCGTCCGGGGCGGAGTCGTCTTCGGACGGCGAGCCGTTCGGCCTGTGGTCGGTGGCGGCCGGGTCGGAGCGGGTCGGCTCTCCGTTCGCGTCGTCTCCGTCGGCCGCGTCGTCGGATTTTCCCTCTGTCATACGGGTTCGGATTCCCCCTTATTTCGTGTGGAGCGCCGCCGCGCGGTGAGTGAGCCGATCGAACTCGGGCGATAGAGACACGGTACACCGGGCCAGGGCTCGAACGGCGGTCCACTTGATGCAGGGGAATCGATGGGCGAATACGGTATTAAACGTTGTGGTAACGTATGGAATCGGAGCCGGGTCCGGGTCACCGTGACGGGGAGTCGGGGACGAAACGCCCGTCGGGTAGGAACGGAGTCCGACTCGCCGCCAGTCGGTGTCGCGGGAAGGATGGATCGGATGGGACCGTACGGTGGACTGGACGTAGAGCGGAACCGACATCGGGCCGACTCCACGGAGTGGTGTGGACCGCGTCGGTGGGAGGTCACCGCGGGAGGAAGATACGCCGCCGTACCACCCGCACCTCCCCCACCCCTTCGTTTCAACTGGAACGGTGAACGAGGGGGTGGGGGAACTCAGGGAAGGCACTTATCATAGAAACCTTTATTATCTCACCGAAATAACGAGATCCGTAACACAGTCAAGTTGCATTTCGATCGGGTCGTTATTGTCATTGTGTCTAGACAAGCAGGATTAGGCGGGACGGTTACTACCCTGCGTAGTACTCTCAACGGGGTCGAGACCACCCCGTCCTGACGGCCCTGCTCGGTTCCAGTTGAAACGAAGGGGTGGGGGGTCGCTCGTTACAAACGAACAGTCCCGGCGGGCATCTCCTCGGTATCCGCTTCCGCCGGCGTTCCATCGGTCGCCACGGCCCTCCGTGAGTACCGGTCGTACCCTAACCGGGCCTCCCCTTCCGCCGCCCACCGGCCACCAATTCTCGGGGTCCGTCTCCTCACCGACATCGTTCCGTCCCCGACGATTCGACCCCGCCGGGGAGTCCCGTTGCCTTTGGTTCTGTCCGGCCTATGACGTGTGTCTGACGCACAGTTAAGTGAATGCGGTATGGTAGTACGTCCAATGCGACCTCGATTTCGACCCGAAATCGGGGCCGTGGGAGGATGAGATGGGACTGCTAACAGAACTCAGATCGAGTATATCCCGCGCGACGTCGAGCCTGTTCGCGGGGAGCGAGCCGAAGCGTATTGGCATCTACGGCCCGCCCAACGCCGGCAAGACGACGCTCGCCAACCGTATCGCCCGCGACTGGACCGGCGACGCCGTGGGGCCGGAGAGCCACGTCCCCCACGAGACGCGCCGCGCACGCCGGAAGGAAAACGTCGAGATAAAACGGAACGGCAAGTCCGTCACCATCGACGTCGTCGACACGCCGGGCGTGACGACGAAGGTCGATTACAAGGAGTTCCTCGAACACGACATCGAGGAAGACGATGCCGTCCGGCGGTCCCGCGAAGCGACCGAGGGCGTCGCGGAGGCGATGCACTGGCTCCGCGAGGACGTCGACGGCGTCATCTACGTCCTCGATTCGACGGAGGACCCCTTCACCCAAGTGAACACGATGCTCGTCGGCATCATCGAGAGCCAGGATCTGCCGGTGCTCATCTTCGCGAACAAGATCGACCTCGAGGAGGCCAGCGTCCAGCGCGTGAGCAACGCCTTCCCCCAGCACGAGACGGTACCGCTGTCGGCGCTCGAAGGCGACAACATGGACGAAGTGTACGACACCATCGCGGAGCACTTCGGGTGATACCATGCCTGAAATGACCACCGGCGACGACGACGCTGGCGACGGCATCCAGATCGACATGATAAGCGCCGAACGGATGGATGGGCTGCGGACGATGGAGAAGATCCGGCTCATCCTCGACGGCGTCCACGACGACAACATCGTCATCCTCGAGGACGGGCTCGACCCCGACGAGGAGTCGAAGCTCATCGAGCGGACGATGTCGGAGATCAACCCCGACGGCTTCACGGGCATCGAGATTGAGACCTACCCCGGGAGCGACGGCGGCGACGGCGGCTTCCTCGGGCGGCTGATGGGCAGCGACGACCCGAGCAAGCTGACGGTCATCGGCCCGGCGAACCGCATCGAGACCCTCCACAAGGACGAGACGCTCATCAGCACGCTCGTCACCCGACGGTAGAACAGATGCCCCACCAGTGTACCGGCTGCGGCGAGCGGTTCGAGGACGGCTCCAAGGAGATGCTGTCGGGCTGTCCGGAGTGCGGCGGCAACAAGTTCCAGTTCCGCCCGCAGGGCGCCGACGTTCCCGAAGGACCGGAGGAGCCGAAGCCGACATCGGAGCCGCTGGAGCCGGAGCCGGCCGACGACCCCCAGGAGTCGTCGGTCGCCGAGACGGTCGGCCGCGCGACCACCCGGGTGCGGGACTTCGTCTCCGGCGGCGACGAGCCGGACCCGAACGCCGCCTGGCCGGACGAGTCCGACGCGGCCGGTAACGCGAGCGACGACGGCGAGATCATCGACGCCGACGCCCGCCGCGAGGCCGGCACCGACACCGACACCGACGCCGCCGAGGATGCCGCTCAGGTGAACGCCCGGAGCGGCCTCGCCGCCCCCGAGGACGTCCCGGACCCCGACGACGCGACCGACGCCAGTGACGAGCCGCCGGCAGCCGGCGGCGACCCGGCCGACGCGAGCGACGGACCACCGGCGGCCGACGACGACCGGGTCGTCAGCGAGCCGTCGGACGAGGACCCCGACCTCGCGGAGCTGCGCGAGCAGCTGAACGACCAGTTCGAGTCCATCAAGATCGTCGAACCCGGGCAGTACGAGCTCAACCTGATGGAGCTGTACGACCGTGAGGAGTACATCATCGCCCTCCAGGAAAACGGCCGTTACGTCATCCAGGTGCCGGACCAGTGGATCGGCGCCGACGTCGACGACCGCTGAGGTGAGCCACCTGATTCGAGGCGAAGGCCCCACCCTCAATGAACGAGCAACGCGAGCGAGTCAAGTGGGGAGGACCCCGACGCGGATGGAGACTCTACTCTCGGTGTGCATGGTGCGGGCGACGGGGTCGAGGCCATACCTTTTTGACGAAACCACTCACATTTTCCTGTGCAAGCCTCGGCGGGCGCACGTCTCGCCGAGGCGGGGCGCACCTAAACCGTCCCCTGATGTCGGGGCCACGCCGTGGCCACCGACAATTAAAGCGGGAGTGTCGCAGACCGGCCGAATCAGTTCAAGGCGGCGTCGCACCTCTACGTGCGCTGTTCGGCCGGGACAACGCGACTGCAACGAAGGTCGCGCCTCGTCCATGCACGGGGGCCGGGCCGAAACCACTGTGGGAACGCCCTACCCTCAACGAGCGAACCCCCTGTGGGTGAGCGACGTAGGACGGGGTAGTTTACTCCCTGAGCCTCTCGAGTATCGCCTCGGCATCGTACGACAGCGACAGTGCCCGCGAGCGACCCCGCCCCTCGACGTCGGTGTACTCGGCGTCGATGAGCCCGAGCTGGTCGAGCTTGTTGATGATCTCGGAGTAGCGGGTGTAGCCGAGGTCGGTCCGTTCGTCGAACACCTCGTAGACGTCGCCGGCGCGTTCCCCGTCGTGTTCGGCGAGAACGCGGACCAGCGCCGCTTCGGACTCCGAGAGGCCGCGCAGGTGCCGCGAGAGGTGGACGTACTTGGCCTTCTCGTAGGCCTCGTCGACGTCGTCGGAGCTCACCTCGGCGGAGCCGCGCATCTCGGCGTTCAGACCGGCGCGGCGGAGCAGGTCGATACCCACCCGGAGGTCGCCGCCGCTGTCGGCGGTGTGCTCGGCCACCCGGTCGAGGACGTGCGTGCCGACGGCGCCGTCCCGGAACGCGCGCTTGACCCGCTCTTCGAGGATGTCGACGATCTCGTGCTCGCCGTACGCCGAGAAGTACACCTCCTCGGGGCGGAACACCGACTGGACGCGGCCGTCTAGCTCCTCGATGACGTCCAGCTCGAGGTCCGAGGAGACGACGATGACGCCGATCTTCGCGCCGCTGTGGGCCTCGTGAGCGCGCAGCAGCGAGTACAGCGTGTCCGAGGCCTCGTCCTCGTAGAAGAGGTAGTTCACGTCGTCCAAGGCGACGATCAGTACCTCGTCCTCCTCGACGAGGTGGTCGGTGATCTGGCCGAACAGCTTCTTGAAAGAGATGCCCGAGGTCGGCGGCTCGTACTCGAAGAGGCCCTCGAAGAGCCGCGAGAAGACGGCGTACCGCGTGGAGTCGACCTGGCAGTTCACCCGCACCACCTCCACGTCCGTCACGCCGGTCAGCTCGTCGAACAGCTTCTGGACGGCGGTGGTCTTGCCCGTTCCCGGCGGCCCACGGGCCATCACGTTCAGCGGCCGGGAGCCCCGGACGGCCGGCCGGAGGGCGTACTTCAGCGTCTTCATCTGCTCATCGCGGTGGAGAAACGCCTCCGGCAGGTAGTCCAGTTCGAGGACGTGCTCGTCGCGGAACACCGACTCGTCCCACGAGAGCATGTCGTCGTCGGACATTTCACTTTCACCACGCTGCGCCGGGTGTTAAGCCTTCGGGGCCTCGGAACGATAGCGTTTAACTATGAGGGAGTAGCGCCTCGGCGATGATGATGGCGTTTCCAAACGCCCCCTCCCGCTCGCGGGCTGCGCCTCGCTGTCGTCTGAAAATCTTCGATTTTCGTGATCACGGAAGACCTCCGGTCTTCCGAACGATGCTCCGCGGCTCCCTGCGGTCACCGCTCCACCTCGAGGCTTCCCTCGCTGCGCGAGCGGTCGGCCCCGTTCGAGGTCCCACCCGATGTCGGCTGACCAGCCGGCTCTCGATTAAGTAAATACGGCCCTCGGAATCCCAGGCCGCCGACGGCCGGATCGTTCGGCGCCGTCTCCGGATTCCGGCGGTCAGTCGGTCGCCCGGCCGGTCCGGTCGGCGCGGTCGAACTTCTCCAGCAGCTCGTCGTACAGCTCGTCGCCGTTCTCCTCGGCCAGTTTCTCGACGATGAGCTCCGGCGTCGACCGCGCGAGGTGGTCCTTCACGGGCGAGCGGTTCACCTGCAGCTCCCCGTCGGCGAGGCCGACGGCCTCGATGCCGTCGACGGTGACGTCGATGTCGGTGGCTTCGCGGATCTCGCCGGCGAGGTGGGAGACGAACACCGCCGTCGAGTCGCTGTCGGTCAGCGCCTCGAGGATGCCGGCGATGATGACGGCGCTGGCGCCCGGCTCCGTGATGGACTCCAGCTCGTCGACCAGGACGAGCCGACGGCGGTCGCCGGCGACGAGCTCGCCGAACTCCCGGAGCGTCGACTCGAAGGCCCCGGCGTCGAGCGTCCCCTGAGTCTTGGCCTGGTAGTGCAGCGCCTCGAACCGCTCCAGGCGGGCGTCGTCGGCCGGCACCGGTAGCCCCATCTGTGCCAGCACGACCACGAGCGCCAGCAGGTCCAGCGTCGACGTCTTGCCGCCGCTGTTGACGCCGGACAGCAGCGCGACGCCCCCGATGCCGTAATCGACGGGCTCGACGGCCCCGAACTCGACGTCGAGCAGCGGTGACCGGCCGCCGTCGACGCGGACGCCACGGCCCTCGAAGGCTGGAAACGTGCAGTCGAAGTCGCGGGCGAAGCGGGACACGGCCAGCTCGACGTCCAGCTCGAGGGCGGCGTCGACCAGCTCGCGGGCCGGTGCCCGCATCTCCCGCAGCTCGTCGGCGAGCTCGCGTTTCAGCTCGGCGGCCCGCCGGTCCCGCTCGGCGGTCAGCTCCTCGCGGAGCCGCTCGACGACCCGTTCGTCGTGCTCGACGGGGAAGGTCGGCTCGTCGCCGAACGCTTGCCGGGCCAGCGACTCGTACCCCTCGACCCCCAGGGCGTCGACGAGGTGGTCCCGGGCGGCGTCGACGGCCTCGGCGAACTCCTCGGACAGCTCCCGCTGCAGCAGCGAGTCGACGCCCGCCCCGCGCTCGACGAGCGACAGCAGATCCGCGCCCTCGATCGTGACGTCCCGCTCCTCGATGGCCGCCCGGAGGCGGTCGTTGGCGACGTTCTCGCCCATCGAGACCGCGGCGTCCACGTCCGCGACCGCGTCGTTGAGCGCGTCCAGCGTTTCGTCGTCGGCGACGGTACCGTCCTCGTTGAGCCGGGCGAGGGCGCCGTCCAGCGCCGCGATGTCGCAGGGCGCCCCGAGGTCGGCGGCCTCGTGGACGGCCGCCGCCGCCCGCAGACGGTCGCGGTTGCGCGCGAAAAACGACAGCGTCCGCTCGGGGACGACCGCCGCCGGCTCCTCGAGGGCCGCCGGCTCGACGCGGACGTCGCCGTCGACGTCGACGCCGGCGAACGCCTCGTCGAGGACGACCACCGTCGAGTACCCCCGCGCGAGGTCGACGATGCCGCGGGCGTCGTCGACCAGCTCGACGCTCAGCTCCGGGACGGCCTCCCCGGCGGCGGCGTACGTCTCGGCGTCGTTGGTCGCCAGACAGCGGTCCCGAACGCGGACGTCCCGCGGCGGTTCCAGCGGCTCGACGCCCTCTAGCGCCTCCAGCACCGCCGGCGTCGGCTCCCGGTCGGCCGCCTCGCGGGCGAACGACCGCACCTCCTCGATCCGCGAGCGGGCGGCGCTCGGGTAGAATGTCTCCAGTCGCTTGTGGGCGTAGTCGGTGACCGCCCGTTCCTGCAGCAGCCCAAGGGCGTCGTCGTATATCTCTCGCGCCCGGGCGGTGGCGAGGAACTCCCCGTCGTCGTCGTGTTCGTGACGGATGGCCGCCCGGGCGATGCGGGCGGCCCGTCCCTCGCCGATGCCCGGCGCCTGCGCGAGGGTCGCGACGTCGCCCGCCGCCAGCGCCGCCTCGGGGTCGTCGAGCTCCGACAGTCGCTCGGCCGTCTTCGCGCCGACACCGGGCACCGCTTCCAGCTCCTCGAACTCCATCTACAGGCCGTTGGGTCGGGGCCGGGCAAAACTTCTCCGCCCGAACTTTTTGCACGGCGCGCCTGCGGCGCGCCGGCAAAAACTTCGATGAAAAATAGCTCCTCGTTCCCTCCGGTCACTCGTCGCTACTCGCACTCGGCCATTGGCCTCGTGCGAGAGAACCGCTCGCTCACTTCGTTCGCTCGCGGATGCTTGCCACTGAACAGGACAGCATCCCAGATACTGTGTCTACTTTTTTACCTGGCCCTCATTATTGGTTGACACTCCTCCTGCCGTCAACTAAATACAGCGTCGCGCCGAATGTGGGACGTGACCAGAGAGGCCGCTCGCGCGGGCTTCGAGCGCTTCGTCGAGGACGCACTCTCTTACGCGGAGCGGGAGTTCAGCGTCTCGCGAGCGCTCGGGGACGCTTCCGGCGCCGCCGGCGCCGCCGTCGACCGGCTACTGGCGAACTCCGAGGCCGTCCACGAGCACGTGGTTCGACCGGAGCTGGACGCCTACCGCCGCCGCATTCTCGCGCAGTTCGACGTCCTGCTGGACTACGTCGAGAGCGACGCCGAGAGCGACGCCTACCGTGAGCGGCTGCTGGAGACCGACGCCTACGCGGCGAACCTGCGGTCGGGACTATCGGCCGACCGCCGGCGGACGGTCCGGAACCGGCTGCTCGACCGCCAGCGCGGGCTTGCCGAGGCCGTCCGGCCGCTGGTGGCGGCGCCGTCCGACGACTTCTGGGACGCCGTCGACGACGCGTACGACGCTGGAGGACCACCGGTCGGCCTTCCGGATGACCACGACCGTCGACCCGGGGACGGTGCTCGGCGGCGGACTCGTCGTGGACCGACTGCCGGCGTTCGAGGTCGAGTACACCGATGAGGCGCTGCGGTCGCTTCGGGCCGCCGAACGGCGGGTCGTCCGCGAGACGAAAGACGAAATAGAGCGACGGTACTGACCGAAAAACCACCTACAGAGAGCATAGGTCAACCGGAGTTACCCAAAAGAACAGAGCTTTTTCAGGATGACGAAGGACACCGGTCGTGTATTTTGATCATGAGGTGTTTCCCCGAGCGCGAACGGAGTGAGCGCTCGGTAGCGACGAGCGACCACCGCGCCTGACCGTAGGGAAGGCGCGACGGGAGCGAGGAGCTATTTTTCATCGACGTTTTTGCCGGGCCGGCGGAGCCGGCCCGTACAAAAAGTTCGGGTTACATGAAATCGGCGATGCCGCTCTGTTTGTTGGTGTCGTCCTCGAAGATGGACTCCAGGGACCGCTCCAGGATGTGGAGCCGCTGTTTCGTGTACTCCCGGCAGTCGTACTCCTCGGCGACCCGCAGGGCGGTGTCGATGTACTTGTTCACCGACCCGCGGTGGACGGTGAGGGTGACGTCGCCGCCACAGACCCGGCAGTCGCCGGTCAGCGGCGCCCGGCGGTACTTCTCCCCGCAGCCGAGACAGCGCGTCTCCTGCCGGGAGAAGGCCCGCAGGTTGCCGATGATGTCCGGCAGGAAATGATATTCGATGACCCGCTCGGCGACGTCCGTCTCGTCGACCGACCGCAGTTTCCGGGACAGCTCCAACTGGGCGTCCATCTTCTCCATCATGTCCCCCAGCGTCTTGTACGCCGACAGGTCCGGCCCCAGCGCGATGTCGCCGGTGTCGTGGGTGTGCTCGAAGCCGCGGTACTGCTCCGCCGTGCCGAGGGTGTCCTCGCCGATGTCGATGAGCTCCTCGACCGCCCCCGGGTCGGCCATCTCTCTGGTCGCCTCGTAGAATGCCCGCGGGTACTCCGAGACGATGTCCATGTTGTGGGCCTCGTCGTCGATCTCCGCGGGGTCGATGCGCGAGGACATGACCAAGGGCGCGTCCATAGAGTTGTGGGCGTACAGCCAGTTCGCCGTGAATATCGGGTCGCCGCCCACCTGGAGGTCGTAGAGATAGCTGTCGTAGTCGACCTCCTGGATGTCAGTAATCCGGAGATACGAGAGGTCACCATCCACGAGCGGGCGCATCTCCTCGAGTCTATCCTGTGCCTCCGGGGGGAGGTCGCGTTCTTCAAGTTCCGCGATCATCTCTCGGAGCTTCTCCAGCGAGACGTTCTCGCGTCGGCGGAGATACTTCGGTATAATCTGCTTGACGCCGTCGATGTCCATCTCCCGAACTTCCATTAGTGCCCCGGGAATCCCGACGGTGAGACTCTTTGGAAAGTACGACTCCTCGCCGTTTAATACTCGCCGGAGTGGGTTGTCGGCGGACCCCCCGGAGACGGAAACCCTGTAAATCGGTTGCCTGCTGGAATCGCGCTCGCGACGCGAGACGTTCGCAACCATCCCGAACCGGTGGGCGAGAAACACGAACCCGTCCTTGACATGCTCGCTAGTCGTGTGGAACTGGACGCTGCTGAAGTCGTTGTCCGCGATGTCGGTTTCGCTCCCGTCGCCGACGAGGAACCCTTCGATGAAGGACAGCGTAATGTCCTTCGGCGCCCTGAGTATCGCGTCGGGGACGATTTTCTCGCTCGAACTGTACGAGTCGCGGTTCTCGAAGCCGAGTTCGTACAGGACGTCCGCGAATACGGTCGGGAACCGGACCCGATACGACTTGTTCGACCACTCGACGGTCGGTCGCGTTCCGAGGTGTGCTTCGGCCACCGACGCGGCGTGGTCGACGAGTTCCCTCTCCGAATTGTGGAGCGTCGGGCTCGACCCGGAAAGTGAGCCCTCGGCAACGAACATCCCGAGGAGCCACGCGAACTCCCGGTCGATATTTATCGTCCGGCTGATGCCGGTTTCGGACCCCCAACGGGCGACCGTCAAATTCTCCGGGACGACGAACCCGCCCGCTTTGAGGATCGACTCGAGCCGACCGTACGGAATCTTGTTCTTCCGGAGCCGGTAGGCGAGTCCGTTCTTGAACTTCGAACGAGTAGCGCTCCCCCGGCTCGCCTCCTCCCAGACCGTCCGCAGCAGGTCCTCGACTTGATCATCGATAACGACGTACGGTTCGTCGACCGTGTCGACGACGTCGATACGCCACTCGGTCGTCTCGACATCGAGTTTCCGAGGAGCAAGCACGTGGTCACCCGGCTGGAGGCCAGCCCCTGCGACCTCCTCGATGCCGTCGTCGTACCGGAAGAGGCTGTGGTGTTCCGTGATATCGAGCGAGCGGCCGAACTGCGTCTCGATCCGGAGGAGCGTCTCGTCCAGGTCGGCCTCGTACCTGATGGCACGTTCGATGGGCTGAAGCCCCGAGCGATGGTCCTCGTCGAAGACGTACGTCTGCCATCCGGAACCGTCGACGAGCTTCTTTTCGAACTTCCCGTCGTGATGGACCGGAGCGTCGAGCTCCTCCCAGAACTCCCCGAACGTATGGAACTCGACACCGTCGTCGGGGCCGACCGCGACCAGCCGGGTGTCCTCCGTGACGCTCCCCCCTCGCTGGTCGGGGAGATAGGATTTCGAGAAGTTGATAAGTCCGTCCATGAGGAGCATCACGCAGTCCTCATCTCCGTCGCACTGGGCGGTGTAGAGGCTTTCTACGGCAACCGTGCCAGTACTTTCTACTGTAAGACAGTAAGTATTTTGAATGTCAGATTCCGAATATTCGACGCGCTCGACTGCCTCGGTTGCGACGCCGCCGTCCGCCGGCACATCTTCGGTGTGGAACCCGCTGTTCGCTGCCGGAGACGGACCGTCGCGAGCCGGAATAGCATCGCCCTCCCGCAGTTCGCTCGCCCTAACTCGCTCGAACCCCGGCGCAGTTCGTGCGTCCGCTCGCAACATACCGTGGTCGGGGGTCACCGTCAGAGAACGTCCGCCCTCTGTGTGTATCTCCACCATGTGTTCGGGCGCAACGTGTTTCGAGACTGCCTCGACGCGGCGCTCGACCGGCCTCCCTTCGTCGGTGATGGAAAGAACCGATACACCTCCGTCTAACTCCTGGACCAGCGTCCCGAAGTCGTCGGTTGTCGGATCATCGAGCCGCGATTCGACCATCGACTCGATGCGTTCGTACTGCCACCCGTCCTCGTCCTCGAACCACAGCTTCGTCTCCGGATGGAAGCAGTTCCGGCGTTTCGCGGCGTGGAAGTACGGATGCGCGTAGCCGACGGCCGCCGAGGTGAAGCCGACCACCCGGCCGATGACCGCGGCGGAGGTGTGCGGTGCCATCCCGAAGACGAGTTCGCCGACGAGGTCGTCGCGTTCGTCGACCTCGTAGAACGGTTCCATGTCGTAGTACTGCGTCAGGAGGTCGTCGACGAAGTCGGCGGTCCGGAGCATGTGCTCGGCGGCGCCGTCCGACAGCACGACGTCCTGGACGCGCAGCTCGACGAGCTGGTCCTCGTGGGTGAGTGGGTCGCCGTGGACGTCGGTCTCGTAGCCGAGCGCCCGCAGCCGGTCGGCGCTCACGTCGAGTTCCCGCGGCCGAACCGAGGTGACCGGCAGGTCGGTCACGTCGTGTTTGGCGCGCAGGACGCCCTTCTCGACGGGTTCGGGCACCTTCGCCGCCGAGGTGAGCCCCTTGACGCCCTTCACGATGTCGAAGGCGTTCTCCCGCTCGCCGACGTTCGACAGCGCCGAGCGGTACGTCTCGTTGACGTCGATCGTCTTCGTCTGGACGGCGTCGGCCTCCCGGTCGCAGCGGGGGCAGACGGCCCGGCCGGACGCGTCGGGCTCGACGTCGACGTCGCAGTCCCAACAGACGTAGTGGGGATCGGTGACGGCCTCGCAGTTCGGACACCGGGCGCGGTGGGTGCTCGCGTCACAGTCCGGACAGCGGCGCCGGCCGACCTGCACCTCGACGAGCCCGGGTCGGACTTCTCCGGCCGGCCCATCCGGCAGCCGACGCGCGTCGGCGCCCGCTCGCGGACCTCGAACGGCGCCACCTCCTCGACCGCCCGGATCGCGCCGTCGCCGTCGTTCCACTCGCGGGCCTCGGCGGAAAGCTCCGCGAGGTCCCACGGCTTCTGCAGGTCGTCCGTGAGACCGAGCGACCGCACCAGCGGCACCGCGTCGGGCACCGTCAGCGTCTCCTCGCCCTGTGTGTGCTCGATCAAGAGCACCTCCAAGGCCTCCCGTGCGGGGTCGGTGTTCGGCAGGACGAGAGTGCGCTCCGCGGGACCGTCGGCCGGCTCGCCGCTCGCTTCGTTCGAGGCCTCGCTTCGCTCCGCGCTACTCGCCGTTCGTGCCTCCCCGCTCGCTATTTCCGAGGGCTCCCTTCGGTCGCCCTCGCTGCTCGCGGGTCGTGCTTCCCCGCTCACCATTTCCGAGGCCTCGCTTCGCTCGGCCTCGCTAGCTCCATCGGCCTCCGCCCACTGCCCCTCGCTGGCGGCCGTCGCCAGCGCGTCGAACCGCTCGACGTCGAGGTCGTGCCACAGATAGGTGTACGCGGGGTGCAGCGGAACGTCGTACTCCTCGGCCCACGCCAACGCCCGCGCCGCCGTCGGATGTTCGAGGTCGACGCGCGGCGAGTCGGAAAGCGCCTGTATGTCGGCGCCGGCGGCCGCCAGCTCCTGTCGCCACCACTCCGGGGCGTAGGCGGCCGGCGCGAGGTCGTGGTTGTTCTCGACGAACTCGCCGTAATTGACGAGATACTCGCCCAGGTCGAGGATGGCCTCGACGCCGTTGCGAATCTCGAGAGCCTCCTCGGGGTCGTCCACGCGGCGGACGTCGCCGTTGGCGAGTCGCACCGTCGGCCCTTCGATCGAGTCGACGGGGACGACCCCGGCGGCCTTCCCGGGTCGTTCGGTCTTGATCTGGGTACCGGCCGCCAGGAAGTCGTCGACGAGACGCATCGTCGCCGGGTGGACGCCGGCGGTGGCGAAGCCGTGGTTCCGGGCGCGGCCGTACCGGAGCCGGAAGCCGCCCGTCTCCGAGGGATGACCGAACACCGGCCGGCCGGCGATGAGGTCTCGCAGGAACTTCTCGGAGGGGTCGGAACGGGGCGGCCCCGCCGGTTCCGTTCCGTCGCCGGTGTCGTCACCGGTATCGTCGCCCTCGAAGGCCTCGGAGGCCTCGCCGCCGTCGGTGTCGTCGTCCTCGGCTGTCTCCTCGCTCCCGTAGTCCCCGTCGATGAGGTCCTGCAGCCACGGCCACTCGACCTCGTCGAGCTGGGAGGTGTAGCGCTGGATCTTCGGCGCCTTCTGGGCGATGCCCTCGCCCAGGACGAGACACATCCCGCCGCGGGCGCTGTTGGTGCCGACCCGCTCGAGGTCGCGGAACCCCGACACCTCCTCGTCGCCGGTAGCCTCGCCGTCGAGCATGATGGGCAGGTTCCGGGCGATGAACTTCGCCTCGGCGTCCTTCGGCGCGTACTGGAGCCCGGTCTCGTCGTCGTACAGCGACAGCTCCTCGGCGTAGCGTTCGATCTCGGAGTCGCGGGGCCGAAACTCGTCGATGCCGACCAGCGTCCGGGTGTAGTCGGCGACCAGCACCGACAGCGCCTGTGCGGTGCCACCGGCCGACCGGACCGGCCCGGCGTAGTAGATGTTGACGAACTCGGTGCCGTCACCGTTCTCCAGCAGTTCGACCCGGTCGATGCCTTCGATCGGCGCGGCGACGACGCCCTCGGTCAGCAGCGCGACGGCCGTCCGGACGGCGCCTTCGACCTTGCCGGCGCGGGTCTCGTAGTCGCCGACGCTGCCGTCGGCGAAGTCGGCCGCGAGTTCGAGGGCGGCTTCCTCCCGCGAGAGGTCGGGGTCGGCCTCCATCTCCCGGACGCGCTCGGCGACGCCGGCGATGCCGAGAATGTTCTCGACGCGGTCGGCCATGTCCCTGGCGATGGGAATCTCCACGTCGTCGGTCGGGTCGCCGCCGCGCTCACGGGCCTCGCGGGCCACCGACAGCGCCGCCTCGAGGCCGGACTCGAGCCGCTCGAAGTACCGTTCGTCGTCGTCGCGCATCTACAGCGGCCAGAGCTCGAGGTCGGTCACCGGGTCGTGGGCCCGCTCGAGGCGCGCGTCGAACTCCCGGACATACAGCTCGCCGGCGAAGGTGGTCGCCGACTCGAGGTGGCCGCCGACGGCCGACCCGTCCGCCCGCGAGAGGGTGACGTGGGTGTGGGCGAACCGCTCGCCCGAGGAACTTTGTCCCTCGCCGCCGAGGTGCGAGATGTTGCCGACCGCCGCCGTCACCTCGAACGGCTCGTCGAACTCGTCGGGGCGGTACTCCTGTTCCTCCTGGTCGTAGAAGTACAGCGTCGCGTCCTGGACGGCCCCGAGCCCGAAGAAGACGGCGGCGTCGATTCCCTCGGCGTCGGCGAACGCCTCGATCTGCCCGCGCCAGTCCCGCCCGTGTTCGAGGCGGGCGAGGTACTCCCGGCCGCCCTCGACGCGCTGATAATCCATGCCCGGTGCCACGGCGGGGGTGGGCAAAAACCGTTCGCCCGCCGACCGGGTCGTCGACCCCCTCCGTCGTCGCGACGACCTCCTCGGTGGAAGCCACTCGGTCGTCGGTCACCCGGCGACGCTCCGGATACGTCGGCCCCCGACCATCGCGGCGGTTTCCTCGAGGGAGGTCGGGCCATCCCGAACTATCCCAGGTCCGACGACGACGCTCTCGGCTTGTGGCCATTCGTTCGAGGGCGTCGAACGGTTGATCCTCGATGACGCGGCATACTTCGCGGTCCGACGGAAAGTCCGTCGAGACGGCCGTCAGCGCGATGGACGCCGCGGCGGTTACGCCACCGAACGGCAGCACTCCGATCCGGGCGAGCAGCCGACCGACGGACTTCGCGTCGCTCATTGCCGTGCGGCAGCCGACGGCCGTCGGATGGAATGCACGACGGACGGCTCATGAGGTACGTCGGCCGCCGCTTGTCGCTACGGGCACGGCGAACGAGAAGGGCCCCCCGACCCCCGCTATCGCCACTCGGCGGCCACGGTCGCGTCCGTCGGCATCGAGAGCCAGGCGCCGTCGCGGCAGAGTTCCGCGATGATGAGCCGCTCGCCGTCGGCGTGGCTGTCGACGGACGCCATGACCTCGCAGTCGGAATCCGAAGCCGAAGTGGCCGTATTCTGTGCCATACGTGTGCATAGTTGACACCGAGTATTTAATACTGACGATGCGACACCGTCTCATACCGGGGTTTGCTGCCTCGTTCATGTGACGGCCTGCCTCAAGCCCCACCCGCGACGAACACGCTCCGGAACGTGGTCGTTTATACCGTCCTGGGCGGCGGGATCACCAGCTTAGCGCTTATCTTCGCGTTAGTTCGGTTCTACGGGATCGTATCGGTGGCGATGTTCATGGCATCGGGAGGAGGGGGTTAGTACTGTTGGATGATGTACGCCGTTCGTTTGACTCAACCTCTCTCCGACACACTCCCCAGCCGGGGGGCCATCCAACGTCGAATCGGACGAATCGTCCATGATTTATGATGTGTCCGGCATATTACTGTTGGGGCGATCGCGACTCTCTTCGTACCTCGACAGCACCCGTCTATCAGTCGGGATTACGGGTTATAGCGGCAAATTCGGTGCGATGGGCGATATACTAGTAGTAGTCGGTCCGACGTTCACGATCGGTAGCAGTCATGGGGGTCGTGGTAACACGTCCGATCTGAGGAGAACGGGGGATTTCAGACCGCCGGGTGTTGCGTTCGAGCCAGCGTCCAACCACATCGTCGCGTGGGATGATGAACCGATCGTATCGGCCCGTCAGGCGAACTTGTGGACGGTGAGATCCAGCGTGTCGAGATCTAAGACGGGCGCGAAGCCGGCGTCGGGGTCGATGTTGACGCTCCGCTGGAAGTCGGTCTGGGCCTGCCAGCAGCCGGAGTTGACCGCCAGCACGTCTCGGTACTTCCCCCAACCGAGCTTGTGGACGTGGCCGGTATGGAAGACGTCCGGCACCTCGTCGATGACGAGATAATCCTGCTCCTCCGGCGCCAGCCGGGTGTGGCCGCCGAACTGCGGGGCGACGTGCCGTTTCTTCAGCAGCTGGTACATCGCCTTCTGTGGATCGTCGTAACTGGCCTTCTTCTCGGGAAGCTCGGCGATGACCTCGTCCAGGGCGACGCCGTGGTACATCAGCACGGAGACGCCCTCGACGGTGACGACGGAGGGGTTCGAGACGATCCGGGCGTCGTGAGCCGACATGATCCTCCGAAGCTCCTCGTCGAAGCCCGGCTGCGGCTCGGCCAGCCGGACGGCGTCGTGGTTGCCCGGGATCATCACCACTTCCATGTCGCCGGGCACCGACTTCAGCCGCTCGGAGAAGGCCTCGTACTGCTCGAAGATGTCGACGACGTCCAGCTCCTCGTCCTGGCCGGGGTAGACGCCGACGCCCTCGACCATGTCGCCGGCGACGAGGAGGTACTCGATCCGCTCGGCCGCCTCCGTGTGCAGCCAGTCGGCGAACCGCTCCCAGGCGTCGGCCATGAACTCCTGGCTGCCGACGTGGACGTCGCTGACGAGCGCCGCCTGAACCGGCCGGTCGGCCGTCGACGGCTCGAACGTCCGCGGGACGTTCGGGAAGTGGATGTCGTCGACGAAGAGGATGCTACCGTCGTCCGACAGCGACCCCTCGACGGCGACGACCTCGTCGCGGAGCAGCTCCTCGACCACGCCGGCGATCGGCCGGTCTTTCATCACGAGACACGGGAAGACGCCGGTGGTGTCCTCGAGATCGACGATCCAGTGGCCGGAGGTCGTCGAGCTGACGTCGTCGACCATGCCGACCATGGCGGCGTCGCCGCCGCCGGCGCTCGCCGCCAGGGCGTCGGCGCTGCGGTGGGTGACCCGGCCGTTCAACTGGCCGGCGAGCCGCTCGTAGCGGTCTCGAAACGTCGCGACGAAGTCGTCGTACTCGCCGGTACCGGTCGAGCGGCCGGTCATGTCGTTATCGACGGAGAGCCGCCGCCCGCCGGACCCCTCCGTTTCAACTGCAGCTCCCCCGCTCCTATCCCGTTCGTCGGGGAGCGCTCCAGTCGAAACGGAGGGGTCTTGATCCGGCCGGGTACCGCCGCCGTCCTCGGATTCCGCCTCGCCGGCAATCGGCTCCCGGCGGCTCCCATCGCGGTCCAGCGCCGCCTTGACATCCGCGGCCGACAGCTTCAGCTCGTCGTCCGGCGTCGCCTCGACGGCCGTCACGAGCGCCGTTTTCGGGTTCTCGGCGCTCGCCAGCAGCGTCACCGCCTCACGGTCGGCGGCGTAGCCGTGGCTGGCGAGTTCGCGGGCGATGCGGGCCGGTTCCTCCTGTGGCACACCCGAGCGTCGCCGTCGCCGAGGAAAAGCGTAGCGGACCCAGAACGTTGAAATCGGGGCGGGCGCAAGGCCGTGCAATGAGCGACGCAGAGGACGGGGACGACCCGTCCGGGATCGTCGGCTGGGTGAAGTGGTTCTGGACGACCGACCGGGAGGCGGTCCTCTACGTCCGCGACGTGGTGACGAGCGTCGGCGCGGTGCTGGCCGTCGGGCTGCTGCTCTTTGCGGTCAGCGGCATCTGGCCGCCGATGGTCGCCGTCGAGTCCGGCAGCATGGAGCCCAACATGCAGCGCGGGGACCTGGTGTTCGTCGTGAGCGAGGAACGGTTCGTCCCCGAGGCGGCGCCGACCCACGACGGCGAGTCGACGGGCGTCATCCCCGCCGACCGCGCCGCCGAGATCGGTCACAGCGAGTTCAACCGCCGCGGCGACGTCATCATCTACCGGCCCGATGGGTCGGCCCGACGGACGCCCGTCATCCACCGGGCGATGCTGTGGGTCGAGGAGGGCGAGGACTGGTACGACCGCGCCGATCCCGACGCGGTCGGCAACGCCAACGGCTGCGAGTCGCTGCGGTTCTGCCCGGCGCCGCATGCCGGCTTTATTACGAAGGGCGACAACGGCGCGACGAACGCCAACTACGACCAGGTGACGTCGCTGTCGGCACCCGTCCGGCCGTCGTGGGTCGTCGGTACGGCGGAACTACGGGTGCCGTATCTCGGCAATATCCGGCTGTTGTTCTCGCGGCTGTCACCGGCCGCCGTCGACCCGCCGGCGAGCGAGGCGCCGTCGTCGACCGCCATGGCGACCCGCGGCAGCGAATCGACGGGCGTCATTCCCGCTGACCGTGCCGAGGAGATCGGTCACGAGGAGTTCAACGGACACGGAGATGTCATAGTCTACCGGCCCGACGGCGACGGTCGTGGGACTCCCATCATCCACCGAGCGATGCTGTGGGTCGAGGAGGGCGAGAACTGGTACGACCGGGCGGATCACGACGCGATCGGCAGCCGGGACGACTGCCAGCAGCTCCCCAACTGTCCCGCCCCGAACGCCGGGTTCATTACGCTGGGCGACAACAACCGGAACTACGACCAGGTCAGTCGACTGCAGGGCTGTCGAGACTTCTGCAACCCCGTCCACCCCGAGTGGGTCGTCGGGACTGCCGAGCTGAAGATACCGTACCTCGGTAACATCCGGCTGCTGTTCTCGCGGCTGTCGCCGGCCGCCACCGACGCCTCGACGGCCAACGTGCCAGCCCCCTCCGTCGCGGCGAGTCCCGCGCCCGGCACCGCGGCGGCCACGCAGGCCGCCCCGGCCCCGGCGGCCTGATCCCGGTCAGTCGTCGTCGCGGTTCCGCTTCACCGGGACGACCACCGTCTGGACGATGTCGCCCTCCTGGATGTCCAGCGCCTCGCGCTCGGCGTCGGGCACGGAGATGCGGCCCCCGCTCTGGATGCGCGTCTTGAACGTCGCCATCTGGGTCATCGCGCCCACCTGGTCGGAGATGTCCCCGAGGTCGGGATTGGGGGTCCCGCCGCCGCCCAGCAGGAGCTGCTGGAGCGCCTCCTGCTGCTGGCGGGTCGCCTGCTCGGAGACGTCCTGGATGTCCTTCAGGAGATTCGGCGGCCACATCAGTCCGTCGTCACGGTCGTCGTCAGTCATGGCCGCTCGTCGGAGGCGTCGAGCAATAAACGTTCCCATGAAGACCACCTGACGGCGTTCGCTACCGTCTAGTGACACCGCGCTCTCGACGAGGGCGATGACGGGGTAGCCCAGGCGAATGTGGCCGGCCCGCTATTCCGCCGATCCGTCGCTGACCTCCCTGTCCTCGGGCTCGACGGGCTCGGCGCCGTCGAAGACGCCCTCCGGCTCGGTATCGTGGCCCGCCCGCGGCTCGACATCGACCGGCGACCGCTCCCCGTCGAGGGGGTCCTCGACGGTTCCCAACTGGCCCGCCGACCCGGGGTCGAGGTCGCGCTCGGAGTTGTACTCGTTGGGACCGTCGACGCCGGCGATCTCGCCGACGACCGCCGCCTTCGCCTCCTGTGGGGTGTCGTACTCCCGGTCGGTCAGCCGGTCGAAGACGTCGCCCAGCGACTCCGTCTCGTTCGGGAGCGTGACCGTCGTGTCGCCGTACCGCGCGGCCAGTTCCTCCCGACGGACGGGATAGGAGTGGGCCTCCAGGTCGGGGTCGACCGCCCGGAGCACCCGCTCGGCGGCCGCCGCCAGTTCGCGCTGATTCTGCTGTGATGCGTCCTGTGGGTCCGTCATCGTCGCCGTGAGGGTTGGTAACGCCCAAAAAGTCGGTGGTGTCACCGCTCTGACCGGCAGCGCGACCCGTCCGAGGACCAGCGTCTTCAATCCCCCGTCAGTCGCCGACAGCTCCGCGTCGCCGACGTCGAAGAACGACCGAACGGTCGCCTCGTCGGTCGAGGTCCGCCGGTCAGGCCCTGCAGGCGAGCCCGGACCGAACCCCGGGTCGCGCCGGCGGACCGTCACCAGTCGTTCGCCGCACCCGGTAGAGTATGTTTGTATCAGAAGTCACTCGGGTTTCTTATACGGGCGGAAGATTTGAGTTCTATCAGAGCCGAGCTTTTTCTCTATGTGCGAGCGGAATCGAAAGGAGAAACGACGGGCCCCTCCGAGAAACGGCTCGATCCGGGGACTCGGAAGGGACTTCTTTTCGGGCTTCTGCGGACGGCTATAGCAGCCGCTATCATCGCGATATCGTTCGTTCTCGTGATTCTGGTGGGTGTTCTTCCACCTTTTCCAGCCGACCCGGGCACGGTGGTGAACCTCAGTGGTATCGGGGGGTTCGCGGTCGGCGCCGGCTCCCTCGTTCAGTATCGGGGAGGGACTCCGCCGGAGTGGCAGACCGACTTCTGGTGGCGAACAGCCATTTACGCGGGCTTTACCGTCGCGTTCTTGATTCTCTTCGCAACGCTCCCGGCGACGGCCGTGCTCGCGGGTCTCGGCTACCTCGTCGGCCGGTCGGTGACGCACGTAACATTGTACGTAGCTGGCTGACCTCCGGGAGTCGGTCGTCCGGTGGTCGCCCTCGCGGTCGCTGTCCTCGACGGTGTCCTGCGGGGCGAACTCGTCGGGTTCGGTCGTTCCCGACGTGAGTTCGTCGCCGGGCTCCGCCGCGTCGGCCTCCGGATCGTCGGCCGTGCCGGCAGGGGTTTCGACGTCCGCGGCCTCCTGCCTGACGTCGGGCGGCGTTCCCGGCCGTTCCGACCCGGTGACCGCCTCGGACTCCAGGTCGTCGACGACCTCCTGGGGCGCTCCCCGGGTGCCCGGCCGGGACTCGCGGTCCGCCTCGGCCGTCGTCGGGTCGGAAGACGTCGTGGAGACGGCGTCCAGCACCGCCTCCTTGGCCGCCATCGGCGAGTCGTACTCGTCGTCCTCGAGTCGGTCGAACACCGAGCCGAGCGACTCCGTCTCGTTGGGGAGTTCGAGAACCGTCTCCCCGTACTGTGCCGACAGGTCCTCCGAGTTGACGGGATAGGCGTGCTCCTCGAGCGCCGGGTCGACCGCGTCGAGGATCTCCTCGACCGCCTCGGCGTGTTCGTGCTTCCGCTCGTTCGAGGACTTCTGTGGGTCACCCATCGGTGTTCACCGCGCGTGAATTATCGCTGGAGCGAAAAAAGTCGACCGGCCGGCCCGGCCGGTCATACTGCCGGCTACTTGAATCGCAGCCCTGTCTCCCGTCGTGTTCGCCCGGATACGCTGGACGACTACCGGTTCAGATGTTCACGAAATTACGTCCGGCAGTATCAGCGCTCGACGACCAGAAGCGCCACGCGCTCCTCGACGAGCGCCTCGAGGCCGGCGTCGGTCGCCGCGAGTTCGGCGTCCCCGACATCGAAGAACCCGCGTACGCGCGTCTCCTCGTGGGCGCCGAGCGTTTCGGCGGGCGAGCAGAGCGCCCGGACGGCGTCGGCGGCCGACGGTTCGTCGCCGTCGCCGTCGACGAGCACCACGGCGGGCGTGACGCCCTCGTCGACGCCCATCCGGAGGGACCGGTCTATCTGGCGGCGGCCCGCGGCGTACAGGAGGATTTCGATCCCTCGGTCGCGTGCGATTCCGTCGCCGCGCCGTCGCTCGCGGTCGGCCAGTTCGACGGCCCGTTCGAGGTGACGCCGGGAGACGACGTAGCGGGCGTCGAACGCCTGGACCGTCACACCGTGTTCCGCCCCGACGGCGTCGAGTGCGTCGACGAACACGCCGACCTCGGGGAACCGCTCGCCGCCCACCTCGACGACGCCCTCGACGAGCTCCATCAGAAATCACCGATGCTGGATTGGTCGTCGTCGGCGACCGCCTCGTCCCCGTCGGAGTCCTCGTCCGGTCGGGCGTCGACGTCGGGCGCGACGTCGTCCATCGAAGGGTTTCGGTGGCCCGCCGCTTCCAGGACGTTCTCGGCGGTCTTCTCCCGATCCCGCAGCGCCCCGAGAACGATCGATTTGTCCGCCTCCCGGAGCGCCGCCCGCGTCTCGATGCCGGCGTCGTACAGCCGCCGGGCCCGCTTGCGGCCGACGCCCCGGACGCCCGCGAGGTCGATGAGCTCCTCGCCGACGCCGTACTGGACGCGCTTGCGCGCCCCGCGGACCGCCGGCACGCTCGCGAGGTCGAGCTCGTCGGCCAGCGACTCGGCGGCGCCCAGCAGCCACTCGGCGGTGTCGACCTTCCCGCGGATGTCGCCCGGGCCGACGCCGTAGCGCTCGGCGATGTCGTCCTCGTCGATCTCGTCGGCCCAGTCTTCGAGCATCCGGGCGGTCTTCAGCGCCGACAGCCAGTCCTCGAAGCGGGACTCCTCGAACTCGCTGGGCAACTCGCCGCAGAACTCCGGCTCCCGCTCGTAGGCCTCCATCGTGTACTCCTCGTGGTCGCCCGATCGGAGGTACAGCTCGTACATATCCGGCGTCCGGGAGACGAGGTGGTAGAGCCCGAGCGGGGTCGGCTCGTCGGTCGCCTCCAGGCCGTCGATGATCTCGGCGGCGCTCATCGGGTCGAGGTAGAGCCGCGAGACGGTGTGGCCGAGAGTCGTCGCCTCCAGGCCGTCGCCGCGCTCGACGAAGCCGTTGGCCTCGAGATACGACAGCGTCGTGTCGACGACCCGCTCGAGGTCGTTCGAGCC
This sequence comes from Halobacteriales archaeon QS_8_69_73, assembly GCA_003022945.1. Taxonomy (GTDB): domain Archaea; phylum Halobacteriota; class Halobacteria; order Halobacteriales; family Haloarculaceae; genus Natronomonas. Next base: position 14,627 of record PXRZ01000023.1, on the reverse strand, counting down.
GCCGTACTGGGCCGCGTACAGCGTCTGGTCGAGGAACTCCAACAGTCCGGTTCGGGAGTCGGCGAAGCCGGAGGCGACCGTCGCCAGCAGGTGCGTTCGCATCGACGGCTCCCGCGCGAGCTTCGACTCGACGGGCTCGGGGTCGGCCCAGACGTACCGGTCCAGCAGCTCGTCCAACTCGTCGTGGCCGTTGGCGAGCAGCAGCGCCTCGCCGTAGGGGTCCCGGCCCGGCCGGCCGGCCCGGCCCATCATCTGGTGGACCTCCAGCACCGACAGCGGCTGCATCCCGCCGGCGTCGCCGGAGTAGCGCCGCCAGTCGCGGACCACCACCCGCCGAGAGGGGGTGTTGACGCCGGCCGCCAGCGTCGGCGTCGCCGCCACCACCTTGATGAGCCGCTCCCGGAAGGCGTCCTCGACGAGCGAGCGGTGGTCGCTCGCCAGCCCCGCGTGGTGGAAGGCGGCGCCCCGCTCGACGCAGTCGGCGAGGTCCTCGCTCGTCTCGGTGTCGGAGACGTCCCGCAGCTCCTCGGCGACGGCCGCCAGCCGCTCGCGCTCCTCGGGAACGAGCCCGTCGCGGACGGTGTTGGCCAGCCGCTTGGCGGCGCTTTCGGCGTTCCGCCGGGAGTTGACGAACACGAGCGTCGAGCCGTCGTCGGCCAGCGTGTCCCGGACGATGGCCGCCGTGGGCTTCTCGTCGGAGTCGACCCGCAGCTCCTGCTGGGAGCCGTCGCCGAAGTGCACCGCCTGCCCGTAGTGGACGCCCTTCCGGAGCTCGATGGGCCGCCAGGTGGAATCGACCAGCTCGGCGTCGAGCCACCCGGCGACGTCGGCGGCGTTGCCGACCGTCGCCGACAGTGCGACCACCTGGACGGCCGGGTTGACGCGGCGGAGCTTCGCCAGCGTCACCTCCAGCGTCGGCCCCCGGCCGGGGTCGTCGACGAGGTGGACCTCGTCGGCGACGACGCAGTCGAGGTCATCGATCCACGGCGCGCCGTTGCGGACCAACGAGTCGACCTTCTCGCTGGTGGCGACGATGACGTCCTTGTCGGCGAGCCACTCGCCCGAATTCTCGTAGTCGCCGGTGGCGACGCCGACGGAGACCCCGTGGTCCTCGAAGACGGAGAACTCCTCGCGCTTCTCGCTGGCCAGCGCCCGCAGCGGGACGATGTACAGCGCCGTGCCGCCGCGGTCGACGGCCGACAGCATCGCCAGCTGTGCGACGAGCGTCTTACCGCTTGCGGTCGGCACGGAGGCGACGAGGCTCTCGCCGGCCGTCACCCCGGCCTCGACGGCGGCGGCCTGCGGCGGGTACAGCGATTCGATGCCATCCTCGCGGAGGTGGTCGGCGAACCACGCGGGGACGCCGGAGGCGTCGGCGACATCCATTACCCTTCGGTAGTGCGCCGTTCGATTTAAACTGTCGCTCCGAGCGCCCCTCGGCGTTCGTTCTCGATTTCAGGTTTATGTCACGGTGGCACAAACGGCGGTACATGACCGGTGGGGATGGTTCCATCGACGTGCTCCACGTCGACGACAACGTCGACCTGGCGGAGATGGTCGCGAGGTCCCTCGAGCGGGAGGACTCGCGGCTGGCGGTTACGACCGAGCAGGGGGCGGCGGCGGCGCTCGACCGGCTCGCAGGCGGGACGTTCGACTGCGTCGTCTCCGACTACGAGATGCCGCGGATGGACGGCCTGGAGTTCTTCGGGGCGGTTCGCGAGCGACACCCCGACGTCCCGTTCATCCTGTTCACCGGGAAGGGAAGCGAGGCGGTCGCCGGCGAGGCGGTGTCGGCCGGGGTGACCGACTACCTCCAGAAGGAGTCCAGCACCGAACAGTATCGGCTGCTGGCGAACCGCATCACCAATGCCGTCGACCAGTCCCGGTCAACCCGGCCTTCGAGGAGGTGTTCGGCTACGCCGCCGAGGAGATCGTCGGCGAGTCGCTGGACGAGTACATCGTCCCCGACGACCACGAGACGGAAGCCGAGCGGATCAACAGCCGGGTGCAGGACGGCGCCCGCCTCACCGCCGAGCCGGTGACCCGCCTGACCGCCGACGGCACCCGGGCTTTTCTCCTGCAGAACGCCGTCTACCCGGACGGCTCCGGCGGCTTCGCCATCTACACGGACGTCACCGACCGGCGGGAGCGAGAGCGGCGCGTCGAGCGGCAGAACGCCCGGCTGTCGGCGCTGTTCGAGAACTTCCCGGAGCCGACGGTCGCCTACGTCTACGAGGACGGCGAGCCGACCGTCGTCGAGGCGAACGAGGCGTTCGTCGACACCTTCGCCGACGGCGAGTCGTCGCTGGCCGGCGAGTCGATCGATGACGTCGTGGTCCCGCCGGGTCTGGAGGCCGAGGCAAAGCAGATCGACGAGCGGGTCCGGGTCGGCGACGCCATCGACGAGCACATCCGCAGGCAGGCCGCCGACGGCCTCCGGGACTTCCGGTTTCGGAACGTTCCGCTGCCGGACGACGACCGCATCGACGGCTACGCCATCTACGCCGACATCACCGAACGGCGGCGCCGCGACCGGGAGCTGCGGCGGCAGAACGACCTGTTCCGGGAGGCCCAGGAGCTGGCCGACGTCGGTGGCTGGGAGTACCGGATCGACGCCGACGAGCTGGTCTGGAGCGAACAGGTCCGGCGCATCCACGACGTCGCCGACTCGTTCGAGCCGACCCTGAAAACGGCACTGGAGTTCTACCACCCCGAGGACCGGGAGAAGATAGAGGCCGCCTTCCAGCGGGTCGTCACCGAGGCCAGCGCCTGCGAGCTCGAGGCCCGCGTCGAGACCGCCGAGGGCGACGAACGGTGGATTCACACGCACGCCCGCCCGACGGTCGAAAACGGCGAGGTCGTCCGCATCCACGGCGCCATCCAGGACATCACCGACCGCAAGGAGCAGCTGGAGACGATCAGAGCGCTCCAGTACCGCACCCAGCGGCTCATCCGGGCGAGCGATCCGACCCGTGCCGCGGAGATCGCCACCGACATCGCCAGCGAGGCGCTGGAACTTCCCTTCGCGGGCGTCTATCTCGTCGACGACGAGTGGACGACCCTCGAGCCGGCCGCGGTTACCGCCGACGGCCGCGACCGGCTCGGGGCGGCTCCGACCTACGAGCGGACCGACCCCGACCGCACCGTCGACCGGATCAACTGGGGCGTCCTCGAATCCGGCGAGCCGGCGGTCGTCGAGGACACCAACGAACACGGCGCCGTCGACGAGACCGAGACGCCGACCCGTAGCGCGGTGGTGGTCCCGCTGGGAGACCACGGCGTCGTCTTCGCCGCCTCGCCGGAGCCGAACGCGCTCACCCGGTTCGACAGGTACCTCGCGGACATCCTCGCGACGGTGCTGACAGCGGCGCTCGACCGCATCGAGCGGGAGCGGCGGCTCGAGTCTCAAAAGCGGCTGCTCGAGGAGCGGACCGACCGCCTCGACGAGCTGGTGAGCGTCATCAGCCACGACCTCCGCAGCCCGCTGAACGTCGTCGCGGGGCGGCTGGAGATGGCCCGCGACGGCACCGACAGCCGCCACGTCGAGCGGGCCCTCGGTGCGGCCGAGCGGAGTCAGGACATCGTCGGGGACCTCCTGACGCTGGCCCGCGAGGAGGACCGCGCCACCGACCTCTCGTCGGTCGCGCTCGACGACATCGCCCGGGACTGCTGGCGCGACGTCACGACCGGCACCGCGGCGCTCGCCGTCGGGGCCGACGAGACCGCCCGGGCCGACCGCGGCCGGCTCCGGCAGCTGCTGGAAAACCTCATCCGGAACGCCGTCGAGCACGGCTCGACGAGCCCTCCTTCGCACGCTCAGGAGGACGCCGTGGAACATAGTTCCACGAGCAGTCGGCCGGAAGCCGACGACGCCGTCGAGCACGGCTCGACGAGCCCTCCTTCGCACGCTCAGGAGGACGCCGGAAGCGAAAACGCTTCCGAGCCCTCGGTCGCTGACGCTCCCGAGAACGCCGTGGAACATGGTTCCACGAGCAGTCGGCCGAAGGCCGACGACGCCGTCGAGCATGGCTCGACGAGCCCTCCTTCGCACGACGATGCCGCTCCAGCGGACCCCCCGACCGCCGGCTCCGCGGCCGCCAGTGCCCCGGCGGCGACCGACGACGGCGTGACCGTCACCGTCACCATCGGCACCTCCGAGGACGGCTTCTATGTCGCCGACGACGGCCCCGGTATCCCGCCCGAAGAGCGGGAGGCCGTCTTCGAAAGCGGCTACTCGACCGGTGGGAGCGGCACCGGGCTGGGGCTGAGCATCGTCGAGCAGGTCGCCCGCGAGCACGGCTGGACGGTCGACCTCGGGGAGAGCGCCGACGGCGGCGCGCGCTTCGAGTTCACCGGCGTCGAGTTCGTCGACGACCCCGACGCCGGCCTGGAGTGGACCGGATGACCGCCACGACCCCGGCCCCCGCGGCGATCGGTCGGTCATGCCGATGACCGCGACCGATCCGTCGGTTTACGACCGGTGGAGCCGCAATCCCTGGGCGCTGCGGCTGCTGTACGCCGTCGCCTTCGCCGGCCAAGAGTCAACGTTCCGCCGCCGGAGCCTGGCGGCGCTGTCGCCGTCGGCCGGCGAGGCGGTTCTCGAGTTGGGCTGTGGCCGCGGGCGGATGCTCGGACGGCTCCGCGAGGCCGTCGGCCCCGACGGCCGGGTCGTCGGCGTCGACTACAGCCGCGGCATGGCCGAGACGGCGGCGGCGGCCGCCGACCGGTGGGAGAACGTCCACGTCGTCCGCGGCGACGCGACCGACCTCGGCGTCCGCGCGGACGCCTTCGACGCGGCCTACGCGGCGATGTCGGTCAGCGCGACCCCGGACCCGGCGGCGGCCGTCGCGACCGCCGCCCGGTGTCTCCGGGCCGACGGTCGGCTGGCGGTGCTCGACGCCCGGCCGTTCCAGCCGTTTCCGCTGCGCGTGCTCAACCCGCTGGTCGTCCCCGTTCTCCGGGTGCTGACCGACTGGAACCACGCTGCCGACGTTCCCGCGGCCGTCGAGGCGCGATTCGAGACGGCAACCGTCGAGTCGTACAACGCCGGCACGATATACGTCGCCAGCGCCGCCCGGCCGGCGACCGACGGCGGCGGCTGACGGCTCTACAGGCGGAGCAGGCTGAGTGCCTCGGGGTCGTACGGAAATCGAAGATTTCCGTGATAGGCGAAGGACGTAGTCCCTCGGACCATGCGAACGGCCGATGGCCGTGAGCAGATGACGAGACGCCTGCGGCGCCTCGAACCACTTGGACTCCGAGAGTGAAGGCCGTCGAAAGATTAAGCAGCACACAGTTCGTACAGTTGACACAGTCAGAAACCAACGAAGACGGGTTAAAGATCTTAATCCAACGCTGACTTCTTCGATTTTCGGACGACGACGGGAGTTGTCGGGCGGGGTGGAGCCGCCGACCCTCACGGACGCACCGAGCGTTCGGGTGTGAATTCCAGCCGACCCATCATAGGAAAGTCGAGGGGAATTAAATTCGCCTCCGACGGCACGGCCCAGTTTGGGACGTACGGTCAAGACGGTGAAGCCGCGGGGTCGTCCGAGAGAGCGAAGCTCTCTCGTGATGACGAGACGCCGAAGGCGTCTCGAACCACTTGGTCCCCGCGGTACTTCACGCGAACTTCCCCGCGGCCCGCGACCAGTCCCACGACCGGTAGCGGAACTTCGGGTCCGCGTCGGCCGGAATCGCGTCGTACTCTTCGAGGAATCGCCGGATGCCGCCACGGCCGCCGAAGTCGCCCCGGTACCACAGGAAGAGCCGCGGCAGGCGGACGACGCCGGCCGCCGGGTCGTGGTCGACCGTCCCCGCGAGGTACGACGCCGTCGCCACGTCGAGTTGGTCGTCGATCTGATCGGGGTCGTAGGCGCGGATCGGCGGACAGCTCTCGGCGCCGCAGTTCAGCGCGAAGTGGACCCGCGGGTCGGGTTCGACGCGGTAGCGGCGCTCGAAGGGCCACGGCAGTCGCGGCAGGTAGCCGAGGCCGTACTTCGAGCGGCCGCCCCGGAGGATACCGTGCTCGATGGCGTCGAGGCCGAGCCCGGTCCCGGCGACGGTGACGGCGTCGGCCCGGAAGAAGCGGACGAAACGGAGGGGGCTGTCGTAGGTCTCCGGGCGGCGCTCGAGGAGCAACTGGGTGCCGGCGTTGTAGAGGTTCGTCCAGAACGCGAGCGCCCGTTGGCGGTCCGTCCGGAGCGGCGCCAGGTTGTCGTGGCCGTAGCCGGAAAGCGTCCCGAGGAAGGGGTCGGGGTCCTCGCGGCGCTTCGTGGCCACGAGGAGGTCGGCCGCCACCGTCGTCGGCGGCCGGTCTCCGCCAGCCGGGGCTGCCGTGGCGGCACCGTCGGCCATGCATTCCGTTCGAAGAGCCTGCCGAAAAGGGTGCCGGGGTCGAGCCCGGCCGGTGACGGTCCCCGCCGCCCGTCGCGGGCGACCGCCGGGACCCGGGGCGGGAGATTCCGGCGGGAGGCAATCGCCCGGACATCCCTCGACCCGGCCACTCGGACCCATCGTATGCGTCGTCGCGGCCGTCCCGAGTGCCGGTAGGGCGGCCTACGCGATGTTCCGTTCGACGATAGCCTCGCCGCGCTCGAACCGCCCGCGGTCGAGGTGCGAGACGTCCACCGTCCGTGGCTCGCCGTCCAGGACCAGTTCGGCGACGATCCGCCCGGTCGCGGGGGCGTGCTGGAACCCGTGGCCGGAGAACCCGGTCGCCGTCACCAGCCCGGGAAGCGACGTCTCGATGATGGGGTGGTGGTCGGGCGTCACGGCATACAGCCCCGCCCAGCCGCGCTTGATTCGGGTCTCCGGGCCGAAGTAGGCGTTGTAGTCGGCCGCCCGCTCGACGGCCTCGGCGGCCACCGCGAGGTCCATCCCCGTGGAGAACCCGTCCGGGTCGACCGCGGGGTCCTCCTCGCCGAAGTGTCCGCCGACGAGCGCGGTGCCCTCGCGTTCCGGGCGGAAGTACGATCCCGTCTCGAGGTCGATGGTCAGCGGCACCGACTCGGGGACCGGCTCGGCGGGCTCGACCACCGCCATCTGCCGCCGCCGCGGGGAAACCGGCAGGTCGACGCCGGCCATCGCCGCCGGGCGGGCCGCCCAGGCGCCCGCCGCGTTGACCACGGCGTCGGCCTCGTGGCGGACCGGGTCGCCGTCGCCCTCGACTTCGACCCCGGACACCGCCTCGCCATCCCGGAGCACGTCAGTCACCGGGGTGTTCGGCCGCAGGTCGACGTCGAGCTCGCGGGCCCGCCTCGCGTAGCCCTGGACCGCGAGATTGGGGTCCGCGACGCCGTCGTCGCCATTGTAAGTGGCGGCGACGAAGGGCTCGGGGTCGAGGCCGGGACACCGATCGGTCGCCTCCTCGGGCGAGAGGAACTCGGTTTTGGCTCCGAGTTCGCGTTGCATCCGGACGTTCTCGCGGAATTGCCCGGCCGTCCGGTCGCTGCGGGCCAGAAAGAGGTAGCCGATCTTCCGGTACTCGATGTCGACGTCGAACGCCGCCTCGAAGTCGTTCCAGACTGCCCTGCTCTCGAGGGAGAGTTCCACGTTGACCGGCGTGGTGAACTGCGAGCGGATGCCGCCGGCGGCGCGGGCCGTGCTGCCCGAGCCGAGCGACCCCTGCTCGTAGAGGGTCACGTCCGCGCCGCGCTCGGCCAGGGCGACCGCCGACGAGAGCCCGACGATGCCGCCGCCGACGATGACGGCCTCCATGCCACGCCGTCGGCACGACGGCTGCATAAATCTACCTGGCGGGGGGTCCAGCGGCACGCGTGCCTGGCCGCCGAATACGGAGCGGAACAACACCTAAGCCGTCGTGAGGGCTGTGTCGGGGCATGGTGTTGGTCGTCTCCGACGACGAAATCCGCGACCTCCTGGACCTCGCGGGACTCGTCGACGTGGTTTCCGAGGCCCTGGTCGCACAGACAACGGGCGAGACCGTCCGACCCGAGCGACCGCACTTTCCGGTCGGCGAGGGACTCGACGGCGAAGAGCCGCTCGGCACGGGCCTGACGATGCCGGCCTACGTCCACGGCGAGCCGCTGTACGCGACGAAACTCGTCGGCGTCCACGAAGGGAACGTCGACCGCGGGCTGCCGACCATCCACGCCCAACTCGCGCTGACCGACGCCCGGACGGGCGAGCCCGCGGCCCTCATGAGCGGCACCACCATCACGAACGCCCGGACGGGCTCTATCGGCGCCGTCGCCGTCCGAGCGCTCGCCCCCGAGACGTTCACGCTGGGCGTCCTCGGCGCCGGTGTGCAGGCCCGCTGGCAGACCCGCGCCATCGACACCGTCGCCTCGCTGTCGGACGTCCGGGTGTACTCGCCCAGCGACTCGCGGGCGGCGTGCGCGGCGGATCTCCGCGAGGCGGGGGTTCCGGCGACGGCCGTCGACTCGCCGACCGCCGCCGTCGAGGGCGCCGACGTCGTCGTGACGGCGACGACCGCGAGCGAGCCCGTCTTCCCACCGGAATCTCTCTCGGCGGGGGCACTCGTCGTCGCCATCGGCGCCTACACCGCCGAGACCCAGGAACTCGCCCCCGCCGTCGTCGAAGAGGCGGCGGTGTTCGCGGACGTCCCGGCGGAGGTCATCCAGACCGGCGACTTCCTGTGCACGGACCTCGGGGTAGAGGACCTGGTGGCTTTGGGTCGGCTGCTCGGGGATGGATACGAGCAGCAGTCGCCCGAGGGGGAGGGGGTGACGGTCGTCGCCAGCGTCGGATCGGCGGTGCTGGACGCCGCTACCGGCGTCCACCTCTACGAGCGGGCCCGAGAGGCGGACGCCGGGATCGAGGTGTCGCTGTAGCCTGCCGGACGAACCACCGTTTTAGGCGGACGCCGCCTCCTCCGGGCCTGACCCGGCGCCACGCCTATGCCCGTGCCGCCCCAACGATCCGTATGAAAGTCCGGTTCGACCGCGACACCTGTATCGGGATGTTCCAGTGCGTCGCCGAGTGGGACGCCTTCGAGCGGGACGAGGCCGACGGTAAGGCCGACCTCGCGGAAAGCGAGGAGGTGGCGCCGGACGTCTTCGAGCGGGAGGTGCCGGACGACGCGGAGCTGGACGCGAAGTTCGCCGCCCGGTCGTGTCCCGTCGACGCCATCGAAATCTACGACGACGACGGGGACCAGGTGGTCTGACCGGACGGCACCACGACCGTCTCTCAGTCGGTTCACCTGATTTCAGCGGTTTCGAGGCGGAGCCCCTGGCCTCAAGGAGCGCAGGGCTTCCGACCCCGGCGGAAGCACAAGCGAGTAGGCCGGGGAGGACAGAGCGGGACCGGAGGTCCCGCAGGCAGTCGGGCGTAGCCCGACGACAGCGAGGCGCTCCGCGCCTCAAACGAATCGCGGAGCGATTCGTCAACGTCCCCAGAACGCGAAGCGTTCTGGTGTGCGAACGAGACGCAAAGCGTCTCGTTAACGTCCCCAGAAATCGGAGATTTCTGGTGTGCGAACGAATCGCAAAGCGATTCGTTAACGCCGCGGATGGAGCGGGACTACGTCCGTCGGGCAGCCGAGTAGCCCGACGACAGCGAGCGTCGGAAACGCGACGGGCGGACGGCGCGAAGCGCCGTCGACGGCGGGACACTCTCGGCGTAAAAGATGGGATAGGCAGGAATTAATAAAGTGTTGCAGTCGTCGAATTATCTGCCAGGACTTCGCACGACGATATAAAATACGGAGAATTACCGGCAATGGGCTTATTTAAGAGATACGCGGAGTTGTGTCACACGGACACCGCTGTGGCAGGACGGGGGAATCCTCCAACATGAACTCATCACACGTAAAATACGGCGTCGAGGCACTGATCGATCGGCTCGGACGCAGCGGGTCGTCGCTGTTGACAATTGCAGTCGTATGTATGGTGGTCCTGGGAACCATCTCCATCCCGGTCGCTAACGGCCAGACCGAGACGGTCGACGAGTCCAGAATGGCCTACGTGGACGGGAACTCGGGAACGGTCCACATAGTGGACGCGGACGGCAACACGACGGATACGGGCGTCGAGGCCGAGATAATCGGCCCGCCGGCCGACATCGACGGCGATGGGACCGTCGAGATTCCGTCGATCACCGACCAGGGAAAAATCCGGCTCGTCGAACCGGACGGGGACATACAGGACCTCACGGACGCAGGCGAGGCGACTAGCGGAACGACGACCATAGCACTGGGCGACTACGACAGTGATGGGACGACGGCCGTCATCTACAAGGCCAGCGACAGCACCTCTATTTATAAAATCGAACCGGAAGAGGGGAATCCCCAGCTGGTCGCCGATACGGAACGAGGGGGTGGAGTGAAGGGCGTCATCGGCTACGATGACTTCGACGGCGACGGCGCGAAGGAGGTCGTATACGTCGGCGGCTCCGACCAAATCTGGTACGAGGACGATAACGGCGAGCTTGAGGACACCAGTTTCTCCGGAGTTGGCGTGGACGCTGGAGTCGGCGCCGGCCCGCTCGGCGATTTCAACGGTGACGGCAACAAGCGGGTCGCGGCCGTCGACGGAAGCAACAACCTCGTGCTGGTCGATTACACCGGTGACGAGAACAAGACGTACATAAAATCCAGCTACGGGAAAGCGACGAAGGCGCCGATCGGCGCCGCGGACGTGACCGGTGACAGCGACCTCGAGGTCATTTACCGCTACAAGGACAACGGGAACCTCCGCTACAGCATGCTCAACGGCAGTACCGGTTCCTTCGAGACCAACGACGACGGCACGATCAGTCCGGACAAAGGGGCTGGCATCTCGGGAGGCGCAGCGACCGTGTCCGACTCGACGGGCGACGACTCCGGCGACACGACCGCGCCGACGGTCAGTATCTCCGATCCGACCGAGGGAGAGACCTACGGAAGCAGCAATGTACCGCTCGACGTCAGCGCGGACGAGAACGTCAGCGGGTGGAGCTACAGCCTGGACGGCGGCGACAATCAGACGTTCGACCCCGAAACGGAGACGACGCTCTCGGATCTCTCCGACGGCGAGCATACGGTGACGGTGTACGCCGAAGATGGCGACGGCAACGTCGGCGCGGAAACGGTCACGTTCACCGTCGACATGACCGCGCCGTCGGTCACCATCTCCGAACCGACCGACGGAACGACGTACGGAAGCAGCAACGTACCGCTCAACGCCAGCGCGAACGAGAACGTCAGCGGATGGAATTACAGCCTGGACGACGGGGATAATCAGACGTTCGACTCCAGTACGACCCTGACCAATCTCTCCGACGGCGAACACACGGTGACTGTGTACGCCGAGGACGACGGCGAGAACGTCGGCACCGAAACCGCCACGTTCACCGTCGACACACCGACCGAGACGACCGATACGGACGGCGACGGCATTTCCGACGCGGAGGAAGGTGACGGCGACATCGACAACGACAACAATCCGAACTTCGACGACACCGATGCCGACGGCGACGGCATCCCCGACTCGGAGGAGGGCACCGGCGACGCCGACGGCAACGGCACGCCGAACTACAAGGACGAAGACTCCGACGGCGACGGCATCCCCGACTCGGAGGAGGGCACCGGCGACGCCGACGGCGACGGCACGCCGAACTACAAGGACGAAGACTCCGACGGCGACGGCATCCTCGATTCCGAAGAGGGTAGCGGCGACGTCGACGGCGACGAGACGCCGAACTACGAGGACACCGACACGGACGGTGACGGCATTCCCGACGCCGACGAAGGGACCAGTGACCTCGACGGCGACGGCATCCCGAATTACAAGGACGAAGACTCCGACGGCGACGGCATCCTCGATTCCGAAGAGGGCGACGGCGACGTCGACGGCGACGGGATTCCGAACTACAAAGATACCGATACGGACGGCGACGGGATCCCCGACGCCGAGGAGGGAACCGACGACATCGACGGCGACGGCGTCCCGAACTACAAAGACGAAGACTCCGACGGCGACGGGATTCCCGACGCCGAAGAAGGGGCTAACGACGCCGACGGCGACGGCACGCCGAACTACCAGGACCCCGACGCCGACGGCGACGGAGTCCCCGACGCGGAGGAAGGCACCGGCGACGCCGACGGCGACGGCGTGCCGGACTACCTCGACGACGACACCGACGGTACGTCCGACGAAGACGAGAGCCTGGGCGACGGCGATGCGGACGGTGACGGGATTCCGGACGCCGAGGAGGGAACCGACGACCTCGACGGCGACGGCACGCCGAACTACCAGGACCCCGATTCCGATGGCGACGGGATCCCCGACGCCGAGGAGGGAACCGACGATGTCGACGGCGACGGCACGCCGAATTACAAGGACGAAGACTCCGATGGCGACGGGATTCCCGACGCCGAGGAGGGCACCGGTGACGCCGACGGCGACGGGACGCCGAACTACGAGGACGAAGATTCGGACGGCGACGGGATTCCCGACGCGGAGGAAGGCACCGGCGACGCCGACGACGACGGCGTGCCGGACTACCTCGACGACGACACCGACGGCAGCGCCGAAGAGGGCGACGGACCGTTAGAGGACGGCGATACCGACGGCGACGGCATCCCCGACTCCGAAGAGGGCACCGGCGATGGCGACGGCGACGGCACGCCGAACTACGAGGACGGAGATTCCGACGGTGACGGGATTCCCGACTCCGAAGAAGGCACCGACGACACCGACGGCGATGGGACGCCAGATTATCAGGATCCCGACTCCGACGGCGACGGCATTCCGGACGCCGAAGACGGGACCGACGACACCGACGGCGACGGCACGCCGAACTATCAGGATGAAGATTCCGACGGCGACGGCATCCCGGACGCCGAGGAGGGCACCGGTGACGCCGACGGCGACGGGACGCCGAACTACGAGGACGAAGATTCGGACGGCGACGGGATTCCCGACGCCGAGGAGGGCACCGGTGATGCCGACGGCGACGGCGTGCCAGACTACCTCGACGACGACACCGACGGCAGCGCCGAAGAGGGCGACGACCCACAAGAGGACGGGGATACCGACGGTGACGGCATCCCTGACTCGGAGGAGGGCACCGACGATACCGACGATGACGGCACGCCGGATTATCAGGATCCCGACTCCGACGGCGACGGCATCCCCGACTCGGAGGAGGGCACCGACGACACCGACGGTGACGGCACGCCAGATTATCAGGATCCCGACTCCGATGGCGACTGCATTCCGGACGCCGAAGACGGGACTAATGACACCGACGGCGACGGCACGCCGAACTACCAGGACGAAGATTCCGACGGCGACGGCATCCCGGACGCCGAGGAGGGCACCGGCGACGTCGACGGCGACGGCACGCCGAACTACGAGGATCCCGACTCCGACGGCGACGGGATTCCTGACTCGGAAGAGGGCACCGGTGACGCCGACGGTGACGGCACGCCGAACTACAAGGACGAAGATTCGGACGGCGACGGGGTTCCCGACTCGGAGGAGGGAACCGGCGACGCCGACGGCGACGGGACGCCGGATTACCTCGACGACACCGACGACAGCGCCGACGACGGTACCGACGACAGCGCCGACGGTGGCACCGACGACAGCACCGACGGTGACACGGACGACAGCACCGGCGACGTGCCGTTCGACGGCGATGACGACGAACGTTCGTCGGGCGCCGGCGGGAACGGCGATGGCGCGTCGGACGAGAACACGACCGACAACGAGTCGGGCGGCGAGGACCCCGACGAAGGGACCAACCAGAACGAATCGAACGAGCGGCGCACAATAATCGACGCATCTCTGAGCCGGTACGAGGTGACGCCCGGCGAGGAAATCGAGGTCATCGTCGAGGTCGAGAACACGGCCGAGGAGCGCGACGAGTTCGTCATCCAGGTGCGGAACGACGGCGATCTGGAGAAAACGGAGACGTTCACCCTCCCGGCGAACGAGACGACGACCTTCCGGGTGCCCTACCGTGTGACCGAGCCGGGGAACCACACCATCAGGGCGAACCAGACCGTGGCCGGCGTCGTCCGCGCCCAGGCCACCACCCCGACGGATGAGGGGGGAGATGATGACCTCGGGCTGCCGGGCGGCGGCGGCGCGCTCCCGGCGTTCATCCTGGTCGTGCTGGTCGGCGTGATACTGGCGATCATGGCATTCGCGCGGTACCGCGACCAGACCGACTCCTGACCGGCCAGGGACGCTCTCTATTTCGCTCGGGCGGAAGAATTAACACGCACGATGATGGACTATCTCGTGTCGAACGATACCATGGATAGTCACGCTCGTAGCAGCGACCGGGAGCGACTCTCCGAGTGGGCGTCGCTCACCGGCGACAAGTTGCCGGAGGAGTACGCCCCCTCCGACGAGGACTAAGCGATTTCGTCGTACTGGTCGGAGAGCTTCTCGGCGGCCTCGTCCATGAGGTCGGCCTCGTGGTCGTCCAGGTTCCACTCGATGACCTCCTCGACACCGTCCGACCCGAGCTTGACGGGCACGCCGAAGGCGGTGTCCTCGTAGCCGAACTCGCCGTCGAGGGCGAGCGACGCCGGTAGCACCTCACCGGTATCCCGGAGGACGGCCTCGACCATGTGGGCGACGCCGGTGGCGGGGCCCCACTGGGTGGCGCCCTTCCGCTCGATGACGTCCATGGCGGACTGCTGGAGG
>PXRZ01000022.1:5876-15409 GCA_003022945.1 Halobacteriales archaeon QS_8_69_73 | reverse complement strand
GAGCGTCAGCGGTCCGGTCGTGACCGCCGTCGACCTCGAGGCCCGGATGAACGACGTCGTCTACGTCGGCGAGGAGGAGCTGATGGGCGAGGTCATCGAAATCGAGGGCAACGTCAGCACCGTCCAGGTGTACGAGGAGACCTCCGACGTCGCCCCGGGGGAGCCGGTCGAGAACACCGGCGAGCCCCTGACGGTCGACCTCGGTCCCGGCATGATGGACAGCATCTACGACGGCGTCCAGCGCCCGCTGGACGTCCTCGAAGAGCGGATGGGCGCCTTCCTCGACCGCGGCGTCGACGCGCCGGGCATCGACCTGGAGAAGACCTGGGAGTTCACCCCCGAGGTCTCCGAGGGCGACGAGATCGCGGCCGGCGACGTCGTCGGCGTCGTCCCCGAGACCGAAAGCATCGAGCACAGGGTGCTCGTCCCGCCGGGCTACGAGGGCGGCGAGGTCACGAGCGTCGGCTCCGGGGAGTTCACCGTCGAGGAGGCGGTGGTCGAACTCGACTCCGGCGAGGAGGTACAGATGCGCCAGGAGTGGCCGGTCCGACAGCCACGGCCGACCGTCGAAAAGGAGACGCCGACGACGCCGCTGGTCTCGGGCCAGCGCGTGCTGGACGGGCTGTTCCCCATCGCCAAGGGCGGCACCGCGGCGATTCCGGGACCCTTCGGTAGCGGCAAAACTGTGACCCAGCACCAACTCGCCAAGTGGGCCGACGCCGATATCGTCGTCTACGTCGGCTGCGGCGAGCGCGGCAACGAGATGACCGAGGTCATCGAGGACTTCCCGGAACTGGAAGACCCCAAGACCGGCAAGCCGCTGATGAGCCGGACGTGTCTCATCGCCAACACCTCGAACATGCCCGTCGCGGCCCGGGAGTCCTCCTCGCGGCTCGAGGAGATGCCCGGCGAGGAGGGCTACCCCGCCTACCTGGCCGCCCGCCTCTCGGAGTTCTACGAGCGGGCCGGCAAGTTCCAGAACGTCAACGGTACCGAAGGCTCCATCAGCGTCATCGGTGCGGTGTCGCCGCCGGGTGGAGACTTCTCGGAGCCGGTCACCCAGAACACGCTGCGCATCGTGAAGTGCTTCTGGGCGCTGGACGCCGACCTCGCCGAGCGCCGGCACTTCCCATCGATCAACTGGAACGAGTCGTACTCGCTGTACACCGAGCAGCTGGACCCCTGGTGGCGGGAGAACGTCGACGAGGAGTTCCCCGAGGTGCGGCAGTGGGCCGTCGACACGCTCGACGAGGAGACGGAACTGCAGGAGATCGTCCAGCTGGTCGGCAAGGACGCCCTGCCGGAGGACCAGCAGTTGACCCTGGAGGTCGCCCGCTACATCCGCGAGGGGTGGCTCCAGCAGAACGCCTTCCACGACGTCGACACGTACTGCGACCCGGAGAAGACGTACCTGATGCTGACGGCCATCCAGCACTTCAACGACGAGGCCTTCGACGCGCTGGAGGCCGGCGTCCCGGTCGAGGAGATCATCGACATCGACGCCATCGCCCGGCTCAATCGGATGAACACCCAGGACGACTGGAGAAGCTACATCGAGGAGCTGAACTCCGACATCACCGAGCAGCTCGAGGAGATGTACTAACCATGCAGAAGGAATACAAGACCATCACGGAGATCAGCGGACCGCTGGTGTTCGCCGAGATCGACGAGCCGGTCGGCTACGACGAGATCGTCGAGATCGAGACGCCGAACGGCGACGTCCGTCGGGGACAGGTGCTGGAGACGACGTCCGACTACGTCGCCATCCAGGTGTTCGAGGGTACCTCGGGCATCGACCGCGCGTCATCGGTGCGGTTCCTCGGGGAGACGCTGCAGATGCCGCTCACCGAGGAGCTGCTGGGGCGCGTGCTGTCGGGCTCCGGCGAACCCATCGACGACGGCCCGGAGATCGAACCGGACGAGGAACGACCCATCGTCGGCGCGGCAATCAACCCGACGGCCCGGGAGTACCCCGAGGAGTTCATCGAAACCGGCGTCGCCGCCATCGACGGGATGAACACCCTCATCCGCGGCCAGAAGCTCCCCATCTTCTCGGGGTCCGGCCTGCCGCACAACGACCTGGCGCTGCAGATCGCCCGCCAGGCGTCCGTGCCCGAAGAAACGCGCGAGGCGCAAGACGCCTCGGAAGGAGCGAGCGGCGACGAGCCGCGAGCCGGCGACGACGAGGGCTCGGAGTTCGCCGTCATCTTCGGCGCGATGGGTATCACCGCCGAGGAGGCAAACGAGTTCCTCGACGACTTCGAGCGGACCGGCGCTCTCGAGCGGTCGGTGGTGTTCACGAACCTCGCCGACGACCCCGCCGTCGAGCGGACGGTCACGCCGCGGCTGGCGTTGACCACCGCCGAGTACCTCGCCTTCGACAAGGGCTATCACGTGCTGGTCATCCTGACGGACATGACCAACTACTGCGAGGCGCTGCGGGAGATCGGCGCCGCCCGCGAGGAGGTGCCCGGTCGCCGGGGCTACCCCGGCTACATGTACACCGACCTGGCGACGCTGTACGAGCGGGCCGGCCGCATCGAGGGCCGAGAGGGGTCGGTCACCCAGATCCCCATCCTCACGATGCCGGGCGACGACGACACCCACCCCATCCCGGACCTGACCGGCTACATCACCGAGGGGCAGATCTACATCGACCGCGACCTCAACAGCCAGGGCATCGAGCCGCCGGTCGACGTGCTGCCGAGTCTCTCGCGGCTGATGGACGACGGCATCGGCGAGGGGTTCACCCGCGAGGACCACGGCGACGTCTCCGACCAGCTGTACGCCGCTTACGCGGAAGGCGAGGACCTGCGTGACCTCGTGAACATCGTCGGCCGCGAGGCGCTCAGCGAGCGGGACAACAAGTACCTCGACTTCGCCGATGCCTTCGAGCAGGAGTTCGTCGAGCAGGGCTACGACACCGACCGCGACGTCGGCGAGACACTGGACATCGGCTGGAACCTGCTGAGCGTGCTGCCGCGGGAGGAGCTCAACCGCATCGACGAGGAGCTCATCGACGAGTACTACGTCGACGACGAACAGGTCGCCGAGGCCGCCGACTGACGCGTCCCGAGCCGACCTCTTATTACGCCGCCCGTCCGAACGACTGGTATATGTTGGATTCCGGCGAGCCGGAGTTGCCCGACGACGCCAGGACGGTGCTCGTTCTGTCGTCGGCGACGACCGGCTCGGAGGCGTGTACCACCCTCGCCGGCCGGGGCGAGCGCGTTCTCCTCGTCGGATACGCCGGGACGACCGCCGAGGACCTCCGGGAGCGACTCGCCGAGCGGTTCGAGGAGCCGCCGCCGGTCCGGGCGCTCGACGTCGGCGGCGAGGTCGAACTGAGCGACCTCACGGGCCAGGGTATCACCGTCGCCGAGGCGCTGTCGTCGGAAACGACGGTCTGTTTCGACTCGCTCGGGGCGCTGCTGCAGTACACCGACCTCGAGCAGGTGTTCCAGTTCGTCCACAGCCTCGCCGAGCGGTGTGCGGCGTCGTCGGCGACGATGCACGTCCACCTCGACCCGGCGGCCGTCGACGACCGGGCCGTCGCGGTGCTGTCGACGCTGGCCGACGCGGTCGTCGACGTCGAGGCCGGGGCGACGACCCTCCAGCC
Organism: Halobacteriales archaeon QS_8_69_73; assembly: GCA_003022945.1. Lineage (GTDB taxonomy): Archaea > Halobacteriota > Halobacteria > Halobacteriales > Haloarculaceae > Natronomonas. Next base: position 11,790 of record PXRZ01000022.1, on the reverse strand, counting down.
GGAGCTGACCGGAAAGGATTAACCGACTCCGCGCCGAACTGCCGGCAAGATGAGCGAGGACGTCAAACCGACGCGGAAGAACCTCATGGCCATCGAGGACCGCATCGAGCTCTCCGAGCAGGGCCACGACACCCTCGAGAAGAAACGCGACGGCCTCATCATGGAGTTCATGGACATCTTCGACCAGGCACAGGACGTCCGATCGGACCTCGACGGGAACTACGAGCGGGCCCAACACTCCATCGACATGGCCCGGGCGATGGAAGGCGACGTGGCGGTCCGCGGCGCCGCCGCCGCCCTGGAGGGCCATCCCGAGATCACGACCCAGTCGAAGAACATCATGGGCGTCGTCGTCCCGCAGATCGAGTCGACCCGAGTCCGGAAGGACCTCGACCAGCGGGGCTACGGCCTCGTGGGCACCTCCGCCCGCATCGACGAGGCCGCCGACGCCTACGAGGAGCTGCTGGAGACGATCATCCTCGCCGCCGAGGTCGAAACGGCGATGAAGAAGATGCTCGAGGAAATCGAGAAAACCAAACGGCGGGTCAACGCCCTCGAGTTCAAGCTACTGCCCGATCTCTACGAGGCCCAGGAGTACATCGAACAGAAGCTCGAGGAGCAGGAACGCGAGGAGATCTTCCGCATGAAGAAGATCAAGGACAAAAAGGAGGCGGAGGAAAGCGCCATCGAAGAGGCCGCCGAGGAGGCCGAAGACGGGGACGGGGACAGAGACGAGGACGCGGCCGACGAGGATGCCGAGACCGTCACGGCCGACGACTGACCGCCGTTCAGAGCGCGTAGGCCGCTATTCCACCGCCACAGGTCGGGCACTCGGTCGTTTCGTCCCCGACGTTCCTGCCGCAGGAACGACACTCCCGGTGCATTCGCTCGTTCGTCGCAGCGCCGGACGAGACGTCGAACAGGCGTGGAAGCAGGCGCATACCGCACGTATCGCCGCATCAATAATAAATTTTGCTTGCAGGGTAACGCAGGAAGTGCCCCTCGACCCGCGGTCGTCGCGCGGTGCTAGCTTCATGACCCGTCTGCTCGAAGCGCCGGCAGAGATGGCGCCGGCTGGCTCGCGGTCCGACGGCGGGACGACACCGGACGACGGGCCGGGCGGACGACCGAGCGGCGGGCGCGGACGGCCCGCAGGGAGGCGCCGATGACCGACCGCGAGCCGGTGTCGGGGGCGGACAACGCCTGGCGGCGCATCGGCACGCCGGAGAACCTGACGACCATCACGGGCGTGCTGTGGCTCGACGGAGCCATCGGTTACGACGAGCTGTGTGACCGCCTCGAGGAGCGGCTCTGCCGGTTCGACCGGTTCCACCGACGCGTCGGCGGCCGCGGGCGGACGCTCCGGCGGCCGTACTGGGAGCCCGTCGAGCCGTTCGACGTCGAGACTCACGTCCAGCACGTCGCGCTGCCGGCGCCGGCCGACACCGCGGCGCTGCAGCGGTTCGTCGGCGGACTGATGAGCCGCCCGCTGGACGAACGTCGGCCGCTGTGGGAGGCGTACCTCGTCGAGGGCGCCGGCGAGGACGACGAAAGCACCGTCGCCTTCCGTATCAACCACAGCATCGGCGACGGCTTCGCGCTGCTGTACGTCATGCTGGGGCTGGTCGACGACCCCGAGGCGATGGAGCTGCCGATGGGGATCGTCCCGGAGCCGCCGGGCGCCGACGAGTTCCGCGAGAGCCGGGCGGACGGCGGCGAAGCGGCGACGACCGACGCCGACCCGGAGACGGACGACAGCGGGCTGTCGCTGACCGGCGGCGGCCTAAATATCGGCCTCGCGGCGACGGCGCTGCGGGCCGGCTGGGACCTGCTGACGCAGGCCGACGAGCCGGCGACGTCGCTGCGGGGCGGACTCGGCGCCGCAAAGCGGGCCGGCTGGACCGAGCCGGTCGACCTCGAGACGGTGGAGGTCATCGGCCGCGCCCACGACGCGACGGTCAACGACGTACTCTTGGGGGCGCTTGCGGGGGCGTTCCGCCGGGTGCTCGCCGGCCGCGACGAGACCGTCCCCGACCGGCTCCGGGTGACGGTGCCGGTCAACCTCCGGCCGATGGCCGAGCGGGACGGCTCGCTCGGCAACCACTTCGGGCTGGCGTTCGTCCCGCTGCCGGTCGGCGAGCCGGCGCTCGGCGACCGAATCCGGGCCGTCCGCGACCACATGAGCGCCGAGCGGGCCGGCGTCGAGGCGTTCCTGATGTACCTGACGCTGACGGCCGGCGGCCGGTCGCCGGACGCCGTTCTGGAGTGGCTGCTCCGGCGGTTCGAGAACCGCGCGACGGGCGTCGTGACGAACGTCCCGGGACCGACAGCGCCGGTCGAGTTCGCCGGCCGGGAGATCACCGACATCATGTTCTGGGTGCCGCAGGCCGTCGACCAGGGGCTCGGGATCAGCATCTTCAGCTACGACGGCGACGTCCGGCTCGGCATCGCGGCCGACGCGAACCTGCTCGACGACCCGGCGGAGTTCGCCGACGCCTTCCGGGCGGAGATCGACGCGCTGGCCGAGGACGCCGACGCCGATCTGGTCAGCGAGTAGAACCACGCCGGTTTTGCACCGGGCGCTCCAGGCCACCGTATGGAGTGTCCCGACTGCGGCGCCTCGATGGTCGCCTTCGACGTCCCGCCGGCGTACCGCGAGCACGCCCCGGGGTCGTCGGCCGCGGCGGCGCTGTGTCCGTCCTGTCTCGCGCTGGCGAGCGTGGAATCGGCGCCCGCCGACCCACGGTTCGACCGGGTCAGCGACGCCTTCCCGACCGGCAAGGCGGCGCCGCCGTTGGCGCTCGCGGTCGGACTACTCGACTCGCTGGCGCTGCACCGCTCGGCACTGGAGGAACTGCTCGGCGCCGCCGAGCGGGCCGGTACCGACCCGCTACTCGTGTTGGACCGACTGCACGCCCAGGGCGGCGTCGACCCGGCCTTCGACCTCGACCGGCGGCGCCACCAGCTCGAACAGCTGCTGGATTGATCGAAACGAGAGCGACGGAGACGGCCGGTCTACACGCCCGTCGAGTACCGCAGGATGCCGGCGATGCCGCCGAAGGCCGACAGCAGCTGTTCGCCCTTCTCGAAGTCCGTCGAGATGAACTTCGCCTCGGTGCCGCGCTGGTCGGCCAGCTCCATCAGGTGGTCGATGGCGTCCTCCCGGTCGACGACTTCGGCCTCGCTGCCGTCGTCGCAGGCGTAGGCAGGGGTGTCCGTACGGCTGTCGACGAGCTCGTACTCGGTGCGGCCGTCGCAGTCGTAGGTGACGACGTCCTCCCGGAGGTCCTCGCTGATGAGCAGCCGGTCGACCGACCCCATCTCGAGGTTCTGGCGGGTCGCGTCGAAGCCGTAGGTCGCCTTCCCGCCGTCGTGGAGCTGCTCGAAGAACTCGTTCATCTGCGATTTGTCCTTCATCACCTCCGTTTCGGCGAGGACGTCCTCGGCGGCGTCGACGAGGTCGTACAGCCCCGACTCGTCGGTGTAGGAGACGTCGAACTTCCCCAGCACGGAGTCCTGCAGCTCGTGGTGGAGGTAGTCGCCGTCGAGGAACTCGTCTTTCGTCGGCGAGGGGCCGCCGACCAAAATGCCGTCCAGCCCGTGGCGCTCGGCGATGAAGAGGTCGTTGGCCATGCCGGCGACCTCCTGGTAGAAGTTGTCGATGGCTTCGAGTCGGAGGCGGGCGAACCGCTGGGCGGACTGGCCGCCCTTCCGTTGTTTGCCCGGTACGAGCGAGGAGGCGGACTTGACCGGCTCGACGCGCTTGCCCTTCAGCCAGCCGACGTTGGCCTCCCGGCGGTCTAGGACGACGAGGCCGTACAGCCCCTTGTCGCCCATCATCTCCGCCAGCGGCTCCGTCAGGAAGTGTGAATCGCAGTGGTACCGGAACGACTGGATCGGCTCCGGCGGCGACTCCAGCACCTCGGTGACCATCTCCGTCTGGCCGCCGCCCGAATCGACGGCGCCCGAAAAGACCACCATGCCGTTCTCCGGCGGGTGGACATCGTAGTACTTCAGGCGGTCTTTGATGCTCGTCAGGGCGTCCTGGACGGCGGTGCGGGTCTGCTTGGACTTGATGTTGGAGGCCTCGCTGTGCTCCTGGGTGACGTGGGCGACCACGTCGCTTATCAGTCGCTCCTCGGGGATGTAGATGGAGACGAGCTGGGTTCCGGAGCCCGAGTAGTCGTCCAGTTCCTCGAGTACCTTCGTGAACTCGTACTTCTGTTTGTCGGACGGCTCCCCGTCGTCGTCGCTCATTGATGGTCATTGGCGCCCGGGGGGTAAAACTCCGTCCTTTGGGCGACGGCCGGCGGCCGAACCGAAAGGCGTTTTCCCGGCGTCGACCGTAGCCGCCTCCATGGGCGCCTCAGAGCCGGACGAAAGCTCCGTCAGACTCTCCTGGATCGTCATCTTCCTGCTGCTGTCGCTCGGCCTCGGGGCTGCGGCGGTACTGGCGGTCGGCGGCGACATCCTCCCGGCCGCCGCGACACCCGTGTAGCGCGGATTTCGAGTCCCGAAACCGGACGCCGGTTTTTATCCCCTCGGCTAGAATCGAAAGTATGCTTGGCCGCTCGCTGCTCATCATCTACGTGTTCCTGCTGGCGGCGACCGTCCTCCTCGGTTCCACCGTTCCCCTCTTTCTCGCCTGATACTGCCGGCCGTAGCTTCGCGAAGGCCGCTTCGAGAGGTCTGGACGTGTCGGCCCGGAGCCAGCGGGGTTCGTACCCCCCGGCCTGGTGTAGTTAGATCAGCGGTACGACCTCAACCCGTACTGATAGACACCCGCCCCGACGCCACCGTAGGTACAGCGACGACCCGGGGGGAGGGGCCGCAATCGCGTGGTACGGATTGGCATCTGCTCGTCGTCGCGTCGTGTTCGCGTTCCGACTGTTCGCGGCGCCGGTCGTCGACTCGACGGCCCGTTCGTCCGGAGTGATTACATCGAGTCGGGGGCCTCGACGCCGAGAATCGCCAGGGCGTTGGCCATGGCGTGGCGGGCGGCGCCGACCAGCGCCAGCCGCGCGGCGGCCGTCTCCGCGTCGTCGGCGCCGAGCACCGGACACTCCCGGTAGAAACGGTTGAACCGGTCGCCAAGCTCCCGGGTGTACGTCGCCACCCGGTGGGGCTCGAGGTCGGCGGCGGCGTCGGCGACGACGCCGGGCAGCCGCGCGACGGTCCGTAGCAGGTCCCGCTCGACGTCCGTCGTCAGCGGCGCGGGGTCCGGCGTCGGCTCGAGATCGTCGGCCTCCGCCAGGATGCCGCAGCAGCGCGCGTGGACGTACTGGACGTACGGCGCCGACTGGGCCTCGAAGTCCAGCGCCCGCTCCCACTCGAAGGTGATGCCCTTGGTCGGCTGCTTGGCGACGATGTCGTAGCGGACGGCGCCGACGCCGACCTGGCGGGCGATGCGGTCGACGTCGTCGGCGTCCAGCTCGTCGCTCCGCAGCCGGTCGTCGAGCCGGGACTCGACCTCCTCGCGGGCGCGGGCGACCGCCTCGTCCAGCAGGTCGTCCAGCTGGACACCCGTCCCCTCGCGGGTCGACATCTTTCCCTTCGGGAGGTCGACGTAGGAGTAGATGACGTTCTCCAGGGCGTCGACGTCGTTGCCGAGCATCCGGAGGGCGCGCCGCAGTTGGTCGGCCTGCAGCTTGTGGTCCTCGCCCAGCACAGTCACCGCGCGGTCGTAGTTCGCGAACTTCCACTCGTGGTGGGCGAGGTCCCGCGTGGTGTACAGCGACGTCCCGTCGGCGCGCAGGAACACGAGGTTCTTGTCGACGTCCTCGAAGGTGAGCTGCCAGGCGTCGTCCTCGTACACCGACCGCTCGAAGTCCTGCAGACGGGCGACGATGTCGTCGGTCGAGCCGTCGCGCATGAACCGCGTCTCCCGGACGAACTCGTCGAACGCCGCCGGCAG
>PXRZ01000022.1:0-5780 GCA_003022945.1 Halobacteriales archaeon QS_8_69_73 | reverse complement strand
GCGATCTGCCGGCCGGCGTCGTTGACGTAGTAGTGGCGGTCGACGTCGTAGCCGGCGTACGAAAGCAGGGTGGCGACGGCGTCGCCGATGATGGGGTTGCGCGCCCGGCCGACGTGGACGGGGCCGGTCGGGTTCGCGGAGGTGTGTTCGATGATAACGGAGATGTCGCGGTCGGGCAGGCGGCCGTAGTCGTCGTCGAGCCCCGCCTCCAGCGTCTCCCGGAAGTACGACTCGTCGGGGAAGAAGTTCAGGTACGGCCCGTTCGGTTCGACACGGCCGACGAGCGGGTGGGCGTCGGAATCAATGTCGTCGGCTAGCTCGGCGGCGACCGCCGGCGGCGATGTCTCGAGGTCGCCGGCCAGCCGGAAGGCGACGCTGGAGGCCAGCACCGCATCGACGTCGGCCGGCGGCTCCTCGATTCCGAGGTCGTCGGTCGGCAGGTCCCGGGCCTCCAGGGCCGCCCGGAGCGTGTCGGCGACCGACTCGCGGAACGACAGGAACATACCACCCGTTCGGCGGCCGGCTCTCAAGGGCCTTCCGGAACGGTCGGGCGCGGGAAGACTCAGCTTCGGGTCATCCGGTCCAAAATCCGTGAGCCGGGGGGACGCCGAAAGAGGCCGCCGGGAGCGAGGCTCCGCCGGGGACCCCGGCGCGTGGAAGACGGATACCGAAGGAGACGACGGACCGCCGTCCGGGATCGTCGTCGCGCCGCTGGTCGCCGTCGACGGGCTGGCCGACCTGGCTGGCGGCGCCGCCGCGCCGACCCTCCCCGTTGCGGTCGTCTTCGTCGCCCTCGGCGCCACGAAACTCTGGATTTCCGTCGGCCTCCTGCGGTTGCGGGCGCGCCCCCCCGCGTCGCCGTGCCGTTGCACGTGATCCACTCCGCGGTCACTCTCATCCGGCTGGCGTTCGCCGACGGCCCGTTCGACGGTTCGACGCGGCGAACGCGGGCGTGCTCCTCGGTGGCCTCCTCGACGTCGTCGAATACCTGCTCGTGGTCGCGGACCATTTCGAGTAGGACCGGACGGGTCCGGCGGAGACGTGAGTTCAGTCCGACCGGACGTCGGCGACGTAGTCGCCGTTGCAGAGCGCCTCGAGACAGTCCTCTATGCTGTGGTGATCGCCGTCGCGCCACCGGGGGTACAGCCCTGCCAGCCCGTCGTCGGTCCGGTAGGTGACGCAGATGGCCGGCAACTCCAGGACGCGACCGTGGCTGCCCGTCGCCGGTCGCATCTCGAAGAACGGGTGCAGCGGCTCGGTGCCGACCACCTCGACGAACTCGTCGTACAGCGCGACGGCGTCGGCCTCGGCGTCGCCGTCCGCCGGCGTCCGGACCCGGTCGGGCCACTCCGTCACCTCGACATCTGCGACGACACCGGCGCTCTCCAGCTGCCCGATCGCCTCCCGGACCCGCGACTGCCGCTCGCTGACGACCGCCGAGACGCCGTTCCGGAGGTACACCGTCAGCCGGCCGTCGAGCGTCTCCCTGCCGGCCACCTGCACCACGACCCGGTCCGGGCCGCCGTCGGCCGTGTCGAGTCCTCGTAGCATACGGCGCTGACACGCGTACGGATACAAGAGTGTTTCGTGGAAGGGATGGAAGCTATATTACGTATATAACCATGTTCGCACACCGTTGCAAAAAGGATTCGACGGTCGGACGGTTCGGCCGGCGAGAGTGGTGTCGCTTCCGGCCGAAGCGGACCGGAGCGGAGGCCGCGGCGGACCGATGCGTCAGTTCCGGACGTCGACAATGCGGTCGCCGGCGCAGAGCGCGCGGACGCAGTCGCCGACGGTCCGTTCGACGTCGTCGTGTTGCGGGTAGAGGCCGGGCAGCTCGCCGTCCTCGCGGTCGTCGGCGCACGGCGCCGACTGTTCAGGGAGCCGATGGCTCCCTCGCTGCTTGCATTGCTTACCCCGGCGAGCGGTCGGCCCCTTTAAATGTCCCGCCCGGAGTCGGGTTTCCCGGCCGCCTTCACCTATCTGAACAGTGCAAGGAGTACGTATTATTTTACGATGACCCGCGACATTCCCCCGGCACAGTTGAGTTCGCTCGACTGCGGTCGTACCGTACCAAGCGTATCGCACGAGACCGTTTCCCGGTGTCGATCCCCGCAACAGAAAGGCTCGTAACCTGCAGCGGAGTCGAAGACTACGTACACCGTAGCAACACTCGTGATCGAAAATTAAGGACAGTACAAGATAGGTGCCGCGGGGGGCGACCCTGTGGAGGAAGCAGATATCCGAGGACACGACCACGTCACGATGGCAATCCGAGTCGCGTCAACTACGCGAGATCTCATTAGACGGCAAAGGCTTACAGCCACCGTTCGGCCGTCGTCGGTCGCACATGACCGAATGTGTTCGAAGAGCGAAGGTATGTATCATTTACCTCTCTGAAGACACGTTCGGTAGCATTCCGATTTCCGCGGCAATTCATAGGAATCGACGCCTGAGCCGCGACGGTACCGGCTTGAGATGGTGAGCGTCGCCAGCTAAGATCGCCGCGTGAGTGATCCCCGATCCGTCGAAGTTCCCGGGAGAACCACGCCGTGCGTCGCGTTTTCTCGTCGGGTAGAGCCGTACGCGCAGGAATTCGTTCGTTCAGGATCGACGGCGACGTACGGCCAGCGGCGTTCATCGTCACCTGGATCACCGCCTCGTCGATTACGGCGTGATCCGACGTCGCGTCGCTGGTCGGCTCTGACTCGGTTTTTCACACCCAGTTGTGGACGACTGTTCGACCCCAAACTCTCAAAATACTGTCTGGTGTTCGAAAGTGACAGGACAACCGAGCATAGCTGAATACCGATATCAACGGTCCGTTCGGGTGTCCGCTCTTACCGGACGAAGTCTACGTCTATCCGGTCGGTACTGCCGTCGAGAATCACCTAATCGACCGACGTCGACCTCCGTGCTCCACCGCCATTTCGGTGAACTCAGAGATAATAAGGCCGCCTCGGTCACCGAGAGATGACATCTCCCGAGCCCACGGCGCACGGCGCGCGAACGTCTCCCAGTCCCGTTGGCACCGCAGAAACGGGGTGCAGCGTTAGTCTCCGTGAGCCGTGCGGGACCGAAGATCCCATCGGAAGCCGACGTAACACGCCGGCGACGAAGCGAACGAAGGCAGGGGAAGTCACGGTCTACACGACGAGTAAACGCCTCGGAGATATCGTCAGCGAGATGTACGAACGCGTCGAGAACGGTATCGGGTTATTACAATAAAGCGTTTGTAAAGACATACCGCGGCTTTGGAAACAGTTTTATTCTCGTCTCTCATCGTGTGGTCCAAGACAGTCGTGAACCAGTCTCTCGCGACGGGAAGAAACTGGTGAACCGATCGGATACCAATCGTTCAGCGTTGTGCCCGAGTCATACGAACCGACTAAACAAATCCATGACTGACCCGAAGCCGGTCTCCGTGCAGGCATGCAACAGACACGTTCAGCCGAGGAAACGGACACCGCACGGGTCCGGTCGCCACCGGCGAAACAGCCTCCATCCGACACTGTCGGCCTGCCGTCCCGAGCGTGGAACGGAATCGACGCGCCGACGGACGGCTCCCGTCTCTTACGAGCTTCCCTCATGACGGCGGCGGGTCAACAAATGTCGACCGTCATAACTGACGTGGTGACCGTCTTCAGTGACAATATAGCAGAAGAACCGGAGCTACTGGAGTCGACGGACCGTGTCGTCGATCGTATCGGAACGGACCCCGCGGAGACGTCGACGTCCATTCGGCGGCTGGATTCCGACTCATGACCGATTCCGGATCACCCGCATACAGTGATATGCGTCAAACACCGCTCTCGACCGTGTTCGACGATCAGGAAGCTGACTACGAGGCGTTCGGTACGTTGCTCTCCGGAGCTGACTCGCTTCTCGCCGTCTGTCACGATCACCCCGATCCGGACTGTCTTTCCAGTGCGCTCGCGCTTTCGAACATCGGTGATGCGTTCGACGTTTCGACGACCGAAATCGGATACGGTGGTGGAATCAGCCATCAGCAGAATCGCGCGATGGTGAACGCGCTCGACATCGATCCGGCTCCCATCGAGAACTGTTCGCTCGACGAGTACGACGTAGTCGCGTTCGTCGATCACGGTGTGTCCGACCGGAACGAAGCTCTGTCGAACGGGTTCACCCCCGACGTCGTCATCGATCACCATCCTTCGGACGAACTCGACGCGGAGTACGCCGACGTCCGTACTCGGGTCGGCTCGACGGCGACACTCCTCACGCGATACACCGAAGTGCTCGACGTCGAAATCGACGAACGCACCGCCACGGCGCTACTATTCGGAATACACCGGGAAACGCTCAACTTCATTCGGGGAGCGACGACGTACGAACACGCCGCAGCGTGCACCCTTCGTCCTACTGCGAACAAGGACCTCGTCAACACGCTATCGAACTCGGTGTTCACCCCCGAAACGCTCGACGGGATCGGAAACGCGATTCTCAATCGAGAGGTGAGAGGCTCGTGTCTCGTTTCCTTTATCGGACAGATCACCGAACGGGCCATCCTTCCGCAGGCGGCGGATTACCTTCTCCAGTTGGAGGGTATCAGTACGACTGCCGTGTACGGCATCGTTGCCGACCAGATACACCTGAGCGCCCGGACGAGCAATTCGCGTCTCCATATCGGCCATCTCCTCGACGACGCCTTCGGCGACATAGGGAGTGCTGGCGGGCATCACGACATGGCCGGCGGTCGACTTCCGGTCGGACTCCTCGGAGAGGTCGACACGCCGGACGACATCGCGGACGACCTCATCGACAGATCGGTCAAGAGACGCCTCTTCGATGTGTTGGACGAATGGACCGGGGTCGAGTGAGCGCAGATACGAGCGACCGGCAGGCACCGAGGTGAAGTCGGTCGATTCAAACGAGCCTGACCGACACCAGTAGAGCTACGGAAGGACGTCGGAGGAACCTCTACACCGGATACCACGCGACAGGTCGACGCCACTCCGGCAAGGGTCAGGAATCGGACCGGCGAATTCGAATCCCGAGGCGTCGTCGAAGGGTGCGTTTCGAGAGAGCGTCCGATCGAGTCGGACGGAGCGCTACTATTCCGGCGGCACCTCACCCCGCCACTTGTGCATCAGCACGGAACACTGTGCCTCGTTGGCGATCGTGTCCGTCTTCCGTCCGAACAGCGTCTTCTTGAGCCACCAGCCTCGTGAGGTGCCGATGACCATGATATCGTACTCGGCGGACAGCTCCTCGAGTGCATCGACCGCGTTCTCCGCGGTGGTGAGTTCCGTTTCCGCCTGAACACCGTGTTCCGCGAGTCGGTCGGTCGACCGCTCGAGCAGGTCGCGCCCTTCCTGTTCGGAGCCTTCGGCCCCCGCGACGTACGCGAAGGTCACCGATGCCTCGGTTCGTTGGCTCATGATGGCGAGCATCCGAAGTCGGTCCTCGTCCGGCTCGGCGACCGCCGGAACCAGTATCGACTCGGTGTCCACCGGGTCCCGGTCCCCACTGAAGACGATGACGTCGCAGTTCGCCTTCCGGAGAAGCTGGTCGACGAGACTCGAAACGGAGTCCTTGTCGGTCCATCCGATCAGAACCGCGTCGGCCTCGTACTCCTCGGCCTCCTCGAGGATACCCTCGAGTGCCGACGAGGCAGTTCTGATCGTGCCGGTGCTTTCGATACTCTCCTCGCGGAGCGTGTGTTGGCTCTCCGCGACGCTGTCGGAGCCTGTCCGCCACTCCTCTTGGCCGCCGACGAAGCTTCGGTCGGTAGTGACGTGCGTGAACCGAACGGCCCC
>PXRZ01000025.1:9181-23109 GCA_003022945.1 Halobacteriales archaeon QS_8_69_73 | reverse complement strand
CGAGCCGAGCTGCATCCGGACGATGTGTTCGGCCTGCGCCTCCGAGAGGTCGTACTCCGCCCGCAGGCCCGCCATCGCGGCGTCGCGGTCCTCGCTGTCCTGGATGATTTCGATGGCGTCGTCGGCGTTGTCCAGCGCGACGAGCCGCCCCTCGAGGATGTGGGCGCGGTCTTCGGCCTCCGCGAGTTCGTACTCCGAGCGGCGGCGGACGACCTCCCGGCGGTGGTCGACGAACTGCTCGAGCAGCTCCTTGAGGTTCAGCACGCGCGGCTGGCCGTCGACCAGCGCCAGCGAGATGACTGAGAAGGTGTTCTCGAGGTGGTGCTCCAGCAGCTGGTTCCGGACCACGTCGACGCTGGCGCCGCGCTTGCACTCGACGACGACCCGGACGCCGTCGCGGTCGGACTCGTCCCGGATGTCCCGGATGCCCTCGATCTTGTCGTCTTTGACGTCCTCGGCGATGCGCTCGATGCGGCGAGCCTTGTTCTCCTGGTACGGCAGCTCGGTGACGACGAGGCGGTTTTCCTCGTGGTCGACCTCCATCTCCGCGCGGACGCGGAGCCGCCCCCGGCCTTCGGTGTATGCGTCCCACAGCCCCTCGCGGTTGACGATGTTGGCGCCGGTCGGGAAGTCTGGGCCCTTGACGTAGCCCTCGGACTCGGGGGTGTCGACCAGGTCGGCGGCCGTGCAGTCGGGGTCGTCGACGACGTGGATCGCCGCGTCGACGACTTCGCCGAGGTTGTGCGGCGGGATCTTCGTCGACATGCCGACGGCGATGCCGGAGGCGCCGTTGACCAGCAGGTTCGGCACCTTCGACGGCAGCACCTCGGGTTCGGTCAGTCGGTCGTCGTAGTTGCCGGAGAAGTCGACGGTGTCCTCGTCGATGTCCGCCAGTAGCTCCTCGGCGATCGGGGCCATCCGCGCTTCGGTGTATCGCATGGCCGCCGGCGGGTCGCCGTCGACCGATCCGAAGTTGCCCTGACCGTCGACCAGCGGGTACCGCAGCGAGAAGTCCTGGGCCATCCGCGCCAAGGCGTCGTAGATGGCCGAGTCGCCGTGGGGGTGGTAGTCGCCCATCGTCTCGCCGACCACCGACGAGGACTTCCGGTGGCCCGCACGGGAACTGACGCCCATCTCGTCCATCGCATAGAGGATGCGTCGCTGGACGGGCTTGAGGCCGTCCCGGGCGTCCGGTAGCGCGCGCCCGACGATGACGCTCATCGCGTAATCGATGTAGGACTGCTCCATCTCGTCCTCGATGCGGACGGCCGTCACCTCGTCCGCCGACGCGTCGGGGTCCGGCGCCTCCGAGCTCATATGTCCACCCAGTCGGCGTCGTCGGCGTGCTTCTTGATGAACTGCTTGCGCGGCTCGACGGCGTCGCCCATCAGGACGCTGAACATCCGGTCGGCGGCGGCGGCGTCCTCGATGGTGACCCGCTTGAGGATGCGGTTGTCGGGGTCCATCGTCGTGTCCCACAGCTGTTCAGGGTTCATCTCGCCGAGCCCCTTGAACCGCTGCGTCGCCGTCGGGTCCCCGTCGCAGACCTCCTCGACGATGCGGTCGCACTCGGCCTGCGTCATCGCGTCGTACGTCTCGCCGCCGTTCCGGATCCGGTACAGCGGTGGCTGGGCGGCGTACACGTAGCCGCGCTCGATGAGCGGCGTCATGTGGCGGTAGAGAAACGTCAACAGTAGGGTCCGTATGTGAGCCCCGTCGACGTCGGCGTCGCTCATCAGAATCACCTTCTCGTACCGCGCGTCCTCGATGTCGAACTCGTCGCCGATGCCGGTGCCGACCGCGGTGATGAGGTTCCGGATCTCGTCGTTCTCGAGGATGCGGTCCAGCCGGTGTTTCTCGACGTTCAGTATCTTCCCGCGGATGGGGAGGATGGCCTGGTACTCCGGATTGCGGCCCTGCTTCGCCGATCCCCCGGCGCTGTCACCCTCTACGACGAACAGCTCCGCTTTCTCGGGGTCGTGGGTCTGACAGTCCGCGAGCTTGCCCGGCAGCGACGTCGACTCCAGCGCCGACTTCCGTCGTGTCAGCTCCTCGGCCTTCTGTGCGGCCTTGCGGGCCTTCGCCGCCTGAACGGCCTTCGAAACGACGGCCCCGGCGGTGCCGGGGTTTTCCTCGAGGTACGTCGCCAGCCCCTCGTGGACGGCGCCCTCGACGATGCCGCGGACGTCGCTGTTGCCCAACTTCGTTTTGGTCTGGCCCTCGAACTGCGGGTCGGGGTGTTTGACCGAGATGACGGCGGTGAGCCCCTCACGGATGTCCTCGCCTTTCAGCGTGCCGTCGAGGTCCGACAGCATGCCGTTGGAGGTGGCGTAGTCGTTGATGACGCGGGTCAGTGCCGTCTTGAAGCCGGTGAGGTGGGTGCCGCCCTCGCGGGTGTTGATGTTGTTGGCGAAGGCGTGGATCGACCCCTGGACCCCATCGGTCGCCTGGATGGCGACCTCGACGTGGATGTCGTCGGCCTCGTCGTCGAGGTAGACGACCTCGTCGTGGAGCACGTCGCGGGTCTCGTTGAGGTACTCGACGAACTCCCGGATGCCGCCCTGGTATTCGAAGGCCGACTCGGCCGGCCCGTCGGTGCGTTCATCCCGCAGCGAGATCTCGACGCCCGGGTTGAGGAAGGCCAGCTCCCGGAGCCGCGACTCCAGCGTCGAGTAGGTGAACTCGTCGGTTTCGAAGATCTCGTCGTCGGGCCAGAAGCGGATCTCCGTGCCCGTCTCCTCGCCGGGCTCCAGCTCCCGGACCCGGACGAGTTCGCCGTCGGGTCGACCGTGGTCGAAGCGCTGCCGCCAGACGGCGCCGTCGCGCTTCACCTCCACCTCCAGCCACTTCGAGAGGGCGTTGACGACCGACACGCCGACCCCGTGCAGTCCACCCGACACCTGGTAGGACTTGTTGTCGAACTTCCCGCCGGCGTGGAGGTGCGTCATGATCACCTCGACGGCCGGCTGCTCCTCGCCGGCGTGCGTGTCGACGGGGATGCCGCGGCCGTCTCGTCGATGGAGTTGTCGACGACCTCGTAGACGAGATGGTGGAGGCCGCGAGCGTCGGTCGATCCGATGTACATCGCCGGACGCTTCCGGACGGCCTCAAGGCCCTCCAGAACCTCGACGTCTCCGGCGTCGTAGTCGCTGTCCTGAGACATGCGGTGTATCTATCTATCCCTAACCACCCGGCAGTTAAATAATTCTCGCACGCGGGCGCGCGGCCGCCTCGTCCCCGACTACTCCGTCCCCGACTACTCGGCTCGTCTCGTCCACTCCGATTCGACGTCCCGGTTGTCCAGTACCGTGGTGTCGCCGTTCTCGTGGACGAAGCGGCTCTTCCGAAGCTCGATCGCGGCGACGGTCGCCTCGATGTCGTCGACGACGACGCGGTCGCCTTCCTCGAGGTCGGGGTTTCGCAGGAGGTAGATGCCGGCGACCGTGTCCCCATCATCTCGAGAGCGCGTACGACACCCCCAGTGCGACGAAGCCGACGGCCGTTCCGAGGCTGGCGGCCACCTCGCCCAGCCCGGGGATCTTCAGGATAGCCAGCGCCATTCGAACCACACAGGAAGACACCGACGACCGTGACGGACAGCTGGACGACCAGCTCCTGTCTGTCGGAGAACATCCGAGCGAGGACCCGACGGAGAACGACAACACGACGCGTATCCCGACGTACGCCAGCAGCGCAAACAGGACGGCCAAGATCGCCCACGGCACCGCCGTCACGACGCCGTCGCGCAGCGCAGTCGCCGTCTCCTCGAGCAGTCCGGCCAGCAGGACCACCATACCGGCTTCCCGCCCGGCGTGGTGTTAGTTCGCACGGCTCCCGCGGAGGCGGTCACAGTTTCAGTTCTAGTTTCAGTTCCACTTCCACCCGCCGCCCGACGAGGTTTTACGTTCCGGGAAGGTTATTTCCAGATGAATGACTTCGTTTCAGTCGCAACTCGGCGAGGGCGGCGGGAGCGGCGCCACCGCCGAGGAACTCGCCGAGGGCCAGCGCTCCATTTCCATCGCCGAGTTCTTCGAGAAGAACAAGCAGATGCTCGGCTTCGACAGCGACGCGAAGGCGCTCGTCACCGCCGTCAAGGAAGCCGTGGACAATTCCTTGGACGCCACCGAGGAGGCCAACATCCTCCCGGACATCTACGTCGAAATCGAGGACCGCGGCGACTACTACCGGCTGGTGGTCGAGGACAACGGCCCGGGCATCACGAAAGAACAGGTGCCGAAGGTTTTCGGCAAACTACTGTACGGCTCCCGTTTTCATGCCCGTGAACAAAAACGGGGCCAGCAGGGAATCGGTATTTCGGCGTCCGTACTGTACGCTCAGCTGACCTCCGGGAAACCGGCGAAGATCACCTCCAAGACCGAAACCGGCGACGGCGCGCGCTACTTCGAGTTGACCATCGACACCGACACCAACGAGCCGGAGATCGACGTCGACGAGCCGGCGACCTGGGAGCGGCCCCACGGCACCCGCATCGAGTTGGAGATGGAGGCCAACATGCGGGCCCGCCAGCAGCTCCGCGACTACGTCAAGTACACCGCGGTCGTCAACCCTCACGCACGCATCGAGTTCCACGAGCCGGCCGACTCCTTCAAATTCGAGCGGGCCACCGACGAACTGCCGCCGGAGACCGAGGAGATACGGCCCCACCCTCACGGCGTCGAGCTGGGGACGCTGCTGAAGATGCTGGATGCGACCGACTCCTACTCGACGTCGGGCTTTCTCCAGGAGGAGTTCACGCGGGTCGGCGCCAAGACGGCCGACGGCGTCTGCGACCGGTTCCGCGACCGGCAGTTCGGCCGGGAGCTGACGTGGCGGCCGCCGCGTTCGACGGACGGCGGTACGCTGGAGGCGCACCGAAACGGCGGCGGCGAGGCCGCCGTCACGCCGGCCGTCCGGGAGGCCGTCGCCAACAAAAGCGCCGAGGCGACGACCGGTTTCGCCGACCGCGTCGCCGACGCGCTCGCCGACCGTAACAGACTCGCCCACGCGACGGTCGTCGAGGTCGTCGACGAGGTCGCCGACGGGGTCGCCGACGACCACGGCGAGACGTTCGGCGAGACGGTCCGGGAGAGGGCCGTCGCGGCCGCCTGGGGCGAGGTGACCGACGGGCGGGCCGCCGACTGCTACGAGCTGGTCGACGGGGCGACGACGACCCGGAAGGACGACGCCGCCGTCGAGGGGCTCGCAACCCGGCTGGCTGAGGGGTTCGCCGACCGGGACGACGACCGCGACCGGCTGACCCGCGAGGAGCTGCGGGCGTTGGTCGATCGGGCGGCCGACGCGACCGAGGAGTACGACGACGCCACCTTCGGCGACACCGCCCGGGAGAACGTCACCGATGCCTTCTGGGAGCGAGCCCGGACCGTCCCGGACGAGGTGCCGTCGGTGAGTGCGGTCGCCGACGATCGCGACGCCGCCGCCCGGCTGCTGGAAGCGATGCGGGCGACGGACATCCTCTCGCCGCCGACGGGCTGTCTGGCGCCCATCTCCGAGGAGCTGGTCGAGGCCGGGCTCCGCAAGGAGTACGACGCGGACTTCTACGCCGCCGCCACCCGGGACGCGGAGGTCCACGGCGGCGACCCGTTCGTGGTCGAGGCCGGCATCGCCTACGGCGGCGACGTCGACGGCGACGGCGACGTCGACGTGCTGCGGTTCGCCAACCGGGTGCCGCTGGTCTACCAGCGCGGCGCCTGCGCCACCGTCGACGTGGTCAAGGACATCAACTGGCGCAACTACGGCCTCGACCAGCCCGGCGGCTCCGGCATCCCGACCGACCCCGCCGTGTTGATGATCCACGTCGCCTCGACGAACGTCCCGTTCACCAGCGAGTCGAAGGACGCCGTCGCCAACGTCCCCGAGATAGAACGAGAGATCGAGCTGGCGCTGCGGGAGGCCGCCCGGGAGCTGAAGTCCTACCTCAACAAGCGGCGGTCCCTCGAGAAGCGGCGCCGCAAGCAGAACGTCATCGCTGACATCCTGCCGGAGATGGCCGAGAAGCTGTCGGAGATGACCGACCGCGAGTCGCTGGACGTCGACGACTCGCTGGCCCGCATCATGAACAACGTCCTCGTCGAGCGGACGGTCGACGGCTCGACGATCGAGCTCAGCGTCCACAACTACGACGACACCGGCGTCGCCGGCGAGGTGACCGAGATCGTCACCGCCGACCCCGGCGACCACGAGGAGGCGACGGTCGTCGAGATGGACGGCGAGTGGTTCCTGAAGTGGTCGCCGGAGGTGGCGGCCGGCGAGACGGCGACGCTGCGCTACGAGATCGACGGCGACGCGGAGTTCGACGTCTCCGTCGAGGGTATCGAGGCCGAACGACTGACGATCGACGCTTAACATGAGCACCGATACAGACACCGACGCCGACCTGAACGAGGAAGAGGCCCGCGAGCAGCTGCTCGACCTCGCGGCACAGTTCTACGACCAGTTCGCCGACGGGAGCGTCCCGCGGATGGAGATTCCCACCCGGACGAAGTCCAACATCGTCTTCGACGAGGACGAAGACGTCTGGGTGTACGGCGACCGCCACTCGACGCGGTCGGCCAACAGCGTCAACGGCGCCCGGAAGCTGCTGAAGGCGACCTACACCATCGAGTTCCTGGCCGACCAGCTCGCGGAGGACCGCTCGTCGACGCTCCGGGAGCTGTACTACCTCTCGGAGTCGTGGGAGGAAGAACGCGCGCAGTTCAACGACCAAGACGAGTCCAACCAGCTCATCGAGGACCTCGAGATCGTCTCGGACGTCACCCGCGAGGACTTCCACATGCGGCCCGAGGAGTCCGGCGCGACGGTGATGGGGCCGCTGTACCTCCGCGAGCAGACCCGCCGCGGCGAGCGGGAGATCCACTGCCAGAAGGACGTCGGCGAGGGCGGCTACCAGATTCCCAACGACCCCGACACCATCGAGTTCCTCGACGTCGACGCCGACTTCGTGCTGTGCGTGGAGACCGGCGGCATGCGCGACCGACTGGTCGAGAACGGCTTCGACGAGGAGTACGACGTCGTCGTCGTCCACCTGAAGGGCCAGCCGGCGCGGGCGACCCGCCGGCTGACCAAGCGGCTGCGCGACGAACTCGACCTACCGGTCGTCGTCTTCACCGACGGCGACCCCTGGTCGTACCGCATCTACGGCTCCGTTGCCTACGGCTCGATCAAGTCCGCGCACCTCTCGGAGTACCTCGCCACGCCGGAGGCGCAGTTCGTCGGCATCCGGCCGCAGGACATCGTCGACTACGACCTGCCGACGGACCCGCTCGGCGACTCCGACGTCAACGCCCTCGAGTCCGAACTCGACGACCCCCGGTTCCAGGACGACTTCTGGACCGAACAGATCGAACTCCAGCTCGACATCGAAAAGAAGGCCGAACAGCAGGCGCTCGCCTCCCGCGGGCTCGACTTCGTCACCGAGACGTACCTCCCCGAACGACTCGAAGAGATGGACGTGCTGTAGCGACGGGACGGCGACCACGTTCAAATAAGGGAGAGCTGGCGGGTCAGCCGATGTCGGGTGGGACATCGAACGGGGCCGACCGCTCGCGCGGCGAGGCCGAGCGAGCGCAGTGAGGGAGGCCTCGTGAAGCAGCGAGCGGGAGGAACGACGACACGCGAGCGGAGCGAGCCGACGCAAGCACGGCCGCAGGCCGCGCATTGCGAGGCCGAGCGAGCGCAGCGAAGGAGGCCTCGAGGTGGAGCGGCGACTGCAGGGAGCCGCGGAGCATCGTTCGGAAGACCGGAGGTCTTCCGTGATCACGAAAATCGAAGATTTTCGGACGACAGCGAGGCGCAGCCCGCGAGCGGGAGGGGGCGTTCGGACACGCCGTCATCACCACCGAAAGACGCTATTCCCCTCCTCACTGAACACTACCGGTACGGCCAGCCCCAGGCTTTTCTCTCCGCCGGTCGTCCCGAGGATGTGGAGTGGCGCTGTGCGGACTGCGGTCGGGTCCACGACGACCCGCCGGAGCGGTGCGCCTGCGGCTCGGCGGGCGTCGAGCCGGCCGCCGGCGACGACGGCCGGGCCTCGCTACTCGCGGTCCGGCGGCGCCTGCTCTCGCCGGCCGACGCCGACCGGAGCCTGATCCGCGAGGAGCCGTACGTGAGGCTCCTGTTCCGGGCGGTCGTCGCCCTGGCGGCCGTCCTCTTACTGGTGGCCGTCGCCGCCCTCTTCGTCTAAGACGGCCTCGATGCCCCGCGACCGGCAGTCCGCGCGGAACGCCCCGGCGTCGGCCTCGATGGCGTCGAAGGTGTCGTAGTGGACCGGCACCACGAGCCCGGGATCCAGCGCCTCGGCCAGGTCGGCGGCGGCGTGGCGGTCCATCGTGAACGCCCCGCCGATCGGCGGGCAGAACACGTCCACGTCCAGCCGGTCGTGGCCGTCGAGGACGTCGGTATCGCCGGGCCAGTAGACCGTGGTGCCGTCAAGCGTGACGTGGAAGCCACAGCCGAGCCCTTCGGGGTGGTACGGCTCACCGTTCGACCGGACGTGGGGGCCCTCGGGATCGTTGTAGGCGGGCGTCGTTCGCACGACGACATCGTCGACGAGGATGTCGGCCTCGGCGCCGACGCGGCGGACCTCGAAGGGGAGGTCGGCCGGTCGCTCGACGTCGCGGTCGATACGGTGGGTGTCGACCCCCTCGAAGACGACGAGCGTGGCGTCGTCGGCCGCGACGGCCCGGAGACCGTCGGTGTCGTAGTGGTGGTCGTGGGTGACGCAGACGACGTCGCCGTCGCCCGGGTCGCGCCCGTCGAGGACGCCGTACCGGCCGGGGTCGAGGTAGACGACCGTCCCGTCGGCCGCCAGCCGGACCGTCGCGTAGCCGAGCCACGCCAGTTCGAGCCCGTCCTGTCGGATCATACCCCGCGGTAGGGGCCGGACCGGCACAAGCGCCACGGTTCCATTCGAGATCCCAGCCGAGCCGGCTGACCGGCCGGCTCTCGCGTAACTAACTACGCCTCCTGAGCGTCGGGTCCGTCGGGTCGCGCCGCCTCCGGCATCGCGGTTACTGTTACGGGGTCTCGACCGCGTCGATGTAATCTCGAGCAGTTATGACTCCGGGACAGAGCCTAAGTACGTAGCCGGTATGCGTTGTATCATCGATGATGCAACGCCGGACGTTCATCGCGACGGTCGCGGCCGGGGCGGCGGCACCGGCGGCCGGGTGTGCCCGCGACGGCGCCGACGGGGAACCCGGCGTCGTCGGCGAAACCCTGACGTTGGCCACGACGACGAGCACCGTCGACACGGGGCTGCTCGACGCGATTCACCCCGAGTTCGAGGACCTGTACGGCGTGACCGTCGACGCGGTCCCGCAGGGGACGGGCGCGGCCCTCGAGACGGCCCGAAACGGCGACGCCGACGTCGTGATGGTCCACGCCCGGGGCCTCGAGGACGAGTTCCTGCGGAACGGCTACGGGGTCAACCGCCGCGATCTCATGTTCAACGACTTCGTGCTCGTCGGGCCGAGCGACGACCCCGCGGGGGTCCGGACGGCGACGTCGGCGACGGCGGCGCTGGCGGCGATCGCCGACGCACGGGCGCCGTTCGTCTCCCGCGGCGACGACTCGGGGACGCATGCGAAGGAGCTGACCCTCTGGGCGGCCGCCGACGCCGACCCAGGCGGCGACTGGTACCGCGAGACCGGCACCGGGATGGGCGAGGCGCTGAACGTCGCGACCCAGCAGGGCGCCTACACACTCTCGGACCGCGGGACGTTCGTCTCCCAGCGCGCCCGACTCGACCTCGTCGTCCTGCTGGAGGGGCCCATCGGGGGCGGGCCGGCGGCGCTGGCGAACCCCTACGGCGTCATGGCCGTCAACCCCGGCGTCCACGGGAACGTCAACTACGACCTCGCGATGGCCTACATCGGCTGGATAACCGGCCCCGACGCGCAGGCGGCCATCGCGAGCTACGAGGTGAACGGCGAGCAACTGTTCTTCCCGGAGGCCGTCTCCGAGGACCCCGATCTCCGGCAGTACGTTCCGGAGGACCGGCGAGATAAAGAGGGATGACCGTGCCGCTCGACCCGGCCGTCGCATCGCTCGTCGCCGGCTTCGAGCTACCGTTCAGGGACGGCTACCTCCCGAGTATCGTCTTCGTTTCGCTGTACGTCAGCGTCACTGCCGTCGCGCTGAGCACGCTCGTCAGCGTCCCGGTCGCCGTCGCGGTGGGGCTGACGGAGTTCCGCGGCCGGCGGCTCCTGACGTCCGTCGTCAACACCGGCATGGGCTTTCCGAGCGTGGTCGTGGGGCTCGCGGTCCTGTTCGTCGTCTCCAACCAGGGTCCCCTCGGCCCGCTGGAGCTCGTGTTCACGCGGGAGGCGATGATACTGTCGCAGTTCGTTCTCGCGACGCCGCCAATCACGGCCATCACCCTCGCGGCCGTCGCCGGCGTCGACGACGGCGTCCGCGACGCCGCCCACGCCCTCGGCGGCACGCGGGTCGACGTCGCCCTCGCGGTACTCAGGGAGGCCAGATACGGCATCGCGACGGCGGTGCTGGCCGGCTTCGGACGGGCCATCAGCGAGGTCGGCTCCGTGCTCATCGTCGGCGGCAACATCGCCGGCGCCGACGGCATCTCGAAGACCCGGACCCTGACGACGGCCATCCAGCTGGAGGCCCGGCAGGGCCGCTACGAGACGGCGATGCTGCTCGGCGGCGTCCTGCTGGCGCTGGTGCTGGCGGTCAACGTGGTCGTCGTCCGGCTCGGCGGCGGGGTGGGCCGCTGATGCTCCGGGCGACCGACGTCGCGCAGTCGTACGGCGACGGCCCCGTCGTCCGGGAGCTCTCCGTCGAGGTCGCCTCCGGCGAGGTCGTCGCCGTCATCGGGCCGTCGGGCGTCGGCAAGACGACGCTGTTGCGGACGCTCGCTTTCGCCCGCGAGCCGACCGACGGGCGGGTGACGCTCGACGGCACCGACCCCTGGGCCGTCGGCGCCGACGAGCGGCTGGCGCTGCGCCGTCGCGTCGGGATGGTGTTCCAGGAGCCGGGTCTCTTCGACGCCTCCGTCGCTCGCAACGTCGAGTACGGCCTGCGCGTTCGGCGGTCCTGGTCGGAGCGGCTCGGCGACGGGCTCCGGTCGCTCGTCGGCTCGAACGGGACGGCCGGGGCCGTCCGCGAGGCGCTGGAGGCCGTCGGGCTGGCCGGGGCGGCCGACCGCCACGCCGGGTCGCTGTCGGGCGGGGAGGCCCAGCGGGCGTCGTTCGCTCGGGCGCTGGCCTACGACCCGGACGTGCTGCTGTTGGACGAGCCGACGTCGGACCTCGACCCCCGGAACACGGCCGTCGTCGAAGAGGCCATCGCCGCGGCCCGGGCCCGCGGCATCGGGGTCGTCGTCGCCACCCACGACATGCACCAAGCCGAACGGGTCGCCGACCGCGCGGCGGTGCTGCTCGACGGCCGGTTGATCGAGACCGGACCGACCGACCGAGTGTTCGACGACCCCGACGACCCCCGGGCGCGAAGGTTCATCAACGGGGAACTGGTGTACCGGTCGCGGGCGCCTCCTCGGCTCTCGGGCGGTCGCGAGCCCGGGACCTGGCCCGCATCGAGACGCTGGAGGCGGCCTTCGGCGCGCTGGTCGAGCGGCGGCGCGGCGGCAGCGGCGGCGGCGGCAGCCGGCTGACCCCGGCGGCGGTCGACCTCTTGGAACGGCTCGAGCGGCTGTCGATCGCCGTCGCGGCGACCGCGCGGGTCCCGGAGACGGTCCTTCGAGGCCCCGTCGCCTCCGTCGATGGGGAGCTGGCGGTCGTCTCGACGCCCGTCGGCGAGGTGTGCGGGCTCCACCAGGGGGTCGACGCCGGCGACGACGTCCAGGTGCGGGTCGGCGCCGACGCGGTGACCGTCCTACTATCGGGCGCAAACCTGGCGGCCGATGACTCGAGCGCCCGGAACCGGCTCCGCGGGACGACCGTCGACGTCGACCGCGGCGGGACCGTCGCGACCGTCGGCGTCGACGTCGACGGGACCGTCTTTCGGGCGCTGCTCACCGACGACAGCACCGCACGGCTCGGGCTACAGAAGGGACGGGATGCGGCGATCTCCTGGAAGGCGACGGCGACGCGGGTCGCCGGCGACCGGTCGTAGCCCGCTACAGTAGCTCCTCGAAGTCCTCGTGGCCGGCGATGTCGACGCCCTCCTGCGTGACCTCCGCGAGGTAGACGCCGTTGCCGGAGCCGGTGTCCCGCTCGACGGCGGCGTTGATGGCGGAGGCGGCGACGCGCTTTGCCTCCTCGTTGGTCATGTCCTCCTCGTACTCCCGCTCGAGGGTGCCGTAGGCGACGGTCAGTCCCGACCCGGTGACGGTGTAATCGTCGGCCATCACGCCGCCGGCGGGGTCGATGGAGTAGACGTGGTGGCCGTCGTCGTCGACGCCGCCGAGGATGGGGTTGATGGCGAAGAACGGCCCACCGCGGGCGAAGTTGCCCGCAAGCGTCGCCAGCGCCTCGATCGAGATGTCCTCGCCGCGGCGCGCCTCGTAGAGGTTGCTCTCGGCCTCCAGCGAGCGAATGAACGATTGGGCGCCGCCGACGGAACCGACGAGCGTCAGCGCCGCCGTCGGGTGGATCTGCTCGACCTTCTGGACGTTCTTGTTGGAGACGAACCGCCCGCCCAGCGACGCCCGCATGTCCGTCGCGACGACGACCCCCTCGGCGGTCGTGATGCCGACCGTCGTCGTCCCGGTCTTGTTGACGTTCTCGAGGTCGTCCGCCGAGAGGTCGTTCGACGGCATCTCCCCGAGTTCGGGCTCGTACGGCGACGCGGTGTGGTCCTGCCCGGTGCGCGGCAACGAGAGATCTGGCTGTCGCATTACCTACGGGTAGCGGACGGCCGCGGATAAAACCTTCCAGTCAGGCAGTCCTCGCCCGGTCGCAGGCGCCGCCGACCCGGTCGAGGAGCCGGCTCCGTCGGCACCGGACGGTAACTTTCATCCCACCGTGAGACCACCTTCCGGTGTGATGTCGAGACAGACAGCGATGATTCACGCTCGCCGCGGGACGGACCGTGAGGTGGTCGCGCCGTGAGCAACTACCTCGTCGCGATGGAGGCCGCCTGGCTCGTCCGGGACGTCGAGGAGATCGACGACGCCATCGGCGTCGCCGTCAGCGAGGCGGGCAAGCGGCTCAACGACGCCGAGATGGACTACGTCGAGGTCGACGTCGGCGCGACGCCGTGTCCGGCCTGCGGCGAGGCGTTCGACTCGGCGTTCATCGCCGCGGACACCGCGCTGGTGGGGCTCCTCCTCGAGATGGAGGTGTTCAACGCCGACAGTACCGAACACGCCGCCCGTATCGCGAAAAGCGAGGTCGGCGGCGCCCTCCGGGACGTCCCGCTGACGGTCATCGAGACCGTCGAGCGCGAGGACGACTAGGACATGTGGGCCGCGACGTCGGCCTCGGTGATGATGCCGACCAACCGGCCGTCGTCGACGACCATCACGGCGTCCTGGTGGTTGAGGTGGGCGTTCAGCTCGTCGAGGGTGGCGTCGGGCTCGACGGCCGTGATCGTCTCCCGCATCGCGTCGGCCACCGGCAGATCGCCGGCGCTTTCCGAATCGAGCTGGCGGACGTCGGAGTTGGAGACGACTCCTTGTGGCCGCCCGTCCCGGACGACCGGCAGCTGCGAGTAGCCCTCCGTGACCATCACGTCGATCGCCTGCCGGACGCTGTCGTCCGGCGCGACCGTGACGACGCCCTCGTGCATGATGTCGGCCGCGTGCATGACGGCGTTTTCCGCCTGATCGAGGGCGTTGACGATGCGCCGCAGTGTCGACAGCCGCGGGTCGACGTCGCCGCCCTCGATGCGGGCGATCAGCGGCTGGGAGACGTCCGCCCGCTCGGCCAGCTCGCTTTGGGTCAGCTCCAGGTCCGTCCGTCGCTCGTGGAGGTCCGCGGGCGTCGGCAGGT
>PXRZ01000025.1:0-9108 GCA_003022945.1 Halobacteriales archaeon QS_8_69_73 | reverse complement strand
CGAAGGGGTCGTCGACGACGTAGCGGAACTCGCCCATCCGCGAGAGGTTCGTCCAGCCGCCGCCGGTGACGTGGGCGGCGGCGTGGGTCTCGGCGGCGTGCAACGGCTCCAGGGCCTCCCGGTAGATCCGCGTCGGCTCCAGCAGGACCTCCCCGACCGTCCTGTCGTCGTCGTACGGGAACGGGTCGGTGTAGTCGAAGTTCCGGGTGACCGCCTCGCGGGCCAGCGTCAGTCCGTTGGAGTGGATTCCCGACGACGGTAGCCCGACGAGGGCGTCCCCCTCGCGGGCGGTCCCGTCGAACAGCTCCGTTTCGGTCGCCAGACCGACGCAGGCGCCCGCCAGGTCCAGCCCCCGGATCACCTCCGGCATCACGGCCGTCTCGCCGCCGACCAGCTCCACACTCGCGCGGTCGGCACCCGCCGACAGCCCCTCGCCGACCGCCTCGGCGGTGGCGTCGTCGGGCGTCTCGACGGCGAGGTAGTCGACGAAGGCCACCGGCGTCACGCCGGCCGCGACGAGGTCGTTGACGTTCATCGCGAGGCAGTCGATACCGATCGTCGAGTAGTCGTCGAGCGCCTCGGCGACGAGCAGTTTCGTGCCGACGCCGTCGGTCGCCAGCGCGAGGTACCGGTCGCCGACCTCGACGAGACCGGCGTAGTCGCCCTCGAACTCGCCGACGGCGCCGACCAGCGCCGCCGTCGCCGCCTCGCTGGCCTCGATGTCGACGCCCGTCTCCGCGTAGGTGAGCCCCTCGGTCTCGTCGGGGTCGTCGGAGTCGCCGGTCCGGCCGGTCTCGTCGGCCTCGTCGGGGTCGCCGGGGTCGTCAGTGCCGTCGGAGTCGTCCATGTCCCAGTCGGCGGCCGACCGGAGCAAAAGCGCGTCGGTCGACGGGCCGGTCAGAACCGCGGGAAGCCGACGAACAAAAACGCCGCGGCCGCCATCGCGGCCGTTCCGACGAACGTCGCGGCGAAGACCGGGGTGCTCCAGGCCCAGACCTTCCGGCCGTCCAGCGGGCCGAACGGGATCATGTTGAACGCCGCGAGAACGGCGTTGATGGTGACGCCGAGCCCGCCGAGGTCGCCGAGCGACCCGCCGAGGAGGTACAGCGGGAGGAAGGCCACCACGAGGACGACGTTCGTCAGCGGGCCGGCGACCGCGATGAGGCCGTTCTGTCGTTCGGTGATCCGGCCGCGGTGGTACACCGCCCCGGGGGCGGCGAAGAGAAAGCCCGCCAGTGCCGCTCCGACGCAGAGCGCCAGCATTCCGTAGTCCGCCCGGAAGCCGGCGATCTGTCCGAACCGGACGGCCACCACTTTGTGGGCGAGTTCGTGCAGCAGGAAGCCGACGCCGACGGTCAGCATGCTGATCAGCAGCACCCGGGCGAACGCCGCCGATGCCAGCGCGCCGGCGACGTCCGGGAACACCGGGTCCTCGAGGATGAGGATGCCGAAGGCGACGCCGAGGGCGACCCAGGCGACCGCCAGATCCCGGAGTTCGGCGGTCGAAAAGCGGACCTCGCCGACCCGGATCGCGCTCACGTCACCACCTCCAGAATGAACTCGACGCCCCGCTCGGCGCCGGCGAGCATCAGCCGGGCGACGCCGCCGGCGCCCTCGATACCCGTGCCGGCGAAGAGATACGGCAGCAGGACCGTCGCGAAGAGGACGCTGCCGACGAAGCTACCGACGTTCGTCAGCGCGACGACCATGATGAGCCGGAACAGCGGGACGTCGGTCAGCTCCCGCCACAGCTGCCCGAGCGGGGCCTCCTCGTCGGAGACGATCTCGTTCAGCGTCGAGATGTCGCCGACGTTGACGTCGAGATAGCGCAGCTCGACGTAGCCGGCGAACCAGCCGGGCGCCAATAGCGGGTTGACGCTCGTCAACCAGGCGACGCCGCCGCCGACGCCCGCCGACTGCCAGTGGGCGCCGGCCAGCTTCGCCAGCGCGAAGGCGATGACGCCGTTGACCAGGAACCAGGCGGCCAGCAGCTCGAACAGCAGTCGCCCGGAGGTGCCCTCCACGCCGGTGTAGGTGGCGATGGCGAGCAACAGGAAAAACGCCAGGAAGCCGAAGGTGAACAGATAGCCGAACAGCTTGTACACCGAGACGCGCCGGCCGGAGGCCCGCCCGGTCAGCTCCGTCATCGCCGGCAGCCGCTCGGGGAACTCCAGGTACTCCTCGATGCCGGCCCGGTGGCCGGCGCCGACCGTCCCGCTCGTCGATGAGCGCCTCGGCGCCGCCCGGCGAGAAGCGGCGGAACTCCTCCATCATCGCGCCGACGACGTCGGTGTCGGTCATCCGCTCGACGTCGAACTCCTCGAGGTCGTCGTCGTCGGGGGCGAGCCGGACGAGGGCGGCGACGATGACCAGCCCCAGCACCAGCCCGACGCCGAGGCCGACGATCAGCGTGTCCAGGATCGTCACGACGATACCCGGCCCGAGCCCCGCCGGGACGACGAACGGGCCGGCGAGGGCGCCTGCGACGATCGTCCCCATCAGCCCGACCGCGACGCCGATTCCGATGCCGACCTCCCGGGGGTCGCCGAGGCCGACCGCCAGGCTGCCGACGAGCTGGAGCTTCTCGACGGCCGACAGCCGCGCCCAGAACCGCTGGATCGTCACCTGGATGTCCCGGTCGACGAGGGCGACGTCGGTGCCCTGCGTCTCGGCGGCGTCGACGGCCGCCTTCATGTCGGCTCCGGGGTCGATGTCGAACCGGTCGCCGAGCCGCGCCTGGACGTACGACAGCATCCAGTAGGCGAGGAACTGAAACACCGTGTTGCCCTTCAGCAGGTCGCCGGCGTCGAGGTCGTCCGGTTCTTCGCCCTTCAGCTGGCGGTAGCGGCCCTCGTCGAGTTCGACGGCGACGACGTCCGGCCGCTCGGCGTCGATGACCGACTCGACCTCCTCGACGCTCGCCTCGGAGACGTGGGCCGTCCCGACGACCCGGACGGACCCCTCCGCGGCGTTGTCGCTCACTGTCGGCACCTGTCGGGCGACGGGTTTAGGTTTGACGGGACGCGGTCGAGTCGTGTTTAGTTAAGCGATGCTGGCGGAAAATCCACTGTCGGGCGGGACTGGAAGGGGCTGCGCTCTCGGTGAGCGAGACGACGCAAGGACCGCAGGGAGCAATGCGACCGAGGACCACAGCGAGTCGCAGCCGCCGAGAGCGCAGGGGCTTCCGAGGTCTTGTCTACTCCGTTCGCACCGCATTCAGTCCTAACTAAACACTATCGCGGTCGCCGCGGTTAGTTCGGCCGCTCGGTGCCCGGCGGCCACGAGGACTCTCCCGACGGCTCGCGGTACTCCGCTCGGCCGGTCAGCCCCTCGACGACCTCGACGACCTCCGAGCCCGTCACCGGCTTCGTGAGGTAGGTGTCGAACTCCAGGTCGACGATGTCGAACCCCGGGTCGACCGCGGTCACCAGCACCGCCGTCGGGTCGGCCGGCCGGTCGGCAAGCGCCCGGAGCACCTCGTCGCCGCTCATCTCCGGCATCCGGCGATCCAACAGCAGCACGTCGACGCTTTCGTCCAGCGCCTCGAGGGCGGCCTCGCCGCTCGTCGCCACCTCGACGTCGTGATCTTCCTGTAGCCACATCTCGTAGGACTCGGCGATGTCGGGTTCGTCGTCGACGACGAGGACGTCGGCCATGTATGGTACCTTCGATACTGTGTGACGAGTCTTAGTCTTTCCGTCAAAGCGGGATCCATATCAGCAGCGACGCCGTCGCCAGCGCGACGACGAACTTCACGCCGGCGAGCACCCGCGCTTCCCGGAGGTAGCCGGAGATGAGCCCGGCCGACACCGCCTGCAGCGTCACCGCGTGGAAGAACAGCATCGACAGCCGGTTGACGTTGACGTTGCCGACGGCGTTGGTTGGAGCGTCGCCTCCGCCCGAGCCGGAGTCGGCGTCGGCGGCCGTCTCCGCCAGCTGGCCGACGACGTCGAGGAACTGCACCTTCAGCAGCGCCATCACCCCCAGAAGCGTCAGGAACGTCATGATGATGATGGCCAGTTGCATCTGCGTCCGGGTCTTCCGCTCCTGTTCGATCTCGTCGTGGTTCTCGGAGGCCCGCGCCGCCGTCCGCAGGACGTCGCTGATCTGGCTGGAGGCCTCCTGGGCCTCCGCGATGAGGTTCACCGTCCGGGCCATCCGCGGGACCCGGTAGCGGTTGTTGAACGCGATGAGTGCTCTCTTGAGGTCGGCCCCGTAGTTAACGGTGACGTGGATGCGCTCGAACTCGCGGGCGAGCTTGCCGGTCGAGGTTTCGGCGACGTTCCGGAAGCTCTCCAGCAGGTTCATTCCGGTGTCGTTGGCGCTGGAGAGCTTCCGAAGCGCCTCCGACAGCTCGTCGAGCAGCCCCAGCCGCCGCCGCTGGCGGAGGCCGAGCCAGGCGACGAGCGCGGCCGCGACCGGGACGGTCACCACGACCGAGGACAGCGGCCGCTCGATGAACAGCTCCTGGGGGCTGGTCAGGAGGCGTTTCGCCCGGTGGAGCGTCTCCCGCCGGTAGATGTCGTCGAACAACTGGTCGCTGTTTCGGTCGGCGAAGGACCGCGTGACGGTCCGGTCGAGCACGGAGTCGCCGCTGGTCAACCCCTCGACGGCCTCGCCGTCGCCGGAGAGATGACCGCCGCCGCGGTCGTCCTGCTTGAAGATGGACACGAGCACGAGAAAGACGGCACCGATACCCGGGATCAGGGCGTACACGGTCAGATACAGCAGCAGGTCACTGGCGTCGCCCAGCATCGCCATCGTTACCAGCAGGATGATGAGCAGCAGCGGCAGCATGGAGATGGTGAGGTACATCTCCCCGAACAGCTCCAGCGTCTCCAGGTTCTTCTCCTGCATGTTCTTGGCGTCCCGCATCATGATCTCGGCCTTGCCGTCGAGGAACTGTGTCATGTCGCCGCCGGAGTTGATGATCGACAGCATGTCCGTCAGGAAGCTCGACAGCTGGCCGGACGGCGTCTCCAGGGCCCGGTTTCGTACCGCCGTTCGGTAGTCGGTGTCGAAGTACCGCGTCTCCTGGAGGATGGTCTGGAACTCCCGGGAGACCTCGCCGTAGACGTCGTCGCTGTCGGCGACGGCCTCCATGATCTCCAGTTGGTTCATCCCGCCGACCGACAGCGCGTACATGTAGGCGGTGGCGTCGGGCAACAGGACGTTGATCTCTCGGGCCCGGTCGTCGGCCTCGAGATACAGCAGCGCGATGGGCGTCCCGAAGCCGGCGGCGAAGCCGATCCCCCCGAGGACGAGTCCCGACCCGACCACGAGCACTGGAAGTTTCAACGCGTTGATGATCCCGAGCCACGGCTCCGACAGCGCGAGCCCGAAGATGACCGGCGGCTCGGTGAAGGCGAGACTGGCGACCGCCCAGGCGGTCGCCCAGCCGGTGACCGCCAGCGCGACGGCCGCCAGCAGCCCGATCGCGACGGCCCGCGAGAGGAACAGCTCGACGGTCCGGTCGCGGAGCGCCTCGTCGAGCTTCCGGTCGACGCGCTCGACGAAATCGTCGTCCTCGTCGAACAGCCGGCGGTAGACCGGGTATAGCAGCCCAGCCATCGTCCCGAGGACGCCCTCGCTGGCCGCCGCGCCGGCGAGGCCGCCCGGTTGGGTTCCTGAGGCCATCCGTGATCACTCCTCGTCGTACCGCGTCGTGCGGACGCCGTCGTCGCTCTCGTCGTCGTCGGACGCGAAGGCGACGTCGTCGGCGACGGGTTCGGGTCTGGCCGGCGGTTCCTCGCCGTCCGCGTCGGCGGCGACCCCGATGGCGTCGCCCAGCGACCGGTCGACGTCGATCTCCGTCGGCAGCGATCCGCCGACGTCGCCGCCGCTTTCGGTGTTCCAGTCCAGATCCCCCGGCAGCGCCGCCTCGACGCCCGGTGTCGACTCCTCGCGGTAACTCTCCAGCATCGTCTCGGCCTCGGCGAGGATCTCCGCGGCCTGCTCGCGGGTCTCCTCGTCCGGCTTCGGCCGCGGGACCAGCGCCTCCGTCTCGTCGTCGATGTCCATGAACACCGTCTCCATCTCCCGGAGGTCGTCCAGGCTCGATTCCAGGCGGTCCTGGGCCACCAGCGCGATGATGGTGTCGGGGTCGTTGATGAACGCCTGCAGCGTCGCCGACACCTTCTCGTAAGCGGAGATGCGGTGCTCGATGAGATACGCCAGGATGACCGTCCGCTTGCGGAGCTCGTCCTCCAGGCGGCGCCGCGACCAGCCGCGGTCGAACATGATCTCGCTGAGGATCTGCGGCCCCCGCTGGCGCTCGAAGCCGTCGTCGCCGGGCGCCCACTGGAAGACGTCCTGGACGTTGATCTCGTCGTTTTCGGCGTCGTAGCTGTTGATCTCGGTTATCTTCTGGTTCCGGCGGACCTTCTCGCCGCGGACCCGCGTCTGCGCCTGTACCGACACGAGATCCAGCGCCGTGAACAGCGTCTTCGAGACGTTGATCGGGTCGGTGGTGAACCGCTTGACCACCTCGCCGACGGAGTCGGCGTGGAACGTCGTCAGCGTGGTGTGGCCGGTCGACATCACCTGGAATAGCGTCCGACCCTCCTCGCCGCGGACCTCGCCCATGACGATGTACTCGGGTCGCTGCCGGAGGGCGGCCTCCAGCAGGTCGAACTCGTCGACGTCGCCGGCCTCGTCGTCAGCGAACGAGGGTCGGGTGACGCTGGCGATCCAGTTACGCTGGGGGAGTTCGACCTCGCGGGTGTCCTCGATGGAGACGATCTTGGCCTTCGAAGGGATGAACAGCGACACCGCGTTCAGCGAGGTAGTCTTGCCGGACGCCGTGCCGCCGGCGAAGATGAGACTCTTGTGGTTTTCGATGCAGAGCCACAGGAACGCCATCTCCTCGAGGGAGAAGGTGTGCCAGTTGATGAGATCGACGGGCGTGAAGGGGACGTCTTTGAACTGCCGGATGGTGTAGTTCGTCCCGTGGTCGGAGACCTCGGTGCCGAGGGTCAACTGCGCGCGGGAGCCGTCGGGCAGCGTCGCGTCGACCTGTGGCTGGCGCTTGGAGATGCCCTTGCCGGACCGCTGGGCGAGCTTCACCACGAAGTCGTCGAGGCTGTCGTCCTCGTAGGCGACGTTGCTGATGATCTGTTCGTACGCGGTGTGGTAGACGAACACCGGGGAGTTGTAACCGTCGCAAGAGATGTCCTCGACGTTGATGTCGTGTTTGACCCCGTCGATACGCTCGTAGCCGACGAAGTCCCGCTTGAGGTAGTACAGCAGCTTTTCGACCTGGTACTCGGTGAGGGCGTCGTAACCGTCGGCCTCGACGGCCGGTCGTGGCCGCACGGCGATGCCGTCGGGGTCGCCGACCGCCTCCTCGGGCGGGTAGATGCCTCGCGTCTCCCGGACCGTCCGGTCGTCGCCGTCTTCCTCGTCCTCGCCGAACAGGTCGGCGACGGAGCCGGCCAGCCGCGAGAACCGGCTGCCGCCCTCCATGCCGAGCTTCTGTGCCAGCCCGTCGTCGATGAGGTTGTACCGGTCGAGCAGGCGCTTGGTTTCGGCCTCGATGACCTCGGCGCGCTCGGCCGTCGTCTCGTTTCTGTGCTCCGCCTCCTGGGAGTACTTGATCGCGTCGGCGAGCTTCTCGGTGAGAAACTCCAGCAGCTCCGACTCGACGTCGGTGAGGTGTGGCTCGATCACGTAGTACTTCAGCTCGTTTTCCTTTTTCGACCGGAAGATGATGACGAAGGCGTACGGCCGGTTCACCCAGTAGCGCTCGACCTCGTCGAAGTGGCGCTTCTTGTGGGCCGGCACGGCCCGCTCGAGGTCGTCCCGTCCGACGAGCGTCTCGTTGCCGGCCACGTCCGTGAAAAAGTCGTCTTCGTCGAGTGCCGGCGCCACGTTGACCGACCGTCGAGCCAGCGTCCGGGTCAGCCGCGCCGCCGACTCGACCGCCTCCGTGAGCTCCACACCCCCGCTGTCGTCCGAATCACCCCGCCCGCGACCCCACTTGGTTTCGCTCACTGTCCGAGGTAGATGTGTTAGACCCTCAAAAACGTTCAGGACGCCACAGGTGACGACCCTGGAACCCCCGCTACGCGAGATCCCGGGAGGTGTCGACGGTCACGTCGTCGGTCAGCTCCAGTTTGATCGGCTCGGTGAGGGCGCTGCCGCCGCGGAACTTCGAGACCAGAAGCGCCGTTTCGATCTCGCTGCTCGTGACGTCGCGACGGAGCTCGAACACGATGTCCGCCATGCCGAGCGTCACCGTCCGCCCCCCGGTCGGGTCGGTCCCGTGACAGTGCAGCAGCCCGAGGCTTCCGGTCCGCTGGACGTACGTGTGGAGCTTGTTGAGAAACGACTGGTAGTCGGCGTGGTCGCGCCGCTCGAGGGTGTTGGCGGTGTCGACGATGATGTTGGTCTCGGTGTTGGCCCGCCCGACGACGTCGCCGATCTCGTCGAAGGGAGTGTCCGGCTCGGCGTAGGCGACCATCGGGTTGCCGACGTCGATCGCCTGGCGGTTGAAGGCCCGCTTGACGCTGGTTTCGTTGCGCAGCGTCGAGAGATACAGCGTCTGCCGCTGTGCGGTGACCCGATACAGCAGGAGCTCGCTCTGCGTCTGCGGCGGGGCGACGACGGCGACGAGCGACCCCGCCGGGATGCCGCCGTCGAGGTAATCGTCGACGACGTCGACTCCGGTTTCCATCCGCCCACGCTCCATTCCTCCTCCACTACCGGGGCCGACAAGTTAAACCCGCGGTATCGTCCACCCCTTCTCCCGCCCATGGACCGAAGCGGCCTTCGGCCGGCGGTCCCTCCTTTCGTCCATGGCAACCCTGGCCGAATCACGCACGGAGGTAATGCTACCCACGACTGAAGTCGTGGGCGTTCCCCCGCGATGGGGTTTCGGCCCACGCCTTGGCAACTCGCAGGCGGGTTGTACGACCAGCCACGGTCCCATGGTGAGGCGACTCCCCCTACTCCACCACGGAGCGGTCGGGGGGCTGGCTCACACCGCTTTAATTGCCGGTGAGCCTCGGGCGCGTCACCCCGAGAGTGAGCAGGGGATTTCTCACCCGCCGTGTGGCGGTCAGTACCGGATGTATCCTGCCTCGGTGGACAGGTTCGGAACGTCCCTCC
>PXRZ01000024.1:38747-55260 GCA_003022945.1 Halobacteriales archaeon QS_8_69_73 | reverse complement strand
TTCCAGTGGGACGACCACGAATGGTCGGGGACACCACACCCTCACGACAGTCCCAACGAACAGCGCACAGACCCGAGTACCGTCCACCGTGACGGGAATGTTGCCTCCGGCGAGTCGTAGACCGGCTGAGACTCCTACGGAGGAAACCCCGTCGTTCACCACGGGGAGGATGTCATTGGAAGGTTCGGCTGACCTGCCGGTCGTCCGGCTCGGTGCCGGGGGTGAACTCCTCTTCGATCTCCTCGTAGCGCTCGCGGGTATCGTCGTCGACGCTGGCGCCGACCTCCTCGAGGGCCGTCTCGAAGTGGTCGGCGGTCACGCGGACGTTGTCGACGCTCTGGACGGCCTCCTCGGGGTCGACGCTGTCGATGAACTCCCGGGTGGCGGCCATCGAGGCCTCCCGGCAGAGCGCCTCCAGGTCGGCGCCGACGTAGCCGTCCGTCCGGGCGGCGACGTCGTCGAGGGCGACGTCGTCGGCCAGCGGCTTGTCGCGGGTGTGGACATCGAGGATGCGCCGGCGGGCGTCCTCGTCGGGGACGGGGACGTGGACGTGGCGGTCCAGCCGACCGGGCCGCAGCAGTGCCGAGTCGATGAGGTCCGGCCGGTTGGTCGTCGCGATGACGACGACGTCCTCCAGGTCCTCGAGGCCGTCGAGTTCGGTCAGCAGCTGGGAGACGACCCGCTCGCCGACGCCGCTGTCGCCGGCCCGTTGGCCCCGCTCGCCGGCGATGGCGTCGATCTCGTCGAAGAAGACGACCGTCGGGGCGTTCGACCGGGCCTTCTCGAACACCTCGCGGACGCCCTTTTCGGACTCGCCGACGTACTTGTTCAGCAGCTCGGGGCCCTTGATCGAGATGAAGTTCGACTGCGCCTCGTTGGCGACGGCCTTCGCCAGCAGCGTCTTACCGGTGCCGGGCGGGCCGTACAGTAACACGCCCTTCGCGGCGTCGACGTCCATCGTCTCGAAGACGTCGGGGTACTCCAGCGGCCACTGAATGGTCTCGCGGAGCCGCTTTTGGGTGTCGTCGAGGCCGCCGACGTCGTTCCAGGTGGTGTCGGGCACCTCGACGAACACCTCCCGGAGCGCCGACGGTTCGATGTCCCGCAGGGCGCTCTTGAAGTCGGCCTCGGTGACCCGCATCGACTCCAGCATTTCGGCGTCGATCTCCTCGGCTTCGAGTTCGAGGTCCGGCCGGATGCGCCGCAGGGCGTTCATCGCGGCCTCCTTGGCGAGGCTCGCGAGGTCGGCGCCGACGAAGCCGTGGGTGTTCTCGGCGTACTGCTCGAGGTCGATACCGTCGACCAGCGGCATCCCGCGGGTGTGGACCTGCAGGATCTCCTTGCGGCCGCTCTGGTCCGGGACGCCGATCTCGATCTCGCGGTCGAAGCGGCCGCCGCGCCGCAGCGCCGGGTCGATGGCGTCGACGCGGTTGGTCGCGCCGATGACGATAACGTCGCCGCGCTCGTCGAGGCCGTCCATCAGCGACAGTAGTTGGGCGACGACCCGCCGCTCGACGTCGCCGCTGGTCTCGCCGCGCTCCGGGGCGATGGAGTCGATCTCGTCGATGAAGACGATCGCGGGGGCGTTCTCCTCGGCCTCCTCGAACACCTCTCGGAGCTGCTCTTCGCTCTCGCCGTAGTACTTCGACATGATCTCCGGGCCGGAGATGGTGGTGAAGTAGGCGTCGATCTCGCTGGCGACGGCCTTCGCCATCAGCGTCTTGCCGGTGCCCGGCGGGCCGTACAGCAACACGCCCTTCGGCGGTTCGATGCCGAGCTGCTGGAACAGCTCGGGGTGCCGCATCGGCAGTTCGATCATCTCCCGGACCTGCTCGAGTTCCTCCTCCAGCCCGCCGATGTCCTCGTAGGTGACCGACGGCGTCCCGCCGTCGACGCCGGCGGTCGAGCCGCCACCCCGACCGGCGATCTGCTCGGCGGGTCGCTCGCTGATCTCGACCTCCGTGGAGTCGGTGACGACGACCGTCCCGCCCGGCTCGGTGTCGGCGATCTTCAGCGGGATGCGCTGGCCGCTGCGGGACGACAGCGGCCCCAGCCCCAGCGAGAAGGGGACGTTCTGGCCCGTCGTGACCGCCTGGCCGCTGAGCTTGTCCCGGATGTGCGGCCCGATGTTGCCCCGGATGCGGAGGTTCTGCGACAGCGCGACCGTCACCTGCTTGGCCGGGTTGACGTCGGCGGCCTCGACCTCGACGCCGTCGTCGATGCCGACGTCGGCCTCCTGGCGGAGCCGGCCGTCGATGCGGATGACCCCCTTGCCCTCGTCTTCGGGATAGCCGGGCCACACGCGGGCGACCGCCCGAGAGTCGCCGCTGTCCATGACGATGTAGTCGCCGTTCTCGAGGTCGAGGTCGGCCATCGCCGCGCGGTCGATGGCCGCGAGCCCCCGACCCGCGTCCTTCTGCTTGAGGGGCTTGACCGTGAGCTTCATGCTGGGTCCTCCGTCTCGATGGTGACGACTCCATTGTTCATAACTGCACGGGCCGCGCCGGCCGGCGCGTCGAACTCCCGGTGGCCGCCGTCGGTGACCACGACGACCGTTCCGTCGACGATCTCGGCGTGGCCGTCGGCGGGCCCGATGTCCGCGACGATGACCGGGCCGTCGTCGTAGTCGTACCGGCAAACGAGACCGTCCACCGCTTCGCGTACCGACCGTAGATTGGATTCCATACTAACTCCAAGTTAGTGATT
Source organism: Halobacteriales archaeon QS_8_69_73 (assembly GCA_003022945.1). Taxonomy (GTDB): domain Archaea; phylum Halobacteriota; class Halobacteria; order Halobacteriales; family Haloarculaceae; genus Natronomonas. The sequence continues at coordinate 52,554 of PXRZ01000024.1, read as the reverse complement.
ACAGTATATAAACTTTTCTTGCAAAACCCGCATACGTAGTCGCTCGGCCGAACATCAGTAGAATTGCGGTTCGGACTTCCCGGCCGCTCGCGAAGAGTTGACGATGCGTCTCAGGCAGTCGTCCCCATCAGCTGATCGGTGCGTTTCTCGGTTGGCGGGTGCGTCGAGAACACCGACGCCAGCAGCCCCCGCTCGCCCCCGAAGATGCACATCGAGGCTATCGCGCCGTCGACGTCGGTCGCTGGGACGCCGATCGGCGACGGTCGTGGCGTTTATCGCCCGACCGCGCCAGTGACCGCCATGGAGACGGTCAGCCACGACGGCCGGACGACCGCCTACCGCGCGACCGACTTCGGCGACGGCCCCCGGGTCTGCTACGTCCACGGCGCCGGCGGGAGCCACGAGGTCTGGGTCCGACAGTACGGCGACCGCGAGGGGCCGCCGGCCGCGGCCGTCGACCTCTCGGGCCACGGCGACAGCGACGACGTCGAGGCCAAGTCGGGAACGGAGACGCTTTCGGCCTACGCCGACGACATCGTCGCCGTCTGCGAGGCGACCGGCGCGAGCGTCGTCTGCGGGCACTCGATGGGCGGTGCCGTCGCGCTGTGGGTCGCCCTCGAGCGCGATCTCGATCTCGAGGCGCTGGTACTGGCGGGCTCCGGCGCCAGGCTGAGCGTCGACGAGGGATTCCTCGAGTCGCTGGACCGGAGCTTCGAGGCCGCCGTCGCCTCGCTGCACGTCCCGGACGTGCTGTTCCACGACCCCGACGACGAGTTGACGGACGTCTCCGAACGGGGCCTGCTCGCGACCGGCCGGGCCGTTACCCGGCGGGACTTCCACACCTGCGACGCCTTCGACGTCCGGGACCGGCTGGCGGCCGTCGACGTCCCGGCGCTGGCGCTCTGCGGCGAACACGACCCGATGACGCCGCCCCGGTTCCACGAGTACCTCGCGGCGGAGCTGCCGGACTGCGAGTACGTCGAACTGTCGGCGGCGGCACACGTGGCGATGCTCGAGCGGCCGGCCGCGTTCAATGATGCCGCCCGGTCGTTCCTATAGTCGTTCGGCGGCGTCTTTGTCGACCAGTACGTCGGCGTTCGGCTCCGGCAGCGTGACGACGGTGCCGGAGCCGAGGTCGTAATCTCGGTCGTCGGCGCCGACCACCTCGCCGACGTCGTCGGTGATCCGGACCGTCGTCCGCGGCAGTCCGGGAATCGGCGATACGCCGTCGTCCACTGGGTCGGCCGTCCGGTCCTCGGTCCCGCCCGTCGGATCGGCTCCGGGACCGGGCCCGATGTCGGCGTCGGCCTCCGCTCGTTCCGACGACGCCGGCGGCTCGTCGGCCGGCGGCGCCGACGGCTCGTCCAGCGAACCGGGGGCCGGGTCTGCCGACGCCGTGGGCGGCGCTGCGTCTGCGGGACCGTCGGTCGTTGTCCCGTCGGACGAAGCGGCGTCGGTCCCCATCAGGTCCGCGGCGCTGACGTCGGCGTCCGCTGCGTCGGCGCCCGCCGGCGACGGGTCGGACTCGACCGGCGACGAGCCGCGTCCGGGGTCGGCCGGCGACGCGGCGTCGGTCCCGGCGGTCGCGTCCACGTCCACGTTCACGTCCGCGCCCGTGTCGGCCCCGGCGTCGACCGAACACGACACCGACGGCCCCTCGCCGTCGGTCGCCGACAGGACCGCCTCGCGGTTCCGCTCGATGCGGGCGACGAGGTCCTCGAACAGCTCCTCCTCCTCGTCGGTGAGGCCGTCGTCGTCGACGGGCATCCCGGCGGCGGCGATGGAGGCCTTCTTGACGACCTTGCCGACCCGGCGCTCGTAAACTGCCTCGACGGTCTGTTCGGCGGTTTCGATGTCGTCGGTGAGCCGCCGAACATCCGGCGAGGAGAAGGGGTCGTCGGCCGCCTCGACGGCCCGGGCGCGCTTCTCTGAGAGCCGCTCGACGAACTCGCCGACCTCCTGGTAGAATGACGGTCGCAGGTGCTGGAGGTCGCTGGACTGCCGTTCGCGAGCCTGCACCGACTGGAGTTCGTCGAGGTTCATTCTCCGGCCTTGGTTGCGTGGCCGCGGGTCATCGCGAAGATGCCCGCGTACTCTGGCACCGAGTGGACACCCTCGGGGAAACTAAAGCTTTCGCCGCCGAGTTCGACGGTCGTCGGCTCCCGGACGTAGACGGCGATGTCGTTGCCGACGAACGTCTCCGGGACGGCGTCGACCAGCGGATCGAAGTCGTCGACGTCGGCGCGGTCGATGCGGCGGACGGCGAGGCCGCTGCCGCCGTGGAGACTCCCCGGCAGCCGGATGAGCCGGTTGATGTCCGTCGTCACCGGCTCATCGACCGGCGCCGCCTCCTCCGCGACGACCCGCTCGAACAGCTTCCGCGCGAGGCCGTACACCGCCGGGTGGACGTCGACGTTGCCCGACGCCAGCGCCGCCCGATTGTCGCGGGCGGCCGACAGCGCCGCCGTCGCCTTCCCCTCGCCGATGCCGTCGAAGCTCCGGAGCCGCTCGAGGGCCGCCGACTCCTCGGCCGCGAGCAGCTCGTCGACGAACGCCTCGAGCCGGTCGCGGGTCCGGCCGGCCCACCCTCCGTCCGGCAGCGACCGCTTCTGGGCCGGCGACGAACGACCGGCGCTGCCGGCGACGGCCTCCGTCCGCACCACGTCGTCGAACGCGATGCCTTCCCCGAGCAGGTAGTCGACCACATCCCGCCGTGCCCGCCGGTCCAGCTCGGCGACACCGAGGTCCCGGACGTGAACGTGGTAGCCACGGCCGCCGGAGAAGACGATCGTCATGTCCTCGAAGCCGAAGTCCGACTCCAGCAGGTCCAGCAGCCGCAGCAGCGCGTCCTTGCAGGCCGACAGCATCGCCGCGTAGCCGTCCGTCTCCGGGTCGACGCCCGGCAGGTGGTCGGCGTCGAGGTCGAACACCAGATCCGAGCCGCGCCACCCTTTTCGACCCATGCTGCCGGCGCCGGGGTCGTCGTACCGGCCCGCCGAGAAGTAGGCGTGTCGCGGCCGCTCGCCCGCTAAGAAGCCCCCGAGGTCACCGCCGCCGACGAGATCCAGATGCGAGCGATGCCGGATCATCGTCGTGCCGCCGTCGCTCCAGGTGATGTACCCCCACTCGCGCTCGTTGGTGGCCGGCGGCGGCGACACCGACGCCCGCCGGTAGTGATCGCCGAACCGACCGCGGAGGTACTCGCGGGTGCGGCCGTCCATGCCCCGGGTTCGGAGGTCGGTCGAAAAAGGTTTGCTCTCGACTACCGGTCCTATTTAGTTGCGCGAGAGCCAGCCGGTCAGCCGGCGTCGGGTGAGACCTCGGACGGGGCCAACCGCTCGCCGGTGTAGGCGACGCGAGCAGCGAGGGAGGACTCGTGAGGAAGCGAGCGGGAGGGGGTATTCGGATACGCCACCGTCACCGCCGAAAGGCGCTATCTCCTCCTCACTGAACACTACCTGGCTACCCGCCCGGCATGAACCGAGACAGCGTCTCCGTGATACCGCCGTCGCCGAGCCGGAGGTAGTAGGCGTCGCCGTCGTCCTCGTAGTAGCCGTCGACGCGGCGCTGAATCTCGAAGCCCAGGTGCTCGTAGAAGGCCAGCGCCGCCTCGTTGGTCGCCCGGGCGTGGCAGGTCACCGAACTGTGATCGTCGGCGACGGCGGCGACCAGCCGGCGGCCGAACCCCTCGCCGCGGTAGTCCGGGTGGACCGCCAGAAAGAGGATGTAGCCGTCCCGCCGCGTGGCGGCGAAGCCGACGACGGCGCCGTCGTCGTACCCCGGCTCGACCAGGAGGTACGCCTTCGAGCGGCGGTATGCGTCGGTGAAGAAGCCGTGACGCTGCTTGAGGACGTCCTCTTCGCGCCGGATTCGCTCCTTCAACTCCCACGCCTCGTCGACGAAGTCGTCGTCGCCGGTGTCGACGAGGCGTGTATCGACCGTGACACTCACTACCGTCATTTATGAACGGATCGGATATAACTCCACCGCCACCCTTTCGTCCGTCCGGCGGTTCGACCCGGCCGATGGACGACAGCGAACGCGGTGACGGGGAGCGGACGGCCGGGCGGTTCGAACTCCGGCGACACACCGCCGACGTCGCCGTCGAGGCGACCGGCGACTCCCTCGGCGAGGCCTTCGCCGCCGCCGGGGCCGGGTTCACCGCCGCCCACTGCGAGACGGTGCCGGCGGCCGGCGAGCGGTTTGGCTTCGGCGTCGGCGCCGACTCCCGGGAGGCGCTGCTGTTCGACTACCTCGACGAACTCGTCTACCGCCGCGACGCCGACGGGGTGCTGCCGACCGACCACGAGGTGGCGGTCCACTGGAACGGCACCTGGGTCGCGGAGGCGTACGCCCGCGGCGTCCCCGTCGACGCCGTCGACGCCCGCGAGATCAAGGCCGTCACCTACTCCGAGATGACCGTCGAGGAGACCGACGACGGCTGGCGGTGCTACGTCGTCCTCGACGTCTAAACGCCGAGCGACTCCAGCAGATCGAGCCCGACGTCGAGGTACTCGACCGTCCTGAACCCGAGGTAGATGCCGACGATGCCGAGCAGCCCCGCCAGCTGCGGCGGCGCGGGGATGGGAACGCCGACGAAGGCGAAGACCGCCCCGGCGAGAAAGCCCGTCAGCAGCGCCAGCAGCGCGACGACCGGTCCGTTCATACCGCCCCCGGGACCGGAGCGGACATAGGGGTTGTGATGCCCCGGCGCGTCCGGAATCGCGCCGCGCCCACCGGCACGGGCCCCGCGGCGGGACACCCCCGGCGGGCGGTCGGTCGTCGCATCCGACCTCACGAGTCGTCGTCGATGCCGTCCGCGTCGGCCGGTGACCGTCGCCACTTACGCGACGTCGTCGCCGTAGATGTCACGTATCTCCGCCTCGAAACGGTCGGCGACGGCCCGCCGCTTGAGCTTCATCGACGGCGTCAGCAGGTCGTTGTCCGGCGTCCACTCCGTCGGCACCAGTCGGAACTCCTTGATGCGCTCGGACTTCGGCAGCTCCCGGTTGACGGCCTCGACCTCGGTCTCGACGAACTCCCGGACGCGGTCGTCCTCGCAGATCACCTCGCGGTCGTCCGGGAGGTCGATCCCCTTCGACCGGGCCCACGCCTCGACGGCCTCGATGTTCGGCACGAACAGCGCGCCGACGAACTTCCGGTCGTCGCCGACGACCATCGCCTGCTCGATCCGCTCGGAGGTGGCGAATTCCGACTCGATGGGCTGGGGAGCGACGTTCTTGCCCGTGTCCAGGACGATGAGCTGCTTGAGTCGGTCGTGGTAGACGAGGTAGTCGTCGTCGGTCCGCTCGACGATGTCGCCGCTGCGGAACCAGCCGTCCTCGGTGAACGCCTCCTCGGTCGCGCCCGGTCGCTCCCAGTAGCCCGGCGTCACGTTCGGGCCCTTGACGTGGAGTTCGCCCACCTTGCCGTCGGTCTCTTCGTGGCGCTTCTCGCCGACGACGGAGCCGTCGAGCCGGACGTCCACGTTGACCAGCGGCGGCCCCAGCGTCCCCGCCCGGGAGTCCTCCGGCGGGTTGACCGACACAACCGGCGCCGTCTCCGTCAATCCGTAGCCCTCGTAAATCGGCAGTCCCATCCCCTCGAACAGCCGTGCGAGCCGCGTCGAGAGGCTGCCGCCGCCGCTGATGAACGCCTCGACGTTGCCGCCGAGCTGTTCTCTGACGTTCGAGAACACCAGCCGGTCGTAGAGGGCGTGTCGCGCCCGCAGCAGCGGCCCCGGGGAGTCGGTGGCGGCGTACTCCCGAGCGACCGCCACCGCCCGCCGGAACACCGACGACGGCGCCTCCGACCGCATGTCGTCGAAGATGCGCTCGTAGACCCGCGGCACCGACGAGGCCGTCGTCGGCTTCACGAGCCGGATGTCGTCGGCGACGGTATCCGGCGACTCGGCGTATGTGACCGTCGCCCCCGACGCGAACATCAGGAAGTGTCCGGCCACGCGCTCGAAGACGTGCGCCAGCGGCAGAAACGACAGCGCCCGGTCGGTCTCGTCGAAGGCCGGCAGCTCCGGCTCCTTGTCCGGCCGGGGGCCCACCCGCTTGCGGATGCCGTTGATGTTCGCCCGGAGGTTATGATGCGTCAGCTTGACGCCCTTCGGCTTGCCCGTCGTCCCCGAGGTGTAGACGAGCGACGCCAGCGCGTCGGCGTCCCGCTCCGCCAGCCGCGTCTCGTAGGCGTCGCCGTCGAAGGCCGCCCGCCCGCGCTCGTACAGCTCCGCCAGCGAGATGACGTCGTCGCGGTCGTCGTACCCCTCGAACTCGTCGACGACGACGACGAACGACAGCTCCAGCTCCGATTCGACCTCGAGCAGCCGCTCCAGCAGCGTCTCGTTCTCGACGACGACCCCCTCGGCACCGGGGTCCTCGAGCAGGTATCGCGCCCGGCTCGGCGACGACTCCGTATACACCGTCGTTACCACGGCGCCCGCCGCCAGGAGCCCGAAGTCGACCTGTGCCCACTCCATGCGCGTGTTCGAGAAGATACCCACCCGCGTTCCGTTCTCGACGCCGAGTTCCCGGAACCCCGCCGACAGACAGCGGACGATGTCCTGCATCTCGGCGTAGGTCAGGGCCGCGAACTGGCCCGCCGGCGCCGCCGGTACGACGTCCGGAGCCAGCGAGCGGTCGTAGATACCGCCCTTGTACCACTGGGCGTCGCGGCTGGCATGTCGGGACGCGCTGGCCTCGAACAGCCGCGGGAGCGTGTTCTCGCCCGTCACCTCGTCCGCGTAGGCCGCCTCCGCGCGCAGCCACGCCGGCTCGTTCGTGGACATGGTTGTAAAGGCTGACGAGCCAGCTTTATGTGTGTGACGTCTCGTCGGCGGTCGCCGGCCGCAGGCGCCGACCGACAACAAAATCCCCTTGTCCGTGGGCCCGAACGCACGGACGTGTTCGTCTCGCTTCCGGACGTCGCTCCCGGCGGGTGGCGCTACGCGCGGCTGGCGGCCGTCGCCGCCGTTCCGGCGCTGGTCGTGGCGCCGCCGCTGGCGGCGGCCTGTCTCGCGGCCGCCCTCGCCGCGCTGTGGTTCCACCGCGACCCCGAGCGGTCGCCGCCGCCGGCGGGCGTCGTCGCCCCCGCCGACGGCCGCATCTCCGAGGTTCGCGACGAGGGCGACCGCCTCCGCGTCGTCGTCTTCATGAACGTCACCGACGTCCACGTCAACCGGGCGCCAGTCCCCGGGTCCGTCGCCGAGGTCACCCACTCGCCCGGCCGCCACCTGCCGGCGTTCAGCAAGGAGTCCGACCGCAACGAGCGGGTCGTCGTCGACTGCGGCGACACCGAGGTGACGCTCGTCGCCGGCGCCGTCGCCCGCCGCATCCACCCCTACGTCGAGGCCGGCGACGACCTCGACCGCGGCCAACGGCTCGGCCACATCTCCTTCGGCTCCCGGGCCGACGTCCTCCTGTCGCCGGAGTTCGACCGCGACGATGTCCGCGTGACAGAGGGCCAGCACGTCCGCGCCGGCGAGACCGTCGTCGCCGCCTGATACCGGTCGCCGCGCCCCGCCGCGACGAGGCGGCGCCGGCGCACGCACGACGTTTCTCCGTCGTGTGACCACGGACACGATCACGCCGACCGGTACGAGGTCGCAGGCTTTTATCGGTGCCGCGCCGTAGCCGCTGCCGTGTCGCGAGAGGCTACCGTCCAGGGGGAGTTCCACGCCAGCGACCGGGACGCCCGCGCGCTGATCGAGGGCGACGACCTCGAGGCGTACGACGCCGTTCTCGTCGAGGGGCGGTCGCCGACGCTGGTGATCCGGGACCTGACGCTCGGCTACGCGGTCTTCCTCGTCGGATACGTGACGCTGATGTGGGTCCAGGCGGCCGTCACCCGGGCCCGCCACCGCGTCCGCGCCGGCGCCACGCTCCGGGCGGCCGCCGACCGCGCCGACGCCGACTTCCACGACCGCATCGACGCCGACACCGCGACCGTCTACGGAATGGTGCCGCCGACGGCCCGCCGGCTCGCCGGCGCCTGGCTTTTCGGCCTGCTGGCGCTGGCCGTCGTCGCCGGCGTCAACCGCCCCGGGCGGCCCACATGGCCGACCGCGTCGACGCCATCGCCGAGAAGCGCTCCTACGACCGGGTGGCGGTGCTCTGCGGCGACGCCCACCGCGACGCCGTCGGCGAGGCCCTCGAACGCCGCGAGTGGTCGGTCACGACCCGCCGGACCCGACACCCGCTCGGACGGCTACTACCGTGGTAAAGGAGAATGCTCGCTAGGGGATTTGAACCCCTGTCGTTGGCTTTCTTCGTTTCGAGGGAAGCAATCCCTCAAAAACACGAAAGGCCAACATGATTGGCCGAGCTACACCAAGCGAGCTTTCGCATAGTTGTCGTCGGCGAGTTCATATAAAACCTGCTTTTCTGGCGTCGCTCGGTGACCGACGGCTACGGTGCGTTACGGCGGTTCCACGCCGGAGTCGAAGCTCAGGCTCCCGTGGTCGGCCTTCGGGTGGCACCGTTTGCAGAGGGTCACGAGATTCGACTGGTCGTGTGCATCCTCCAGGTCGGCGTCCGGCGACTCGCGGAACGCCCGGACGGGGACGATGTGATGGACCTCGAGCGGCGTCTCCTCGCCCTCGTGGCCGCAGTGCTGGCAGGCGCCGTCGCGGTCGGGCGCCCGCTCGCGGGCCGTCGCCCAGCCGGGTCCGTACCGCGGACTGTACCCGCCGCGCCAGTTCGGGTTGTCGGACCCCGCCGTCGACTCGCTCATGCGGCGTCGGGTCCGTTCGGACTTCGTGCGCCCGGCGAGCGATTCCGATATCTTCCGCCGGGCGTCGGCTCCGACGCTCCGTCCCCGGTTCGCCTCCGAGATCTTCCGCCTCGTCGTCTCGGAGAACTCTCTGTTCTCCATCGTCTCAGCAATCCGCTCCCGGACCGATTCGTCTCTCGTCTCGCCGTACAGCGGGTGGTTTTCGCCCTCGATGTCGCGGGTCTCGATGTCGTGACGGTCCATCCACTCCCGGATCGTCCGCGGCGAGACGTCGCAGGCGTCGGCGATTTCTCGCTGGGTCCAGCCATCGTCGCGGTAGCGGGCCGCGAGCCACTCGGGGTCGCGATAATTCGGCACGATGGGGGTTGGTTCCCGACGGTACAAGAATGCACGCCGAGCCGAGGGTGCCGCCGGATCAGGCGATGTCGCGGCTGGTGTCGATGTCGACCTCGTCGGACAGCTCCAGCTTGATCACGTCGGACAGCGCCCGGCCGCCGCGGAACTTCGGGACCGCGAGGTGGTTCTCGATGCGGTCGCCCTTCACCGACGTCTCGAGTTCGAAGACGATGTCGGCCATGTGTTCGGTTGTGTCCCGCAGCGGCGGCACGTCGTGGCCGTCCAGACAGTGCAACAGCGCGATGCTACCGGTGTTGTAGATATGGTTCTGCAGCTCGTTGAGGAAGTTGCGGTAGCGGGTCGCCTCCTGCCGCTCGAGCACGTCGACGGGGTCGACGATGAGGTTGGAGTCGTCGGGCAGCGCCGACACCAGCTTGGCGGCGTTGTCGAGCGGCGCCTCGCCGGCGATGTCCCGGACGGTCGGATCGCCGGTGGAGGCGTCGGCGGTGTCGATGCTGGCCGCGACGAAGTCGCCGCTGCGGTCCAAGGAGAGATACAGCGTCCCGCGGGTGGCGGTGAGTTCGTAGAGGAACAGCTCGGCCTGGCTGGCCGGCTGGGCGGCGAGGGCGACGACGCTGCCCTCCGGGATCCCTCCGTCGAGCTTCCGGTCGAGGACGTCGATCCCGGTCCGGAGACGCTCCGTCATCGATACTCTCTGGGACGCGAGGCGGCTAAAGGTTTCTGGCGGGTCGGCGGTCACGCTACCGATCACGCGGTGAGGGGCTGTCGGGGGATTCAAGACCGTCCGTTGCGGGTGTACCGCCAATGCGTCACGACCACCTGCTCAGCGCGAAACAGCTGTCCCGCGGCGACATCGAGACGGTGTTGGACCGCGCCGCGGCGCTGGCCGACGACCTCGGGGCGGTCGCCGACGCCCACGTCGACCGGCTGCTGGGGCTCTGCTTTTTCGAGCCCAGCACGCGGACGAAGATGTCCTTCGACGCCGCGATGAAGCGGCTCGGCGGCGACACGATCGACATGGGCGGCATCGACTCCTCGTCGGTGTCGAAAGGCGAGAGTCTCGCCGACACCGTCCGGGTGATCGAGGGGTACGCCGACGCGCTCGTGCTCCGACACCCCTCGGAGGGGTCGGCCCAGCTGGCCAGCGAGTTCGTCGACGTGCCCGTCATCAACGCCGGCGACGGCGCCGGCCAGCACCCCACGCAGACGCTACTGGACCTCTACACCATCCGGGAGAACGCCGGCTTCGAGGACCTGTCGGTCGGGATGATGGGCGACCTGAAGTACGGCCGGACGGTCCACTCGCTGGCGCACGCGCTGACGAACTTCGACGTCAGCCAGCACTTCATCAGCCCGGAGAGCCTCCGGCTTCCCCGGAGCGTCCGCTACGACCTCCACGAAACCGGCGCGCAGATCCGCGAACACACCGACGTCGAGGAGGTCGTCGAGACGCTGGACGTCCTCTACGTCACCCGCATCCAGCGCGAACGGTTCCCCGACGAGAACGAGTACCGCAAGGTCGCCGGCGAGTACCACATCGACGCCGAGTTGCTGGAGCGGGCCGGCGACGACCTGACCGTGATGCACCCGCTGCCGCGGGTCGACGAGATCGCCCCCGACGTCGACGAGACCGACCACGCGACCTACTTCGAGCAGGCGCACAACGGCGTTCCCGTCCGAATGGCGCTGCTGGATCTGATGCTATGACCGACACGGAGCTCCGCGTCTCCAAGATCGAAGACGGCACCGTCATCGACCACATCTCCGGCGGGCAGGCGCTGAACGTCCTCGCCATCCTCGGCATCGACGGCGGCTCCGGCGAGGAGGTGTCCGTCGGGATGAACGTCCCCTCCGACCGGCTCGGCCGCAAGGACATCGTGAAGGTCGAAGGCCGGGAGCTGAGCCAAAACGAGGTGGACGTCCTCTCGCTGATCGCTCCCGCCGCCAGCATCAACATCGTCCGCGGCTTCGACGTCGTCGAGAAACACCGCGTCTCCCGGCCGAACAAGGTGACCGGCGTACTGTCGTGTCCGAACGCCAACTGCATCTCGACCGACGGCGAGCCGGTCGACTCCCACTTCGAGGTGCTCGACGACGGCGTCCGCTGCACCTACTGTGATACCATCGTCCGGGAGTCCATCACCGCCCACGTCAGCGTCGCGTAGCCGTCCAGCGTCGGGACGGTCCACGTCACGTCTCGGCCCGCAGGGACGAGCGGGTAGCGTTCGGATGAGAGATCTAAAGCGAAAGGAGGGTCGGTGAGGAGTTCGAAAGCCCAGCCTCTTTCGGCCCCACCCGGCGAGGTATCTCCGACCGGCCACCGCTTTTTTACACCGCCGGCGAGCGCGGGCGAACCGTTATGTCCTCGGCGGCCGTCATCTCACCTGCATGTCGAAAAAGTCACTAGCGCTGGTCGCCGCCGTCCTCGCGGCGGTCGCGCTGTACGTGATGCGGCGGTAGCGACGCCGGCACCGGTTTCCCCCGTCCCCGGTCGCCGGCCGTCCGAACGACTTACGCCCGGGCAGTCCCGACTTCGGGTATGTACGATGTCGTCACGCGCAACGAGGAGGAGACGCGGTGGCCGGAGTTCGACCGCGCGTTCTTCGAGGTGAAGGACGTCACCGGCCGGTCGGCGGAGCCGGTCGAGGGGGCCGTCAGCATGGTCTCCTGCTTCGGCGACAACGCCGCCGCCGAGGAGACCCCTGCCCTCCGGCCGGTGACCCCCGAGGGGACGCCGGCGACCCGCGAGCGGCCCCACTTCGACTGGGCGTACGTCTGCCCGACCCACGAGGACTACCGCGCGGGACTGCTGGAGATCATCGAGGACTGCGCCGCGGTGACGCCGGACGTCCGGCTCGACGACGTCGGCTTCCCGCGGCCGGAGTACTGCTACTGCAACCGCTGCAACGAGCGATTCGAGGCATGGGTCGAGACGCGCCACGAGGCCGGCGAGGGGCCGCCGCCGGCCGACACCGGCCCCGGGGACCGCTTCGCCTGGCGCGCGGAGGTCATCACCGACTTCGTCGCGGCGGCGGCCGGCCGGATTCCCGGCCGGACGTACCTGACGCTGTACCCGGACCCCTACGGCGACCACCTCTACGAGCGGGCGGGGCTGGACCTGCCGGCGATCGAGCCGTACGTCGACGAGTTCGTCGTCCCGTTGTACGACACCCACTACGGGACGACCTACTGGCTGGAGACCATCGCGAGCGGCTTCGCCGACCGGCTGGAGACGCCGCTCAGCGTCGAGCTGTACGCCGTCGACGTCGAAATCGACGACCTCATCCACGCCGCGGAGGTCGCCGAGGCGTACGGCGAGTCGGTGGTGTTCGGTTACGAGGCCTCCAATGCCCGGGCGGCGCTGCGCCGGATGGGCGCCGACGAGGGCGTCGAGTGGTAAACTACCCCGCCCTACGTCGTTCACCCGCAGGGGGTTCGCTCGTTGAGAGCAGGGCGTTCCCACAGAGGTTTCGGCCCGGCCCCCGTGCATGGACGAGGCGCGACCTTCGTTGCAGTCGCGTTGTCCCGGCCGAACAGCGGACGTAGAGTTACTACGCTGCCTTGGACTGATTCGGCCGGTCTGCGACACTCCCGCTTTAATTGTCGGTGTCCACGGCGTGGCCCCGACATCAGGGGACGGTTTACGTGCGCCCCACCTCGGCGAGACGTGCGCCCGCCGAGGCTTACACGGGTGGATACGGGTGGTTTCGTCAAAAAGGTATGGCCTTGAATCCGTCGCCCGCATCACGCACACCGAGAGTAGAGTCTCCATCCGTGTCGGCTTCTGCGCGCGGGCTCTGCCCGCTCGCATGGTCCGCGGAACTCCATTCCGCGATATCCTCCCCACCCGACTCGCTCGCTTTCGCTCGCTCGTCGAGGGTGGGGCCTCCACCTCGAATCAGGTGACGGCCGTCGCTACCGGCTCGCCCGCGCGGCGGCGATGACGTCCTCGCGGTCGCGGGTGTCCTCGGGGACGGCCTCGAGCGGGAACCAGCGGGCGGCAGTTATCTCGCCGTCCGGGTCCGTGGCTGCCGGGGTCGCCGTCGCCGAGGCCCGCGCGTCGAACACGGGCATCACGCCCCAGGTCTCGTGGTCGCCGTGGACCACCTCGACGCGGACTAACATCGCCAGCCCGTCGTAGCGGGCCTCGATGCCGGCCTCCTCATACAGTTCGCGGCGGGCGGCCTCGCGGAACGTCTCCGACCCCTCAAGGTCGCCGCCGGGCAGCACCCACATATCGACGCCCTCGTGGTGGACGAGCAGCAGCTCCCCCGACGGCCGGGAGACGAGCGTGTGGGCGCCGTAGGGGGCGCCGTTCTCGCGGATGCGCTCGGCGAGCGTCCGGAACCGGCCGCGGGAGACCCGCTTCCGGTAGGTCCGCCCGAGGTGGTCGTCGCCGTAGCGGTCCCGGAGCCGGTGGTGGGCCCGCTCGGCCGCCCGGTCCGCCTCGTCGGTGAGATACCACAGCCCGTCGAACGCGGTCATGGCACCACCGGAGACGGAGACGGTCGGCGTGTCGCGTCGTGCATACACGACCGTTCGCCGCGGCGGGCAAAAACCGTTCGGAGGGCGAAACGACGGGCTTTACTTCGGGCGGCGAAAATCCGTCGACATGGGATTCGAGAAGGGAGACCACGTCGTCTTCCACGACAAGCACAGCGAGTACGACGGCGAGACCGGCGAGGTGACGCAGGTCTCCGAGACGATGTTC
>PXRZ01000024.1:0-38592 GCA_003022945.1 Halobacteriales archaeon QS_8_69_73 | reverse complement strand
CACAACGGCGACCGCATCCTCGTGCTGTCGGTCCGGCTGGAGCGGGCCGACGAGGTGAGACACGTCCTCTCGCGGCTGGCCGAGATGGACGACCTCGACGGCCTCCTCGACGAGCTCGACGGACGGATCGACGACAACTGCGCGTTCTTCCTCGGCCTCGACAAGCAGGCCGCTTACAACGGCGACGTCGGGCTCGGCGACGGGCTGATGCTCCGCGGGAAGGTCGAGGCCTACCCCGCCGAGCGCGAGCGGGCCATCGAGACCGCCGAGACGGCCCTCGAGGAGCTCGCCGCCAGCGACGCGTAGGCCGGGGCGAGGGGGCACCGAGCCCCGAGCCCGGAAACCCCTCCCGCACCGGGGCGAGCGACGGAGGCGGCGCACCGACGGGTCGCGGACCGGTCACTCGGCCGTCTCGACGCCCGTGACCTCGAACCGGGCGCCGCCGGCCTCGCTTTCGGTCACGTCGACCTCCCAGCCGTGTGCCTCGCAGATCTGCTCGACGATCGCCAGCCCGAATCCGCTGCCGTCGTCGCTCGTGGTGAAGCCGCTCTCGAACACCTGCGACCGGTCCTCGGGCGGGATCCCCGCGCCGTCGTCGGCCACGTAGAAGCCGTCGTCGGTCGAACCGACGGTGACCCGCACCGACTCGCCGCCGTGCTCGATCGCGTTCCGGAAGAGGTTCTCGAAGATCTCCGGGAGCCGGTCCTCGTCCGCCCGTATCGTCGCCGACCCCTCGACGATGAGCGACGCCTCGCCGGTCGAAACCGTCTGCCAGCACCGGGAGACGCCGTCTTCGAGGTCGACCGCGGTCGTCTCGCCGACCACCTTCCCTTGTCGGGCCAGCGCCAGCGAGTCGTCGAGAAGCTCCTCCATCCGCGTCAGCGCCCGCCGCACGTCGGCGAGGTGCTCGCTGTCGCAGTCGGCGGCGGCAAGTTCGGTCCGGCCCTTGGCGACGCTCAGCGGGCTCCGCAGGTCGTGGGAGACGACGCCGGTGAACTCGTCGAGCCGGTCGCGCTCGCGGGTGAGTTCGGTCTCCCGCTCCTGCAGCAGCTCGAGTTGGGTGATCCGCGCGAGGACGACCACCAGTGTGTCGCTCCACAGTTCGATGAGATCCACGTCCCGTTCGGAGAAGGCGTCCGGCTCGGTGGCACCGATGTTCAGCAGACCGTGCCGGCCGAGCGGCACGATCACCTCGCTCCCGATGGGCGTGTCCTCGTTCAACCGCCGGTCGTCCGCCCGGACGTCGTCGATGTACCGGAGTTCCTGCTCCCGGTACACCTCCCAGGAGATGGACTCCGCCGCCGCGGTGTACGTCGGCGGCTCCGGAACGAGTTCCCGGCCGCGCTCGGAGATGGCGACCGGTTCGAGCGCACGCTGGTCGTCCGTGCTCAGCCAGACGCAGGCGATGTCGAACTCCAGGACGGTCTCGATACTCTCGATGGCGTGCCGTGCCGCCTGCTCGACGTCCCGCGTCTCCAGCAGCGTCTTCGTCGTCGACTGTAACTGCTCCAGGACGGTGTTGTGCCGGGTGATCTCCTGTTCCTGCCGCTTCCGGCGCGTGACCTCGCGGACCGCGGCGAGGATTCCGCCGATGGCGTCGTCGTCGGTGAAGTTCTGTGCGCTGCTCTCGATCCACCGCCACCTCCCGTCGGCGTCCTGCACCCGGAACTCGGCGGTCGAGACGCGGTCGGGGTGCCGCTGTAGCCGGGCGAACTGCTCGGCGACCTCGTCGCGGTCGTCCGGGTGGACGTTCTCCAGCGGATTATCGCCGGCGACGTCCAGCGGGTCCCACTCCATCAGCGGCGACGGCGGGCTCTGGTACTCGACGGTCATCTCCTCGTCCAGCATGACCAGCAGTTCCGGGGAGTACTCGACCAGCGTCTCGTACCGCCCGAGCTCTTCTTGGCGCCGTCGCTGTTCGGTGATGTCCCGCATCGCGCCGCGAATCTTGGTTACTTCGTCGCCGTCGTAGACGGGGTTGCCGATCGTCCGGACCTTCTTCCGTTCGCCCGACGCGGTGATCAGCCGGAGGTCACACTCGTATGAGTCGCCGCGTTCGCGGCAGCGTTCGACCGCCGTCTCGATCGTTTCCCTGTCGTCGGGGTGATAGAAGTCGAGCGCCGACCCGACCGTCGGCTCGAACTCCCCGTCGGGGTTGAGGTCGTGGATGGCGTACGTCCCCCTGGTCCACGACAGCTCGCCGGTCTCGACGTCGGCCTCCCAGCCGCCGACCCCCGCCAGCCGTTCGGTGTGACGCAGCAGTTCCCGGCTCCGTTCGAGCTTCGCTCCGCGTTCCCGCCGCTCGGTGACGTCGGTGTAGATGCCGAACCCGCCGGCCCCGTCGTCGTAGATGGCGTTCTGAAGCAGGAACCTGCGACGGTCGTCGGCGGTCTTCCGCGTGACCTCCTCGGCCTCGACCCGTTCGCCGTCCATGATGTGGTCGTTGATCCGTTCGGCATCCTCGAGTTCGTCCTCGGGGACGATGTGGTCGTCGAGCGAGTCGCCGACGACCGCGTCGGCGTCGTAGCCGAACGTCTCCTCGAAGGCGGGGTTGACCCGCTCGATGACCGGCTCGCCGTCCTGGAACTCGACGTCGACGGTCGGCTGCGAGAGCCGGTCGAACAGCGCCCGAAACCGCTCTCGTTCCTCCTCGACCCGCCGTTCGGCCCGGAACTGGCTCACGACGTTGCCGATGCGGTTCGCCAGAAGTTTGTACTGCTCCGGGTCGGGCTCCTTCTGGAGGTAGTCGGTGACGCCGGCGGAGATGGCGTCGCTGGCGATCTCCTCGCTTCCCTTGCCAGTGAACAGGATGAACGGCAGGTCCGGCCAGTCCTCGCGGATGCGACGGAGGAACTCGATTCCGTCGGTGTCCGGCATGTCGTAGTCCGAGACGACGCAGTCGTATCCGCCGCCGGCGAGCCGGTCGAGCCCCTCGTCGGCGCTCCGGACCGTCTCGACCGCCATGCGGTCGTCCTCCCGTTCGAGGAAGGTCGCCGCCATCTCCCCGAAATCCCCCTCGTCGTCGACGTGCAGTACGTTGATCGGGTCGTCCATCGTTCTCCCGGTCGACACCGACACGTGTGCTTCCGCGTTGAAGAACCCTCCCTTCGGGGAAATTCCCCGGATCAGTTTGCCCGCTTGAGGCGGTTTGCGGCCCGTACTCGGCACGGCTCCGATCGGCGTGCGGGGTCCGCGACGCTCCCGAAGGATCGCCGCGGGCGCCGCAGATGTCGCGGTCGGATCGGCCGCACCCGCGGGCTCAGTCGTCGCGCAGGTCGTCCATGTGATCGATACGCCGTTGGAGCAGTTCGGCGGTGCCGATGTCGTGGCGGACCCGCAGCCCCGTCTCGCCGGCCCGCTCGAGGGCGTCCTCGGCGACGGCCTCGGCCTCGGCGACCGTCTCCCCGCGGCCGACGACGGCGAAGGACCGCGAGGTCGTCGTGTAGACGCCGTCCTCGCGGGCGTCGACGCTGGCGTAGAACAGCAGCGCCTCGCCGGCCGACTCCGGGTCGACCCCCACGCGGGCGCCGGCGGTCGGGTCCGTCGGGTAGCCGTCCGGGACGGCGTACTTGCAGACGGTCGCCCGGTCGGCGAACTCCAGGGCCGGCATCCCCTCGCCGTCGCGGGCCGCCGCCAGTAGCTCGACGAAGTCCGTCTCCAGGGCCGGTAGCGTGTTCATCGCCTCCGGGTCGCCGAAGCGGGCGTTGAACTCCACGACTTTCGGCCCCTCGACGGTCAGCATGAACTGCCCGTACAGGACGCCCTTGTAGTCGGGCAGCGCCTCAACGACCGCGTCGATTATCTTGATGGCCGCGCTGTAGTCGGCTTCGGTCATGAACGGCAGCTCGAAGCTCGCGTCGGAGTACGACCCCATGCCGCCGGTGTTGGGGCCCTCGTCGCCCTCGTAGGCGCGCTTGTGGTCCTGGACGGCGGGCGTCACCCGGTAGGAGCCGTCGGCGACGAACGCCTGGATCGTGAACTCCTCGCCGACGAGCCGCTCCTCGAGGACGAACTCCTCGTAGTCGCCGTCGAGGATGTAGTCGACGCCCTCCGCCCGCGTGAGCTGGTCGCCGACGACGCGGACGCCCTTGCCGCCGGTCAGCCCTTGCGGCTTGATGACGAGGTCCTCGTCGGCGTTCCGGAGGTGGTCGGCGGCGGCCGCGGGGTCGTCGAACGTCTCGAAGGCCGGACAGCCCGGAACCGCGTGTTCGGCCATGAACTCCCGCTGGAAGGCCTTGTCCGTCTCGATGCGGGCCGCCTCGGCGCGGGGGCCGAAGGCGTAGACGCCGGCGTCGTCCAGCGCGTCGGCGACGCCGGCCGCCAGCGCCGCCTCCGGGCCGATGACGGCGAGCGTCGCGCCGACCGACTCCGCGTAGTTGACGACTGCCTCGGCGTCGGTCTCCTCGAGCCCTTCGACGCCCGCCGCCAGCGCGTCGATACCGGGGTTGCGGTTCGAGGCACAGGCGTACAGTTCCGCGTCGTCGGCGTCGTCCACGGCGCGGGCGATGGCGTGTTCCCGGCCGCCGCCGCCTACGAGCAGGACCGTCTCCGTCATACCCGAACCCGCGTCGCAGGGACGCCTAAACGTTGCCATTCGCGGGGGCCGGCGGCGACGCAGGACGGTCCGCCGCGGGCGCCAGGACGCTCCCTGCTGCGCCCGGCCGGCGGCACCGTTCAGACCTGCTCGCCGGTGCGGTAGCCGCCGCCGACGCTCCAGCGGAGGTCGTAGTCGCCCGTCGGCTCGACGTCACAGACGCCGGCGAGCGACTGGACCCCCGTGACGCCGCCGGTCCACTCGACGGCGTAGGAGCCGCCGACGTCGGTCTCTTCGGTCGCCTCCAGGCCGTCGGTCCCCGCCGACAGCGGGAACCCGCCGAGGTCGTCGCCGCCGAGCGTGACGGTCGCCTCGTCGTCGTCGGAGGTGACGGCGGCCATCTCCGCCAGGTCGCCGCCGCGGACGGCGACGCCGGCCGAGAGGACGGTCGCCTCGGCATCGCGGCCGAACGTCTCGTCTCTGACGTCGACGGCGGCCCACAGCCGGTACCGGCGGCGCCCGGAGTCGAGCCGATAGCTCGCCACCGACGCGTCGACGACCGGGAAGCCGGCGGCGCGGTCGATCTCCGCCGGCGACAGCGTCGGCCGGATGTCGCCTGGCTGTCGGGCCGTCGCCCGGACGACCGGCAGCCGCCCCGCGTAGGCGACCTCCGGGTCGGCCTCGGGCGGCTCGCCGGTCCCCCAGACGCCAGCGTCGCCGTAGATCGACGCCATCTCCTCGACGTACGAGCCGAAGGCCGCGGCGTCGAGTTCGTCGCCGACGCCCGGGGTCAACCCCCAGGTCGTCGAGCTGCCGACCTCGGTCTGCCGTCGCGTGACGCGCTCCTCGATGCAGCCGGCGGCCGCGACGCTGGCGACCAACCCGCCCCCCGCGCGGAGGGCCTCCCGTCTGGACAGCTCCATGCCCGACGGTCGGGCGGGGTCGTTGAAATAACCCGCCGTCCCGGGGTCGCCGCCCGGGTCCCGGGCATTTAGTAGCCGGCGGCCCACCCTCCGATATGGAAAACCGTCTCGACGAGGCCGCCTCGCCGTACCTCCAGCAGCACGCCGACAACCCCGTCGCCTGGCAGCCCTGGGACGAGGCGGCCCTCGAGCTCGCCGAAGAGCGGGACGTCCCCATCTTCCTCTCGGTCGGCTACGCCGCCTGTCACTGGTGTCACGTCATGGCCGAGGAGAGCTTCGAGGACCCCGCAATCGCCGAGCGACTCAACGGGTCGTTCGTCCCGATCAAGGTCGACCGCGAGGAGCGGCCGGACGTCGACAGCGTCTACATGAGCGTCTGTCAGATGGTCCGCGGCCGGGGCGGGTGGCCGCTGTCGGTGTTCCTGACGCCGGACCAGCGGCCGTTCCAGGTGGGGACGTACTTCCCGCCGGAGCCGAGACGGGGACTGCCGGCGTTCGGCGGCCTGCTGGACGACATCGCCGACTCCTGGGACGACCCCGACGAGCGGGCCGAAATCGGGAAGCGGGCCGACCGGTGGGCCGACGCCGTCGCCGACGAGCTGGAGGCGACGCCGGAGGCCGGCGGCGAGGCCCCCGACGAGGCGTTCCTCGACGCCACCGCCAGCACCGCCGTCCGGCGGGCCGACCGCGAGCACGGCGGCTGGGGCCGCGGCCAGAAGTTCCCACAGGCCGGCCGAATCCACCTGCTGTTGCGGGCCTTCGACCGGACCGGCCGCGAGGAGTACCGCGACGTCGCCGTCGAGGCGCTCGACGCCATGTGCGCCGGCGGGCTCTATGACCACGTCGGCGGCGGCTTCCACCGCTACTGCGTCGACCGCAAGTGGACGGTGCCGCACTTCGAGAAGATGCTGTACGACAACGCCGAGATGCCGCGGGCGCTGCTGGCCGGCTACCGGGTCACCGGCGCCGACCGCTACGCCGAGGCCGTCCGCGGAACCTTCGCGTTCGTCGAGCGCGAACTGACCCACCCCGACGGCGGCTTCTACGCGACGCTGGACGCCGAAAGCGAGACCCCGGACGGCGACCGCGAGGAGGGCGCCTTCTACACGTGGACGCCGGCGGAGGTCGAGGCGGCCGTCGACGACTCAACCGACGCGGCGCTGTTCTGCGACCGCTACGGCGTCACCGAGGCCGGCAACTTCGAGAACGGCCGGACGGTGCTCACGGAGTCGACGCCCGTCGAGGTGCTGGCCGAGGAGCACGATCTCGGGCCGGCCGCCGTCGAGGAGCGACTCGCCGGCGCCCGCGAGGCGGTCGCGGCGGCCCGCGCCGAGCGTCCACGCCCGCCCCGCGACGAGAAGGTGCTTGCCGGCTGGAACGGGCTGATGATCTCGGCGCTCGCCGAGGGTGCCGTCGCCCTCGACCCGTCGTACGCCGACGCCGCCGTCGAGGCGGTGTCGTTCTGCCGGGACCGACTGTGGGACGCCGACGACCGCCGGCTCAGCCGCCGGGTCAAGGACGGCGACGTCGGCGTGGAGGGCTACCTCGAGGACTACGCCTTCCTCGGCCGCGGCGCCCTCGATTGCTACCAGGCGACCGGCGACATCGAGCAGCTGTCGTTCGCCCTTGAGCTGGGCCGGGCGATCCGGGGGGACTTCTACGACCCCGAGGCGGGGACGCTGTACTTCACGCCGGCCGACGGGGAGTCGCTGGTGGCACGGCCACAGGAGCTGACGGACGCCTCGACGCCGGCCAGCACCGGCGTCGCCGTCGAGCTGCTGTCGCGGCTGGCGCTCGTCGCCCCCGAGGCGGGGTTCGACGCGATCGCCGAGACGGTCGTCGAGACCCACGCGGAGACGCTGGAGTCGGAGCCGCTGTCGCACGCGGCGCTGGCGCTCGGGGCCGACGACCGCGCGGTCGGCGCCCTCGAGCTGACGGTGGCCGCCGACGGCCTCCCGGAGCGGTTCCGGGCCGCCCTCGCCGACCGGTACCTGCCGACGGGGTTCCTCTCCGTGCGGCCGCCGACGGCCGACGGCGTCCGGCGGTGGGCCGACGGGCTCGGCCTCGAGGCGGTCCCGCCGCTGTGGGCGAACCGCGAGGCACGCGACGGCGAGCCGACGGTGTACGCCTGCCAGGACTTCACCTGCTCGCCGCCGAAACACGACATGGCCGAGGCGCTGACGTGGGCCGACGACTAGAGGTCCGTCGCCGACGCTTCCAGTTCCTCCGCCAGGTGGACGACGACCGGCAGCTCCTCGCTCTCGACGAACCGGGCCAGCTCCCGGCCCTCGTCGTCCTCGACGACGACGGTCGGGATCAGCTCGATGCCGTACGCTTCGACGCCGGGACCGACCTTCGAGCCGTCGTCGGCCGTCTCGACGGGACGGTGTTCGACGGCGTCGACGCCGGCCGCCTCCAGCGCCGCCGCTAGGTCCGGCAGCTGCGAGCGACAGTCCTTGCACCAGTCGCCGCCCCACACCTTGACGACGACCTCGTCGGCGGCCGCCTCGAACGTCGTAACGGCGTCATCGTAGGACTCGGCGTTCCAGACGGGGTTCGGCCGCATCGTCTCCAGTTCCATGGCTCACGGTTCGGCGCCGGCATCTTAATCGCCGCGCTCCCGTCAGACACGGTATTCGGATGAGCGATGGCCGGCCGACCGCACCTCGCCGGGTGGGACCCGAAGGGCCCGGGCTCTCGGCCAGCCCCGACGACGCAGGGACCACAGGACGGGATCCGAGGACGATGGTTCGGAAGACGGCTCCGCGAGCCGTCGTTCGTCATACCGGAAGAGCGAAGCTCTTCCGTAGATCGCGGATCTCCGATCCGCTCACTCCCGACAATCGCTGATCGTCGGAGACGGCGAGGCCGACCGATCGAAGGAAAGGAGGCCTCGGGGCGGAGCGGCGTCCTCGCGAGTGAAGCGAGCGGGGCCTCGGCAGAGCGTCGCTCTGCCGGTGACCGCAGGGAACCGCGGAGCGTCGTTCGGACGACCGGCGGTCGTCCGTGATCGCGAAACTCTGCGATTTTGGACGACAGCGAGGCCGAGCGAGCACAGCGAGAGAGGCCTCGTCAAGAAGCGAGCGGGAGGAGCGACGCATGGAGCGACTACACGCGAGCACGGCGAGTCGCGGCGGCCGAGAGACGGGGGCTCCCGGGGCGGTCACCCCGGTGCGGTCGCAGATGGCGCTTTTTCCGAGCGGGACCAGGATTATGACCGGAAGCTTACCTTCTCGCAGCGTCAAACGGCGGGCGTGCAGAAAGACCGGCTCGTTTTCGGGCTCACCGCCGCCTTCGCTGCGATGACGGTGCTCGTGGTCCTGGTAGCCGTCGCCGCGGTCGAGCCGGTTCTCCTCGTCGTCGCGCTGCCGCTGGGCGCCGCGACGGCACTGTTCTGGTATCAGTCGTCCGGCAGACTCCGCGAACGGGTCTACAGGAGCCGGCAGTCCGACGGTCGGACCCGAGAGTCGCGGGGCGGGTTCGGCGCCGGCGCCCGCAGGGAGACACGTCGCGACCGGCGACGGGCCGCCGGCGGTGACGGCGGCCGGCGACGACGCCGTGGGTCCCGCGACCGCTCGCCGTCGGGGCTCAGTCCGGCGGAAGCGTACCGCCGCCTGGACCTCGAGGCCGGCGCCGACGAGAGCGAGGTCCGGCGGGCCTACCGCCGGAAGGTCAAGGAGGTCCACCCGGACCGCGGCGGCGACGAGGAGGCCTTCAGACGCGTGACGGAGGCCTACGAGACGCTGACCGAGTGAGGGGTTTATTCCGGCGGCGGCCGACCGCTCGGACATGAGCGACGTGCTCTCCGACGACGACCTGGCCGCGCGGCTGCCGGACGGCTGGCAGCGGGACGGCGACGTCATCGCCCGGACGTACGAATTCGACTCCTACCTCGAGGGCGTCGGCTTCGCGGCGGCGGCCGGCGGCCTCGCCGAGGAGGCGTTCCACCACCCCGACGAACTGACGGTCGGCTGGCGGGAGGTCGAGGTCCGGCTGACGACCCACGACGCCGGCGGGGTCACCGAAAAGGACACCGACCTCGCCGCCCGGCTCGACGAGATCGCGGACTGATGGCCGCGGCGGAGTACCTCTTCGCCGTCGAGTTCGAGGTCGACCCGTCACGCCAGTTACTCCTCACTGAACACTATCCGTAGCACGGCCGGAAGGCACTTGCCCGCGAACGCGCTACCGGCGGGCAGTGACGACACGGACGTACGACCGCTGGGTTTTCGACCTCGACGGGACGCTCGTCGACGTCGAACCGGGGTACATTCACGATGTCTTCGACCGGGTCGGCGACCGGCTCGACCGCGGGTTCACCGCCGAGCAGGCCGAGACCGTCTGGCACGGGCTCGGCGGTCCCCGCAACGACCGCCTCGCGTCGTGGGGCGTCGACGTCGAGGCCTTCTGGAAGGCGTTCCACGCCGAGGAAAACGGCACCGCCCGCGCGGAGGCGACCTTCCTCCACGACGACGCCGCCGTCGTCGGCGAGCTGACCGAGCCGACGGTGCTGGTGACACACTGCCAACGCTACCTCACGGACCCGGTACTGGACGTGCTGGACATCCGCGACTGGTTCGACGCCGTCGTCTGCTGCACCGAGGAGATCGGCTGGAAGCCCGACCCCCGGCCCGTCCGCATGGCGCTCCGCGAGGCGGGCGCCGAGTCGGGCGACGGCGTGCTCGTCGGCGACGGGCCGCACGACGTCGGCGCCGCCTGGAACGCCGGCCTCGACGGCGCCCACGTCGAGCGACACGGCCACGAGCAGCGGGGGCTGTGCGTCGTCGGCGACCACCGCCTCGAGCGCATTGATGAACTCGTCCCGTCGTAGCCCCTGGCAGCAACCACGCGATTGGCCACGACGCCGAATCGACGAACAACGACGGAATCGTCATCGGTCGAGGCGTGGTACCGACCCACGTTTGGAAGGTGTTGTCACAACACGCTTTACGGGCGAGAAGCTTCATACAAATTCCCTGGGTCGGTATCGGGCAGTGAATCGACGGCGCCCCGCAGCAAGAGGTACTCACAGGACGGCACCGGATTCGTCGCCGCAGCCGACGTTCGGAAAGACCTGTCGGAGCCGCTTTTGCTGCTCGAAAATCACGTACACGTTTCCTGGGCTGGCATCGAGCGATGAGCCGGCCGACGGCCGTGGGACCCGTCGAGCGCGCGCCGGTCTCTATACGGAGCCGTAGCTGGCAGGGGTCCCGTCACGGCGTCGACGGGGCCCGACGACGACGGGTTCGGGCGCGTCGGGGTGCCACTCAGTCGTAGCGGTCATCGTCCAGCGGGAGCTCGAACTCGCCTTCCGCGACGGTCTCGACCGACGCGTCAAACTCCAGCCCCGTCCCGCACTCGGGGTAGGGGATCGCGAGCGCCACTCGAAGCTCGCCTGCCTCCTCGTAGACGTCGAGCACGTCGGAATCCGGCGGGTACACGAACTCGACGTCGATGTCGTGGGTGCACGCCATATGCGGGTCCAGACCGGAAGCAGCACTAAACCTGTCGTCCGAATGAAACGATGCCGCGGCCGCGGGCCGGAGTTCACCCGGAGCCGAGGGCGGCCGCGGCGGCGTCGACCACCCGGCCGAGGAAGAGAACGGCGTCGGTCGGGCGGTCCCGGATGCAGAAGAGAAACGGCCGGTCGGCGGCGAACGTCGGCGGACGGGATACCTCCTCTCCGAGGCCGCCCGTCGCGGCCGCCGCCTCGGTCCCCGTCTCGTCGACGGCTACGTACGTGTCGTGGAACACGTGCGAGAGGTACAGCGGCACGTCGTCTCCCTCGGCGACCACGCCGTCGAAGTTCGCGGCTCCCGGATCGAACGCCGACGCCATGCCGAGTTCCCGGAGCGGGTCGTTCAGACTCGTGGTCGTCTCGAACTCGAACCGGGGGAGCCGCACCAGCGTCTCTGTCTCGTCGGCCGCGTCGAGCTCCGCGAACCGATCGGTCAGCCACGCACCGTCGACGGCCGCCTCGAACTCGCGGAACGAGGTCTCGCCGTGGAACGGCATCGCGAGGACCATCGCGAGGTCGCCGCCGACGTACGGCAGCTCGACGGCCCGGTAGCCGGCCTCGCGGTCGAACGTCGTTCGGAAGTCGTCGGTCTGCTCCATCATCCTGACCTGCCGACTGCGGCCGTCGATGGCAGTGAACTCGCCGTCCTCCGTCTCCTCGGGGTCGAACTGCCGGTCCCAGTCGGCCAGCAGATAGACCGCGTTCACGACCGCGAACCGGGTCTCTCGCGTGACCGACCCCGCCGGCAACAGCTCGTCGATGCGGCCCGCCGTCCGCGAGGCCGCCCAGTCGTTCACCCGCTGGCGGGCGCCGTCGGGGTCGCTCTGGAAGTCGGCGGTACGCAGCCCGCTTCCGTAGTACCGGTCCAGCGTCCCGAGAAACGACTCGGCGAACGGGAACCCCGCCTGGCCCCACAGCGCGTTCGCCAGCCGGAGTTCGAACCGGTTGTCCTCCCAGAGCCGGGCGCCCTCGGACGGGGGGACCCCCTCCGCGCGCCGACCCAGTTCGTGGGTGAGCGCGCCGACTGCCCGGTGGAGTGCCGGCCGATCGTGTGGGAACCGGAGGGTCTGGCGCATCTCTGAGGCGGTTTCGCCGCGGGCGCCAGCCCACACCATCGCCAGGGCCGCCGAGACG
Organism: Halobacteriales archaeon QS_8_69_73; assembly: GCA_003022945.1. Lineage (GTDB taxonomy): Archaea > Halobacteriota > Halobacteria > Halobacteriales > Haloarculaceae > Natronomonas. The sequence goes on along the minus strand of PXRZ01000024.1, from coordinate 26,483 downwards.
CTGGTCGGCGAGACCATCCGGTTCTTCTCCGGGTCCGCGGCGGCCAGCTCCTCCAGCAGGTCCAGCCCGAAGTCGGCGTTCCCGTGGGTGTACGCCTCGACGTCATCGGCGGTCGCGTCCGGGCGACTATCGGGGCCGCCGGCGTCGGCGACCGCATCGCCGCTGGCGGCGTTCCAGAACAGCCCCCCGGCGAGACCGCCACCGACCAGCCCCAGCGCCGCCCGGCGATCGAGATCCATGCCGGGGTCCATCGACCGGACGTGCTAAAGAGTGTCGTCGGATTTGGCCGCCGTCCGGAGCCAAGCACCTATGAGGGTCCCGTCGGAACGACACGCCGATGGCGGGGCTCGTCCGGGGCTGGCTGTCCGACCATGACGACCACCTGACAGGGGCCGCTCTCTTCGGCGCCGCGTTCGCCGCGGGGGCCGGGCTCCCGGGCCGTCTCGAGGTCCCGTACGTGGAGTGGTTCGCGGCGGCGGTCGTCCTCGGCGTCCCGGCCGGCTGGTGGGCCGTCGTCTTCTGGATTCCGGACGCGCTCTGGGTCGCCCCGACCGTGCTGGCCGTCTGGTGTGCGGTCGTAACCATCGAGTCGGCCCGCGACCCGTCGTGGCGGGTAGCCGTCGTGACGATGCACGCGGTCGCCATCGGGCTGACGACGGGCGTCCTCCAGGTGCTTCTGGGCCTTCCGGTCATCGCCGCCTCCGTACCGGCAGCCGTCCTGTCGGGTCTGTTGTCAGCCCCACTGGGCATCGGTGCCTTCCTCCTCGGCCGCCGATGGCACCGCAGCGACGCGCGGCCGTCGGGGCGAGCATTCTGACGAGGCGCCCGGCTACCGCCCGTACCCCGGCAGCGACCCGAGAACATCGTCGGCGTCCTCGACGGCCCGCTCCAGTCGCCGGACGCCGGGCTTGTCGGCGCGGCCCTCGGCCGCGAGGACGCGGACCCGCTCCTCGCCGCACGGCACGAACCCCATCCCCAGCCGCTCGGCGGTCGCCCGCAGGCCGAGGCCGGCGTCGGCCGCCCCGGCCAGCACCTTCCGGGCGGGCGACTCGTGGGCCCGGACGGCGAACTCGAAGCCGTCGACCGCCTCGACGAGATCGTGCCGCTCGGCGCCGCGGTCGTCGGCCAGCGCGGCGACGGCGGTGCCGAGCGTCGTCCGCAGCCCCGAGTCGGTCGTCCGGTTGACGAACCGCAACTCGCGGTCGACGAGGTCGGCGACGCCGTCGACGTCGTCGGGGTTGCCGTTGGGGACGACCAACCCCCACTCGCGGGTCCAGCCGCCGAGAGCGACCGCACCGTCGGGGTCGAGGTCGGCGTCGCCGGTGACGACGGCGACGTCGGCGGCGCCGTCCCGGAGCCGGCGGAGCCCCTGGCGGCTGCCGACGCCGAGATAGCGGGGCCGGTCGACCCGGTCCAGCAGCCGCGACAGCGCGGGGTCGTCCTCGCCGGCGCCGAACAGCGCCGGCGGCCGGACATTCGGCGAGAACAGCCGCACCTCGACCGTCTCGCCGGCGGCGAGGTACTCCACGTCCGGCGGGACGGCGACGACGCCGTCGGCCTCCACGAGGCTCGTCGTCGCGCCGCTGCCCTTGTCGACGGGGTAGACGAGCGTCCGGCCGTCGCCGTCGCCGACGAGCCCCACCGGCATGTACCGGAGTCGGCCCTCGTCGTACCGCTCGCGGACGGCCATCGCCCCCTCGACGGTCGCCGTCTCCGGCTCCGGCAGGCCGGCGGCCGCCCGGATCGCCGGCGCGACGAACGTCCGGAAGATGGTCAGCGCCGACACCGGGTAGCCCGGCAGGCCGACGTAGGCGCTACCACCGGAAGACTCGCTTCGCTCGTCCTCCGAGCCGTCCGAGCGCGGCTCGGAGACCCCCAGCCGCCCGACCAGCATCGGCTTGCCCGGCTTCACCGCCACGCCGTGTAACAGCAGTTCGCCGGACTCCTCGACCACCCGGTAGATGACGTCCACCGCCGACGCCGACGTCGACCCCGACGACAGCACGAGGTCGCACTCGTCGGCGGCCTCCCGGAGCGCCGACTCCATGGCCTCGTAGTCGTCGCCGGCGTGGGGGTAGAGCCGCGCCTCGCCGCCGGCGGCCTCGACGGCCGTCGCCGTCGTGTAGCTGTTGACGTCGTAGATCTCGCCGGTGGCGCTGTTGAGGTCCCCGCCCGGCCGGACCAGTTCGTCGCCCGTCGAGATGATGCCCACGGTCGGCCGCCCGCGGACCGGCACCGTCTCGACGCCCAGCGCCGACAGCAGGCCGACCTCCCGGGACGTGAGCACCGTGCCAGGGCCGAGTGCCCGCTCGCCGGCGGCCACGTCGGCGCCGGCGAACATCACGCGGTCGCCGGGCGCCAGCGAGGTGCGGACGAGGACGGCGTCGCTTCCCGACACCCGGTCGGTTCGCTCGACCATCACCACCGCGTCGGCACCGGGCGGCAGCACCGCGCCGGTCGACACCTCGATGCACTCGCCGGCGCCGACCTCGACATCCGGCTCGGCGCCGGCGTGAACCTCGTCGACCAACTCGAGCCGGGCGGGGTCGGCCTCGTCGGCGCCGAAGGTGTCGGCCGCCCGGACGGCGTAGCCGTCGACGCTGGCGCGGTCGAACCCCGGCACGTCCAGGTCGGCGTCGACCCGCTCGGCCAGCACCCGACCGCGAGCCTCCCGGAGCGGCACCGTCTCGTCGTCGGGCCGGAGGTCCAAGGAGTCGATGACCTCTCGGGCCTCCTCGGGCGGCGCCAAGTCGCGGAACTGCCGGCGGTCTGCCATGGGTGTGTAGTTCGGTCGGAGCGCGAAAAGTCTGCTGTCGAACGAAAAACTGTTTCACTTATTCGATTCGTGAAATATGCGCCGCCCCTCGAGACCTTCGGTCTCTCGTCGACGGGCCTTGAATGCCATCCCCCAACCATTGAAAGAATACGCTTCACGAAACCCCCGTGCGCTCGGCTAGCAGTAAAGTTCAAAACGTTCAGTTCCCGATGGAAGCGCAGTAGGGAAAACGATGGAAAATTATGGCCCTTAGTTATCACGTAAGCAATTGAATGCGATTCTGTATAGTGAATCTCTGTCACTAGAAGACGAGTCGATTGTTATCACCTTCCTGTCGAGACGTTGCTTGGTCTGATACCCGAGAAGTATCAGCGAGACCGCCAGAAGGACGCTGCTGGGGGCTTCTGCGAGTTTAAGGCCGGCGTTGATGCAGTAGAGGCCGGGACCGCTGTACTGATTACTTCGTTCAAAGAGATGTTTGAGTGTACAGAATCTACTTGATTCCCCCAGTCGTACTTCTCATACATGCGACGAAGAGTTGTCATCACGGGGATCGGAACCACACTCACCGTCGCAACTACAGGTTGTAATAATCGAGCTGCCAGTTCAGGTGCTACCGGAACGGAGACAACGCAAAACTCCGATAGGCTTCGGTCCATTGAAATCATCGATCAAGGAAACATTCCAGATGAAATCGAGGCCGACCTGACTGCTGACGTGGTTGAATCGACTGTTACGTCCGACCATACAGCAACAGTCCATATCACCTTCGTGAACAGAGGAGAGAGGCGTGATTTCACCTTTGGAGATCTCCCGCCCTTCACGGTCACGGGAAGCAAGGAAGACGATCCGGGCACCCTGCTTCTTGGACCGAAAAGGGACTACGAAAAATCGGGGCGGGAATGCTGGAGACCCCAATCTTCGAACGCAGGTGGTTACAATGCAAACGCCAAAATCGTCACCCTTGAGCAGAATGAGAGCATCAAGCGAGAGGCAAAACTATGGGGCAGTCCAAGGAACGCCGACCAGAATATTTGTCTTCCGACCGGCGAGTTCCGATTCGAACGTGAGTATGAGTTCGACTTTCTCGATGAACCCTCCTTCAGGTGGGGATTCACCGTTGCTCTCTCGGCCTCATGAGCAGACAGACAGGTTAGCTCTTCTCAAAACCCACGGAAACCGAACCGGAAACTAACTCGCTACTCCGGATCGCGGAAATGCACGACAATGATGCTGTCCAAGTATTCAAGCCTCTGTCAGGAGAGTCGACATGCCGTATCTACGAGAGATTCGATAGTTCCCCGAGACAGCCTCTAAACTGCAACAGGTACTCGATACAAGTATCCAGAACGTCCATTGTCACCTCGATAAACTCGAAGAAGCTGGCTTGATCGAGCCGGTCGACGTACGGTATTCAAAAAAAAAGCGCAGAAATGTCGGTATTTGGGCCGACCCACAGTCCATTAATCATCAGTTTCGTGTCTGAGTCGACGAACTCGAATGTTCGAACAGCCCTGACTCGCCTATTCAGTGGGGTGACGGTACTTGGACTAGCGAGCGTCAGCGTGGAACTACTGGCAAAGCGCGCCAGTTTACCAGAAACGTCGGGGAGTGATGCAGGCGAAAATGTTAGCGTGACCGCTTCGCAGTTTGCAGATACAACTTCATCAGAGACGCTTCTGCTGTCACCCGGTCTACTAACCTTAATCACTGGTCTAATTATTATCACCGTGTACGTGACGTGGCAACATACTAAAGTTCAACAGAGGTAGGGTTGTATAAAGATATTTGGGTATAATAATCGCCGGCTCCGAAGTGCTCCCGACCAGCAGCCTCGAATTCGAGGACGACGACGACGTTGGCTTCTTCGAGTGGTTCGATCCCGAGACCGGGGCCTCGCTCGCCCGTCGGGAACTACCCGCCGGGCCCGGTACCCGCCGGTCGTTGCCGACAGCACCGTCCTCGTCACCTGCCGTGACGCGCTGCTCGCCTTCCGGTGGCCTGGGGAGTTATAACGAATATTCCCAGTTCTCGACGGCGACGGATTCACCCGCCGGAATCCCTTCGCGGGCCTCGGGGACGACGACCCAGCCGTCCGACAGCGCGACGCTGGAGAGGACGCCGGATCCGCCGGCCCGCGTCGGCGTCGCCTCGAGGCCGTCCGCGTCGTTGTCTCGCGGCTCGGTCCCTTCGCCGCCCGGCGACGTGCGCTCCAGTCGGACCCGGACGAACGTCCTGACGCCGGGCTCGCTGCGTATCTTGCGGGCCAGCGTCGCCTCGCGGGTCGGCGGCGGCGACCGCGGCATCCGGCCGAGGTGCTCGATCAGCGGCCGGAGGAACTGGACGGCGTTGACGATGGCCGCGACGGGGTAGCCGGGCAGCATCACGACGGTGACGTCGTCGACGCGGCCGAGCGCGACGGGATGGCCTGGCTTCAGCGCGACGCCGTGGACGAACACCTCCCCGAGCTCGGCGACCGCATCCGGCACGAGGTCGCGGTCGCCGACCGACGAGCCGCCGGTCGTGACGACGACGTCGCGGGTGAGGTCCCGCTCGACAGCCGCCCGCAGCGTTTCGGCGTCGTCGGTGACGATCTCCCGGCGGGTGACGTCGGCGCCCCACCGCTCGGCCAGCCGCGAGACGGTGAGTCGGTTGGTCTCGACCACCTCCCCCGGCGCCGGCTCCGCCTGGACGAGCTCCTCGCCGGTCGGAACCACCGCCACCTCCGGCTCGGCGACGACCTCGACGACGTCGACGCCGACGGACTTCAACAGCCCGAGGTCGGACGGCTGGAGCCGGTCGCCGGGGTCGTACAGCCGTTGGCCGGCCGCGACGTCCTCGCCGACCGGGGCGACGTTCTCGCCTTCGGCGACGGCGTCGAACACCTCCACGTCGCCGCCGACCGGCTCGGCGGCCTCGACCCGGACGACGGCGTCGGCGCCGTCCGGCAGTTCGCTCCCGGTGTGGACGCGGGTCGCGGCGTTCGGCCCCACGGAGTCGACCGGCCGCAGGACCGCCGGCGAACGGTCCGAGGCGCCGAAGGTGTCCTCGGCGCGGACCGCCCACCCGTCCAGCGCCGCGCGGGCGTAGTGCGGCACGTCGCGGGCGGCATCGATCGGCTCCGCGACGATCCGGCCGTCGGCCGCCGACAGCGGCACCCGCTCGGTGCGGTCGACCGGGTCGGTCTCCAGCAGCCGCGTCCGCGCTTCCGCCAGCCGTGTCCGCTGTTTGAACCCGGACCGGTCTACATCTGTCATACCATTACTGTGTGTGCCGAACCCAAAAGCGTCACTCCGGGCGGTCGGGTAGTGTTTAATTACGAGGAAGTAGCATACTTGGGCGGCGACGGTGGCGTATCCGAACGCCCCCTCCCGCTCGCGAGGACGCCGCTCCGTCTTGAGGCCTCCCTTCCTTTGACCGGTCGGCCTCGCTATGCTCCCGTGTCGTCGCTGCTTCTGTCGCTCCTCCCACTCGCTTCTTGACGGGGCCGGTAGCCGCGCCTGCGTCGGCCCGCTGCGCTCTCGTGTCGTCGCTCTTCACGTCGCTCCTCCCGCTCGCTGCTTCACGAGGCCTCCCTCGCTGCGCTCGCTCGGCCTCGCCGCGCGAGCGGTCGGCCCCGTTCAAGATCCCACCCGAGGCCGGTCGACCGGCCGGCTCTCGCGTGATCAAACAGGGCAGGCAGTCGGGGCCGGCGACGAGGTCTCGAAACGTCGCTCGGCGGCCGGGCCGTGCGGCGTGGTACCGGTCGTCAGCCGGTCGCTGCCGGCGGTGAACGGGACATATCGGGGCCTTTAACGAGCCCGCGATTCTACGTCGAGGCATGCAACTGCGCGAGGCGTTGGGCGACCTCCCGGAGACGGTGTTCGCCGATCTGCTGGAAAGCGAGAAGGCGTACCTCCTCGTGCTGGATATGCCGGGCGTCAACGCCGACACGGTCGACGTGACGGTCGAGGACGGCCGGCTCCGCGTCGAGGCGCGCAGGGCGAAGTCCGTTCCCGACTCGTTCCGCTACCTGACCGAGGAGCGGTCGCTGTTCCTGGACGCGGAGCTGCCGCTGCCGCCGGACGCCACCGGCGCCGATGCCGACGGCGAGGTCGACCGCGGCGTCCTCCGGCTCCAACTCCCGAAGTCGGCCGACGACGGCGGCGAGCGGATCCCCGTCTCCTGAGGTGGCATCGGGTGGTACTCCGTTCCTACCGGCGGTTCGTCGTCGTCGCCTACCAGTTCCTGCCGCTGCTGCTGTCGTACGCCCGCGACCGCAACCGGTTTCTGCTGTTCGGGTCGAGCCGGCAGGTCGACGCCGAGACGCGCCGCCGCCGGGCGCGGTCGCTACTCGAGTCGCTGCTGAGGCTGGGGCCGACGTTCATCAAGCTCGGCCAACTGCTATCGACGCGGCCGGACGTCCTGCCGCCGGAGTACGTCGAGGAGTTCGAGTCCCTGCAGGACGACGTTCCGCCGGCCGGCTGGGCCGCGGCCCGCGAGGTGCTCGAGACGGACATCGGCCCCGTCGAGGAGACGTTCGAGGAGTTCGACACCGAGGCGATAAGCGGCGCCAGCCTCGGGCAGGTGTACGTCGCGACCCACGAGGGCCGGCGGGTCGCGGTGAAGATCCGCCGGCCCGGCATCGAGCGGCTCGTCGAGGCCGACCTCCGGGTCATCCGGTGGTCGCTGCCGATACTGATGCGGTTCGTCGACCAGGCGCGGTCATTCTCGCTGGAGACGCTGGCCGACGAGTTCGAAAAGACCGTCCGCGAGGAGATGGACTACGAGCGCGAACGGCGGATGCTCGAGGAGATCGGCGAGAACCTCGCCGACAGCGACCGGGTGCGGGTGCCGGCGGCGCTGCCGGAGCTGTCCAGCCGGCGCGTGCTCACCATGGAGTACGTCGAGGGGACGAAGATCTCCGAACTGGAGAACCTCGACGCCCTCGGGGTCGACCGGACGGAGCTGGCGATGACGCTGCAGCGCGTCTACCTCCAGATGATCGTCGAGGACGGCGTCTTCCACGCCGACCCCCACCCCGGCAACCTCGCCGTCAGAAAGGACGGAACCATCGTCTTCTACGACTTCGGGATGTCCGGCCGGGTCGACCCGTTCATCCAGGACCGCATCGTCGACTTCTATATGGCGGTGGCCCGCCGGGACACCGACGCCATCCTCGACACGCTCGTGGAGATGGGAACGCTCAGCCCCGAGGCCGACCGCGAGGTGATGTCGAACGTGATGGAGCTGGCCATCGCTGACGCCCGCGGCGAGGAGATCGAGCAGTACCGCGTCCAGCAGATCATCCAACAGGTCGAAGACACCATCTACGAGTTCCCGCTGCGGCTGCCGCCGAACCTGGCGCTGGTGCTGCGCGTGGCGACGGTCGTCGAGGGCGTCTGCGTGACGCTGGATCCCGACTTCGACTTCATCGCCGTCGCCACCGACTACCTCGGCGAGGAGGGGTTCATCGAGGAAAGCGCCCGCGACTACGTCGAGGAGCGGGCCGACGAGCTCCAGCAGTTCGGCGAGTCGCTGGTCCGGGTGCCGCCGAAGCTCGAACGCACCCTCGACAGCGTCGAGCGGGGCGACGTCACCGTCCAGTTCGAGGTGGCCGACGACGAGCGCGCGCTGGATCGCCTCGCCAAGCGGCTCATCCTCGGCGGGCTGCTGTCGGCGACAGTGATGGCGGCGGCGGTGCTGTACGCCTTCTCGACGCCGGAAGCCGCCCTCGTCGCCGCCGGCCTCGCGGTGCCGGTCGCGCTGCTGCTGTGGCGGTCGTTCCGCGAGCCGAGCGGCATCCGGGCGACGCCGCAGTTCACCCGCCAGCAGATGCGCCAGCGCCGCGACGACTGACGGCCGAGCGTCGGATAGTGTCCAGTGAAGAGGGAGTAGCGTCTTTCGGCGGCGATAGCGGCGTGTCCGAACGCCCCCTCCCGCTCGCGGGGCGAGCGGTCGGCCCCGTTCGAGGTCCCGCCCGACGCCGGCTGACCGGCCGGCTCTCGCGTAACTGAACACGGCCGAGCGTCGTCCCGACGGGTCTCCGTCCGGCGGCCTTTTGTCCGATGGCCGCGAGCCGACGACATGGAGATCGAGCCGTTCGCCCTTGAGCGGTGGTTCGCCGAAGTCGAACACGACGCCGACCTCATGCTCGCCGAGAGCGGCGTCCGGCCGCTGTCGCCGGACCGCTTCGACACCGACCCTGAGGACCTGGGCTACGTCATCCCGACGGCCGGCGACCCCGAGTTCCGGGCCGAGGTGGGCGCGCTTCACGACCGGTCGGCCGCCGAGACGCTGTTCACCTGCGGCACCCAGGAGGCGAACTTCCTGGCGTTTCTCGCGACCGTCGAGAGCCACGCCGTCGTCGTCACGCCGACCTACGGCTCGCTGTCGGCCGTACCGCGTTCCCTCGGCGAGGTGACCGAGGTGCCGCTCGCCGACGGCTGGCGGCTCGATCCCGAGGCTGTCGTCGAGGCGCTGCGACCCGACACCGACCTCGTCGTCCTCAACAACCCCAACAACCCGACCGGGCGCTACCACGACGCAGCGGCCGTCAGGGCCGTCTACGAGGCGTGTGCCGACGACGACACCTACCTGCTGTGCGACGAGGTCTACCGGCTGCTGGCCGAGGAGCCGCAGCCGCCGGTCGCGAGTCTCGGCCCGTACGGCCTCTCGACGGCCGGCGTCTCGAAGTCATTCGGCCTCGCGGGGCTGCGGTTCGGTTGGCTCTGCGGCCCCGAAGCCGTCGTCGACGCCGCCGAGCGGTGGAAGGACTACACCACCATCGCGCCGCCGCGAGTCGGCCAGCACGTCGCCCGGCAGGCCCTCGACGACCGGGCGGAGATTCTCGCCGCCAACCGCCGGCTGGCGGCCGACCACCGCGCGGTCGTCGCCGACTTCCTCGAGGCGCACGACATCGGCTGGTCCGACCCCGACTGCGGCGTCAACGCCTTTCTCGAGGTGCCGGACGGCTTCGATTACGGCGAGGGGTTCTGTCGGCGGCTGGTCGAAGCGGAGTCGGTCGTGCTGGCGCCGGGAGAGGCGTTCGGCCACCCCGACCGCGTCCGGGTCGGCTACGGACTCCCACGCGAGGAACTCGAGGAGGGGCTGGCGCGGCTCGGGTCGTTCCTCGAGGAGGCGTGACCGTCGCCCGACGACCCGGGACCGGCGTGCCGCTGGGGTCGCCGGCGGGCACCCGTCGGTCGACGACCCGCTACGACCACGCTTAACCGTCGCACCGCCCGACGCGACGGTATGCCGAACGGGACCGACGACCTGCTGTCGGACGTCCGTAGGGTCGCCCGCTCGTACTTCCCGGACGGGATGAGCCCCGCCCACGACTGGTTTCACGTCCGGCGCGTCGAATCGAACGCCGAGCGGCTCCTCGCGGCGCGGCCCGACGCCGACGGCCGGGTGGTCCGGCTGGCGGTGTTGCTCCACGACGTCGGACGGGCCCAGGAGGACCGCGGCGAGATCGACGACCACGCCGAGTGGGGCGCCGCCGAGAGCGAGCGGCTCCTCCGCGAGCGGGGCGCCGCCGAGGGGACGGTCGCCGCCGTCGCTCACGCCGTCCGCGCCCACCGGTACTCCGGGCCGGTCGCCCCCGAGACGATCGAGGCGGAGCTTCTGAGCGACGCCGACGACCTGGACGCCCTCGGGGCGGTCGGGGTGGCCCGCTGTTTCGCCTACGGCGGCGAACGGGGGTCACCGATCCACGACCCGTCGCTCCCGCCCGAAGCGGACTCCACAGATGCCGGCCGGACGCAGTTCAACCACCTCCACAGGAAGCTCCTCGGCCTGCCGGAGCGGATGCACACCGACGCCGGGCGGGAGCTCGCTGAGGAACGTGCCGACTTCGTCCGGACGTTCGCCCGGCGGTTCGAGGCCGAGGTCGGGACCGATCGCGACGGCGGCCGTTGAACGTTAGTACCAGCGGCGCGCAACGACCCGCCGTGCACACCGACGCGGTCCTGTTCGACGTCGACGACACGCTCTGTCGGTACCGGCGGACGGGCGACGAACTGCTCGCGGTGGCCTTCGAGCGGACCGGCCTCGACCCGTTCATCACCCTCGCGGAGTACCACGGCCGCTACCCGGAGTTCGTCGACGACAGCGACTCCGTGGCCGACCTCCGGGAGCGGTGTTTCGCGGCCATCGCCGCCGAGAAGGGACGGGACCCGGAGGCGGGCCGCCGCGTCGCCCGCGCCTACGCCGACGAGCGCGACCACGGCGACGTCGAGCCGACGGCCGGCCTCGATGCCGCGCTGTCGGCGCTCGACGACCTACCGCTGGGGGTCGTGACCAACGGCGCCCCAAAGATGCAGTCGGCGAAGCTCGCGGCCCTCGGCCTCGCGGATGCCTTCGACGTCGTCGTCCACGCCGGCTACGACGCCCCGGCCAAGCCGTCGCCGGCGCCGTTCCGCGAGGCGCTGTCGGCGCTGGACGCCCGCCCGGAGCGGACCTACCACGTCGGCGACTCCCTGTCGTCGGACGTCGCCGGCGCGCGGGCGGCCGGCGTCGGGGCCGTATGGCTGACCGGCGGGGAGCCGGCCGCGGCGCCGGACGAGGAGCCCAACCCCGACCCCGACCCGGAGCCGGACCACGCCATCGCGACGCTGGCGGAGCTGTCGGGCGTCCTCGGTCGGTAGCGGGCCGTCGGCGACCGTCCGCCGGCGTCACCCGTCCGGCGCGACGTCGGTGACGGTGCCGACGCCCTTCGAGCGGCCCTCCCGGAAGACGAACCGCTGGCCCTCCTCGACGGTGTAGGGGCGGAACTTGAACCGGACGCGGGCGGTTCCGGTGTCGCCGGGCAGCAGCTGGCCCCCGTCGGGGTGGATGGAGACCGTCTCGCTGACCGTCTCGAGGTGGACCACCGGCTCGTAGCCGTCGTGGATGCGGGTGGGGTGGTTCAGCACCATCACCTCGGCGGTGAACTCCCGGACGGGATCGGGGTCGGCTGACCGCGGCAGCAGCACCATCCCGCGCTCGAGGTCGGCCTCGCCGATGCCCTTCAGCGCGATGCCGACGATGCGGCCGGCCGACGCTTCCTCGACGCGGTGGTAGTGCATCTCGATGGAGCGGACCTCGACCTCGCGGAAGGCGCCGTCGGCCAGCGGCCCGACGAGCAGTTCGTCGCCGGCGGCGACCGACCCCGAGCGGATGGTCCCCGAGGCGACGGCACCGACGCCGGTGACGTTGTACGTCCGGTCGATGTACATCGAGAAGTCGCCGTCGGTCGGGCCGGTCTTCGGGAGCCGCTCGAACAGCTCGTCCAGCACCGGCAGCCCCTGCATCGTGACGGCGCTCGTGGTCACCACCGGCACCACCTGCTCGTTGATCTCCTCGATCGCGGCCTCGACGCCGTGCCGTTCGACCGACAGCGGCGTCCGGTCGGCGTCCCGGAGCAGCCGCTCGACCTCGCGTTCGACCTCGGCGACGCGCTCGTCGGAGACGACGTCGGCCTTCGTGATCGCCACCAGCGTCGGTAGCTCCGTCGCCAGCAGGATGCCGAGGTGTTCGCGGGTGGTCTTCGTCGGGCCGTCGTCGGCCGCCACCGTCAGCAGCCCGTAGTCGAGCTTCTGGCCGACCAGCCCCCGGATGGTCGTCCGGAGCCACGGCTCGTGGCCGACGGTGTCGACGAAGGAAACGAGCCGGTCGGCCTCCTCGACGACGCGGGCCCGGTCGGACTTCCGGTGGGGGTTGTCCATCCGGACCGACCCCTCGTCGTCGAAGCCGTAGACGCCGTAGGAGAGGTCCGCCGACAGCCCCCGCTCCATCTCGTGGGGCTGGACGTCGAGGAAGCTCCGGGTGCCGCCCTGACCGTCGTCGGGGTCGCCGGTGACGAGCGAGCCGACCAGCGTCGACTTGCCGTGATCGACGTGGCCGGCCGTCCCGACGACGATGTGGTCGTCGTCGACGTCGAGGACGGCCCCCTCCTGCAGCGTCGCGATACCGACCAGCCCGTCGGTGTCGGTCTCGCCCCGCGTGACGGTCCCGTCGTCGTCGACGCCCCACGTCCGGACGTCGTCGATGTGGGCGTCGGCCTCCTCGGCGATGAGCGACAGCACGTCCATCGTCTCGGAGAAGGCCGACGGCTCGATGCCGGCGACGCCGCCGTCGTCCGTCACCCCGACCACGTACGTCGCCTCGCCGTCGCCCGACAGCACCCGGTGGCGCATCTGGGCGACGAGCGACTCCAGCCGGCCGTCGGCCAGATGCACCGCACGCGTGAGCCGTTCCTTGAACTCGACGCTGCCGTCCTCCCGTTCGCCGCGCTCCAGGGCCCGTCGGAGCGCGGCGCGGTCGGCGCTCATGCCGGCCGGAGGTTGCGACCACACCGGTAAAAGGATTCCCCCGGAGCGGCCGGAATCGGCCGTCTCCGTCGGACGAACCGGCGTTCGGCCGGCGGCGTCGCGACGGATCACCGGAGCGCTCGGATCGGGTTAACGGGTGCGCGAAGGCCCGACCGTCCTTCGAGACCGACCGTCTTTCGAGACCGACCGTCCTGCAAAGCGGTTCAGTCGTCGGCGCGGATCCGGTCGAGCGCCTCCAGGAAGCCGTCGGCGAAGGCCTCCTCGGTCACGACGTCGGCGGCGGCCGTGGCGGCGTCGTCGGCGTTGGCCACCGCGTAGGCCCGCTCAACCGCGTCGAACACCGGGACGTCGTTCTCGGAGTCGCCGACGGCGACGAACGCCGCCGGGTCGCGGTCCAGGGACGCGGCGGCCGTCTCCAACCCTGCCGCCTTGTCGACGGTCGGCGACTTGACGTGGTAGGCGTATCCGGTGTCGACGACCTCCAGCCCGTGGTCGTCGGCGGCCCGCTCCAGCGGCGCCAGCGGCCGCTCGCGGGCGACGGCGAGTTCCGTCTCCCGCCACCGGTTGACCGTGTCGACCGCCCCCCACCCGAGGTCGTGGCCCGCCTCGCGGTAAGCCTCGGCGACGGCCGTCGCCGCCTCCGGGTCGCCGTTGAACGTCACCTCGTCGGCGGCCCGGACGTGGACGACGCCGCCGTTCTCGGCGACGACGTTCACCGGAATCCCGGCGAACTCACACAGCGCGACCGGGAACGGAAAGGCCTTGCCGGTGGCGACGACGACCGGCGCCGGCCACTCCCGGAGGGCGTCGAACGAGCGGGGGTCCAGCGAGCTGTCCGGGCGGGTGAGCGTGCCGTCGACGTCGACGGCCAGCGGCGGAACCATACCGGGCGTTCGGGCGCCGCAGGTATCAAGCCTGCCGCCGCCGTACCGCGGGACGTGACACCGAGAGTCACCCACGCGGTCGACGACGTCTACGCCGTCGACCCCGAGCTGATGGGGACGCCGGGGGCGCTGACGCTGTATCTCGTCGACGCCCCGGCGCCGACGCTCGTCGACACCGGCTCCGCGAACTCGCCGCCGCGGATCCTCGAGGCGCTCGAGGAGGTCGGCGTCGCCCCGACCGCCGTCGAGCACGTCCTCGTGACGCACGTCCACCTCGATCACGGCGGCGGCGCCGGCGCCCTCGCCGAGTCGCTGCCGAACGCCACCTTCCACGTCCACGAGCGGGGCACCCCGTACCTGACGGACCCGGAGAAGCTCTCGCGGCTGAAACGCAGCGTCGACCGGGCGATGGGCCTCGAAGACGCCTACGGCGACCCGGAGCTGGCACCACTTCGCGGCCCTCGACCCGGCGACCGACGGACTGTTCGCCATCGACGCCGCCGGGATGTTCCTGGCCGGCGAGATGCGCCCGACGACGCCGCCGCCGGACTTCGACCTGGAGGCCAACCTCGAGACCGTCCGCCGGCTCCGGGCGCTGGAGCCATCGGTGACGTTCTACGGCCACGTCGGCCCCGGCGAGGACGCCGTCGCGGAGCTGGACCGCTACGAGGCGATGCTGCCGGAGTGGGTCGAGACCGTCGCCGACTTCCGCGACCGACTCGGCGACGACGTCGACGTCATCGTCGAGGCGCTGGACGGGCGGTGGATGAGCCCGACCGTCAACCGGGACGTGGCGGGCGTGCTGGAGTATCTCGACCGGACGGACGACTGAGCGCTCGGTCGCGGCTGCAACTACCCAGCGCGGCCTCGTCCGGAAGCCGGGATTCGAGCGGTATCCGGCCGATCGTCGCCGAGGAATCTCGAAAGAACTGCGGCCGGCAATATCAGTCGGCGGCCGCGCCGGCGGCGACGGCCGGCTCGGCGTGCCGGCTCAGCCGGACGGCGAGCACCGTCAGCCCGAACGCGAGGAACGATAGTCCGAGGACGGCCAGTTGGCCCTCGTCGCCGAAGGCTCGCCGGGCGAGCACCAGCTGGGCGACGACGATGACCGCGCCGGCGGCTGCGGCGGCGGTCGTCGAGCGGGCGCCGAGTTCGCGGCCCCACAGCGCGACGACGGATAGCGCCGCGAACAGCCCGAAGCCGACGGCGTAGTAGACGAACTGCGCGGCCTCGCCGAAGGTGACGAACAGCCGCGGCGTCAGCGCGACCATCACCGGGAACGCGAGCAGGGCGGCGCCGCCGGCCCGCCGGACCCGGCCGGCGGAGACGGTCGTCTCGGCGGCGTAGGTCCAGGTCGTCGCCGCCACGAGCAGCCCCAGGATGGTCGACGCCAGCGCGAAGTGTAGCGTCAGCACGACGATGGAGTAGCCGAAGACGAACTCCTGGACGAGAACGGTGAAAGCGCCGAAGACGACCTGTACGGGCGTCAACAGCACGGCACCGAGCGTCGTCAGCCGGACGCGGCGCTCCCGGCCGCCGCGCCAGGCGGCGACCGTCGAGGCGACGATGAGCAGCCCGGTCACCATCGCGACCAGCCGGTGGGACCACTCGATAAACGACATGAAGTTGGCGGGAAAGAGCCCGAAGACGGCGCCGTCGCACAGCGGCCACCGGGCCTCGCAGGTGAGCCCGGCCCCGGAGGTGGCGGTCACCACCCCGACCAGCGCCGTGACCGCCGTCGCGGCGGTCGTCCCGGCGAGCAGCCGACGGAAGTCCATACCGACGGTCGGGACCACGGGATTTTATACCCCGCGGAACCGGTCGACGCGGCGCCGCCGACCCGTCGACCGCGGGCGGGCACGAGCGTCGCCGTCGTGCCGGTGGGTAGCTTTTTGAGGCCGCTGGACGGTGATGCGGTATGGGACTCGACGAGGACTCTCTCGACTACCACGGCCGCGAGCCGCCCGGGAAGCTCGAGATATCGACGACGAAGCCCACCAACACACAGCGGGACCTCTCGCTGGCGTACTCGCCGGGCGTGGCGGCGCCCTGCGAGGCCATCGCCGACGACCCCGAGAAGGCGTTCACCTACACCGCGAAGGCCAACATGGTCGGCGTCGTCTCCAACGGCTCGGCCGTTCTGGGGCTGGGCGACATCGGTGCCCAGGCGTCGAAGCCGGTCATGGAGGGCAAGGGCGTGCTGTTCAAGCGGTTCGCGGACATCGACGTCTTCGACGTCGAACTGGACCAGGCCGACCCGGAGGCGGTGGTCACCTCGGTGAAAGCCATGGAGCCGACCTTCGGCGGTATCAACCTTGAGGACATCAAGGCGCCGGAGTGTTTCGAGATCGAGTCGACGCTCCGCGAGGAGATGGACATCCCGGTGTTCCACGACGACCAGCACGGCACCGCCATCATCTCCGGCGCCGCACTGTTGAACGCCGCCGACATCGCCGACAAGGAGCCGTCGGAATTGGAGATCGTTTTCTCCGGCGCCGGCGCCTCCGCCATCGCGACCGGCCGGTTCTACGTCTCGCTGGGCGCCGACCGCGACAACATCACGATGTGTGACTCCTCGGGGATCATCACCGAGCGGCGGGCGGCGGCCGGCGACGTCAATGAGTTCAAACAGGAGTTCGCTAGCGACCGCCCGGAGGGCGACCTCGCGGACGCGATGGCCGGCGCGGACGTCTTCGTCGGGCTGTCGGTCGGCGGCATCGTCGACGAAACGATGGTCCGGTCGATGGCCGACGACCCCATCATCTTCGCGATGGCCAACCCCGACCCTGAGATCGACTACGAGACCGCAAAGCAGGCCCGCGAGGACACCGTCATCATGGCGACCGGCCGGTCGGACTACCCCAACCAGGTGAACAACGTCCTCGGGTTCCCGTTCATCTTCCGGGGGGCGCTGGACGTCCGGGCGACGGAGATCAACGAGGCGATGAAGGTCGCCGCCGCCGAGGCGCTGGCCGACCTCGCCCGCCAGGACGTCCCGGACGCGGTGGTGAAGGCCTACGGCGACCAGCCGCTGCAGTTCGGCCCCGACTACATCATCCCGAAGCCCCTGGACCCGCGGGTACTGTTCGAGGTGGCGCCGGCCGTCGCCGAGGCGGCCGTCGACCGCGGCTGCGCCCGCCGGGAGGTCGACCTCGAGGGGTACGCCGAGCGGCTGGAGGCCCGGCTCGGGAAGTCCCGGGAGATGATGCGGGTCGTCCTCAACAAGGCCAAAAGCGACCCCAAGCGGGTCGTCCTCGCGGAGGGCAGCGATGAGAAGCTGGTGCGGGCGGCCTTCCAGCTCGTCGACCAGGGGATCGCCGAGCCGGTGCTGATCGGCGACCGCCAGGAGATCTGGGCTCACGCCGACCGGCTGGGCCTGGAGTTCGAGCCGGAGATCGTCGACCCCGAGGCCGAGACCCTCGAGCCGTACGCCGACCGGCTCCACGAACTCCGCAAGCGGGACGGCGTCACCCGTCGGGAGGCCGCCGAGTTGATCACCGACGGTAACTACCTCGGCAGCGTGATGGTCGAGATGGGCGACGCCGACGCGATGCTGACGGGGCTGATGCACCACTACCCGTCGGCGCTGCGGCCGCCGCTGCAGATCGTCGGGACTGCCGACGACGCCGACTACGCCGCCGGCGTCTACATGCTCACCGTCGACAACCGGGTGGTGTTCGTCGCCGACGCCACCGTCAACCAGAACCCCGACGAGGACGTCCTCGCGGAGGTGACCCGACAGACCGCCGACCTCGCCCGGCGGTTCAACGTCGAGCCGCGGGCGGCACTGCTGTCGTATTCGGACTTCGGCAGCGTCGACGACGAGGACACCCGCGAGCCGCGGGCGGCCGCCGACCGGCTCCGGGCCGACCCGGACGTCGACTTTCCGGTCGACGGCGAGATGCAGGCCGACACCGCCGTCGTCGAGGACACTCTCGAGGGTACCTACGGCTTCTCCGAGCTGGACGAGCCGGCGAACGTGCTCGTGTTCCCCAACCTGGAGGCCGGCAACATCGCCTACAAGCTGCTGCAGCGGCTCGGCGGCGCCGAGGCCATCGGCCCGATGCTTGTCGGCATGGACGAACCGGTCCACGTGCTGCAGCGCGGCGACGAGGTGAAGGACATCGTCAACCTCGCCGGCGTCGCCGTCGTCGACGCACAGGACGACGAGGAGTAGTCGACCGCGAACGCGAGTGCCGGCATCGTCGTCGACGCACAGGACGGCGAGGGGTGGTCGGCCGCGGGCCGACGGCCGGGAAATCCTCCGTTCGTTCGGTGCCGGCGTCCGACGGTGGGTGAACGGTCGGAGGACGCCTCGAGCCGTTCCATTCTGCGGTATTCGGGTGCTGCGTGTCGAAAGCTTCAAACGGGGTTCACCCGACGACACGGGTATGACACGCAGCTACGGCTTGGACCGTCGGGCGTACCTGAAGACGGTCGGGGTCGCGGGGACGACGGCGGCCGTCGCCGGCTGTACGGGCAACGGTAACGGCGGCAGCGGCGAGGGCGGCGTCGAGGTCGCCTTCACCATCGAGACCGGCGAGGAATACGGCCTCGGGCTCCGTGAGGACGCCGGCGACGTCCAGACGGCGGTGAACGAGGGGCTGTCGGCCGTCGAGGAGGACGGCACCTACGACGCGCTCATCGAGGAGTACTTCGGCTCCGGCGACGACGCCGGCGACGTCACCGAGGGCGCCGACGGCGGCACCGGGGCGGGGACGGTCGTCGCCGGGACCGCCTCTGGCTTCGCGCCGTTCGAGTTCAACGAGGGCGGCGAGCTGGTCGGCTTCGACGTCGAGCTGACGGAGGCGGTGCTAGCCCGCACCGACTACGAGTTCGGCGGCTTCGAGACCTTCGAGTTCGACAGCCTCATCCCCGCGCTGCAGGACGGCAACATCGACCTCATCGCGGCGGCGATGACCATCACCGACGACCGCGACGAGCAGATCGACTTCTCGGACCCCTACTACGAGGCCAATCAGGCGGTGCTAGTCGCCTCCGGGGGTGACTTCGAACCGGAAGGCCGCGAGGACTTCGAGGGACAGGTCGTCGGCGCACAGAGCGGGACCACCGGCGAGGGCCAGGTCGACATGCTCGTCGAGGACAGCATCATCTCGGAGGACGACAAGCGAGTCTACGGCAACTACGAGCTGGCGGTGAACGACCTCGAGAGCGGCAACATCGACGCCGTCATCATCGACGTCCCGGTCGCGGAGAACTTCGCCCAGCGGTAACCCGCCGCGATGGAGTCCGTACCGCTTCAGCCCGGCGATTGGGCCTTCGTCCTCGGGAACTGGCCGGTGCTCGCACAGGGGCTGTACGTGACGGTCCTGCTGACGGTCGGGAGTCTCCTGCTCGGCTTTCTGGCGGGCTTTCCGGCCGGCGCGGTCGAGGTGTACGGCGCCGGTCCGCTCCGGTCGGTCGTCCGCGGGGCGGGCGTCCTGCTGCGCGGGACGCCCATCGTCGTGCTCATCGTGCTGTTCTTCTTCGGGGCGCCGTGGCCCGACCTCGGCGGACTCCCGCTGGGCGGGTGGCTGCTGGTCCCGCGGTTCGACGTCAACGGCCGGGCGCTGCTGGCGGCGACGACGGCGCTCGGACTCCGCAGCGCCGCTTACCAGTCGCAGGTGTTCCGCGGCGCCATCCGGAGCATCGACGAGGGGCAGATGGAGGCCGCTCGAGCGATCAACCTCTCGACGTTCCAGGCCGTCCGGCACGTCGTGCTGCCGCAGGCGCTGCGGCGCTCGATTCCGGGCTTCCAGAACGAGTTCACCATCGTCCTGAAGGACACGAGCATCGCCATCGCCATCGGGCTGGGCGAGCTGCTGTTCCAGGGCCGGCAGCTGTTCCTCCAGCCCGGCCAGTCGGCGGTCGTCGAGGTCGTCTTCGTCATCAGCGCCGTCTACTTCGTGCTCACCTTCGCGACGAACCGGACGCTCGATCTCGTCGAACGGCGGTACGCGATCCCGGAGGAGTCAACATGAGCCGACTGCTCGAGTTCGACGGCGTCTACAAGGCCTTCGGCGACGAGGAGGTGCTCGAGGGCGTCGGCTTCGGGATGGACCGGACCGACGTCGAGGTGGTGGTCGGCCCGAGCGGCAGCGGCAAGTCGACGCTGCTGCGGTGTGTCAACCGGCTCACCGAGATCGACGACGGTGACATCTACCTCGACGGCGACTCCGTCCACGGCATGGACGTCGACAGCCTGCGGCGGCGCGTCGGGATGGTGTTCCAGGGGGTCAACCTCTTCGCCCACCGGACGGCGCTGGGCAACGTCACCCTCGGGCTCCGCCAGGTCCGGGGGATGTCGAAGGCCGAGGCCCGCGAGGCCGCCGAGTCGAACCTCGCGCGGGTGGGACTGGCCGATCAGGCCGACTCCTATCCCGCCGAACTGTCCGGTGGCCAGAAACAGCGGGTCGGCATCGCTCGCGCGCTGGCGATGGAGCCCGAACTCCTGCTGTTCGACGAGCCGACGAGCGCGCTCGACCCCGAGCTCATCGGCGAGGTGCTCGAGGTGATGCAGGACCTCGCCGACGACGGCATGACGATGCTGGTGGTCACCCACGAGATGGGGTTCGCCCGGTCGGTCGCCGACACTCTCACCTTCCTCGACGGCGGACGGGTCGTCGAGCGGGGGCCGCCCGACCGGCTGTTCGAGCGGCCGGAGAGAAAGCGTACCGACCAGTTCCTCGGCCGGCTGGACGCATGAGCACCCGGACGAGCCGCGACATCGGCGTCGACGACCTCCCGGGGATCCGCCGACTGCTGGCCGCCGGCCTCGGAGGGCTGTTCTGGCTATGGCTGCTCGCCCGGTGGGTCACCGACCGGATCCTCGCGCCCGGCGTCAACACCAGCGACCGGGAGCCGTTCGTCCCGCCGGCGCCGCTCGAGGCCGCCGCCACCCGGGCACACGGGGTCGCCGGAGGACTCGACGGGCCGGCCGCGGCGGCCGTAGATTTGTGGGCCGGTACCCTCGAGTTCCTCGCCTTCGGCGCGCGGTCGATGCCGGCGCTGGCGACCGGCGCCCGGCTGACGGTGTTTCTGACCGTCCTCTCGATTCTACTCGGACTCGTCATCGCCGTTCCGCTCGCGGTCGCCCGCACGTACGGCGGGCGGCCGCTCCGGGGGGTGGCGCTGGGGTACACGGAACTCATCCGCGGCACGCCGCTGCTCGCACAGCTGTTCGTCGTCTACTACGGCCTCTCGCTGTCCGGCCCGGTCCGGAGTCTCCCCGGCATCGGCGGCCCACTCCCCCGGGCGGCCGTCTGGGTAGCCGTCGTCGGGTTCACGATCAACAGCAGCGCCTATCAGGCGGAGTACATCCGCTCGGCGCTGGAGTCGGTCGACGCCGGACAGCTGGCCGCCGCCCCGCTACGCCATCCCCGGCTGGACGAACGAGCTCATCTACCTGGTGAAGTACTCCTCGCTTGCGGCGTTCATCACCGTCCCGGAGCTGTTCCGGCGGGCCAGCAGCATCGCCAACGACAGCTTCCGCGTGCTCGACATCTACCTGTGGGTGGCGCTGCTGTACCTCGGGCTGGTGCTGACGCTATCGCTCGTGATGAACCGGGTCGAGGCCCGCGTCGCCGTCCCGGGCGTCGGCACCGACGGACGCGACTGACTACATGAACTCCGAGAGCCCGGCCTGGTCGTCGGCTGCGTTGGGCTCATCGGCCTCCTCGGCGTCGTTGGCGTCGCCGGCGCCCTCCCCGTCGACGTCGGCACCGGCCTCAGCGTCGCTGGCGTCGACGTCTGCGTCCGACCCGTCGCCGGCGTCGGCGTCGACACCCTCCTCGACGGCGGCGAACGCCCCGCGGGAGCCCTCGACGGCCGCCTCCTCGCTGCGGCGTTCGGCCTCCTCGACGATGCCTTGGACCTTGTTGGTCGTCTTGCCGGAGCCGGTAACGAAGGCGACATGTTCGGCCTCGAGGTCGTAGCGGGTGGCCATCCGGATCGTCAACTCGCGGTTCTTGCAGTGGTGGGTCATCGCCGCGAGGTACGGCATGAGTTCTCGACGGGCGGTGGCCGTCGAGACGCCGGCCCGCTGGGCGACGCGCTCGGCGACGTAGTCGCGGGTCGCGTCCCGCGAGGAGCGGTACGGCGCTCCGCCGTAGCGGGTCCAGCCGCCGCGCTCCGAGCGGCGGGTCGCCGCCACGCCGGCCGCGAGGTTGTCCGTCGCGTACCGCCAGTAGCTGTAGTTCTGCGTCGCCCGGACCCGCCCCAGCCCCTCGACCCACTGCAGGAGGTCGTCGGGCGTCTCGTCGGCGTCGTAGGTGGTCCGCAGCGCCGCCTCGGCGGGCTCTTCCTTCAGGACGGCGTCGAGAACCGAGAAGATGTCCTCGGTTTTGTCGCGCCGGCCCTCCGTCGCCTCGGCGGTCACCGCGCCGTTTTTCACGCGGGACTGGAGGTCCTTGATGGCCCCGCGGAGGTCCCCTCGGTTGCGGTCGGCGATGATCTCCAGCACCGACTCCTCGAAGGTGACGTCCTCGCGACGACAGATGTCCCGCAGCACCGGCACGATGGAGCGCGAGGAGACGTCCCGGAACTCGACCTCGCGGCAAGCGCCCCGCAGGCCGGCGGACATCTCGTAGTAGTCGTTGGCGATGAGCACGACCGGCTGGCTGGCGTCCTTGACCAACCGCGTCATCGCGGCGGCGCCGCCGCGGTCCTTGTGCCGATGGAGGTTGTCGGCCTCGTCGAGGATCACGAGCTGGCGCCGGCTTCCCAGCGTCGCGTTCGATGCCGCCCGACCCGCGAACCGCTCGATCTCGTCGCTGGTGCGGGCGTCGGAGGCGTTCATCTCCAGGACGGGCCACCCCATGTCGTTGGCCAGCGCGTGGGCGGCGGAGGTCTTGCCGACCCCCGGCGACCCGTGGAGGACGACCGCGTCGCCGTGGTCGTCCCACGTCTCGGCCCACTCCTCGAAGGCGTCCCGGGCCTTGTTGTTGCCCCGCACCTCCGACAGCGTTGTCGGGCGGTACGTCTCCGTCCAGTCTGCCATTACACCGCGTTGGCGGGAGCCGGATATAGTGGTTGCGGAGCCGCCGACCTACCGCTCGGCCAGTCGCTTGCCGAGCGCGTGGAAGTACGGCGAGACGACGGCGTTGACGACGCCGACGACGACGAGCGTCCCACCCAGCACGGTGTAGCTGCCATCGCCGAGCCGGGGCCACAGCCAGCCGCCGAGCGACCCGAGCAGCAGCCCCACGGAAACGCCCGAGGCGCCGCCCTCCACGACCTCCAGCAGGAACACGGCCACGCCGAGTCCGAGGAGCCCGTAGACGACGAGCGGCCCGGGGTCGGTGCTGAGGGCCGCGGCTCCCACCACGGCGACGCCGGCGACCATGATGCCGTAACCGACGAACCGCAGCGCACGCCGCTGGCCGGCCGCCTCCTCGGACTCCGTCTCGTCGCTCATGCACCCCGGTTCGACAGCCCGGCGTTAGGTTCTTCCCATTCGCCATTCGGCCGTCCCGGCACGGGCCGCGCGGCTCCGGATGGGTACAGTCCGCCGCCCGCGAGGGCGCCGCGCGAGGCGACCGTGGCCGCCGGCGTCGCTCGACGCCAGGACGTACCGGAGAAGGAGGAAGACGACGAGACCCGCGACGGTGCCGTCGACGAGGTCCCCGAACAGCAGCGAGGTGGGCGAAGGCGGGAAGCTGTGCGACGAGCGCCAGCCGGCCGAGTCGCTCGGGCGCGAACGGGAGCCGCCGAGGGGCTCGTCGGTCATCTTCGTCGGAGCGTGTGGCGGGGGCAGCATAACGGGGCCCTTAGACTCGGCGGGCGATTCCGCGGACGTCGCGGGTTACGTGATTGCAGGCGAGAAAGCCCCGCCGTTGAGGGCGAGGACGAATCGCCGTCATCGTCTACTTTCAGTGCGAGGCGAGGTCTTAGGTGCCCTCCGCGCAGTTCTTTATGTATCCGACGCGGCACGTCCGCGCCCATGCCGGGACAATTGGACAAACTCGGATGCATCCGACCGACGCCCGACGGTCCCCCGTCGGGACACGTCGGTACCGGTAGCGACACAGGTACCTCCGAATTCGCCGACGAACGGCGCAAGCCCCGAGGAAACGACGGGACCTGTCGTTTCGAGAATAGGAGTAACGGCCACTTGACATGGCCAGTGGAGACCGCTCCGCGATGGGTTGAATCCCCGACAAGGACCCGGCCCCTCCACGGACCTGAAACTCCCAACCCAGCGCGGTGCGGTGCAGGCGTGGGAATCCTCGCCCTTCAGCGCGGGGAGGATGTCAATCGCCCCAGTTGCGCCGCTCGGTCGGGCGCTCGGACAGCGCTATCACGTCCAGCGGCTCGCCCTGCGTCTCGATGGCTTCGAGGGCGGCGCGGGCGCTCGGCACCGTCGAAAAGTATGTGATGGTCTCCTCGACGGCCACCTCCAGGACGTCGCGGTCCCGCGAGAGGACGACGTCGACCTCGCCGTCCCGCAGCGCCCCCGGCAGGTCCTCGAACTCCTCTTTCTCGCGGACCTCGAAGTGACGCTCGGCGGCCTCCCGGACGTCGGAGACGTCCTCGTTCTTCCGGGAGAGTCCCCGAAGGGTCTCGAGGTCGACGACGGCCGTCCCCTCGGTCGGGATGGGCTTGCCGACCGAGTCCTGGGCCTTCAGGTACGCCTTGCCGAACGAGCGGGCGGTGCCCATCACCTCGCCGGTGGACTTCATCTCGGGGCCGAGGCGGGGGTCCGAGCCGGGCAGGCGGTCGAACGGCAGGACGACCTCCTTGACGGAGACGTGCTCCGGCACCTGCTCGTGGGCGCGGAGCTCGTCCAGCGACTGACCGGCCATCACCTTCGCCGCGAGCTTCGCGATCGGGACGCCCGTGGCTTTCGAGACGAACGGCACCGTCCGCGAGGAGCGCGGGTTGGCCTCCAGAACGTACACCTCGTCGTCACGGACGGCCAACTGGACGTTCAGCAGGCCGACGGTGTCGAGCGCGCGGGCGATCTCGAGGGTGACCTCCCGGACCCGCCCGAGCGTCTCCGCCGACAGCGACCGCGGCGGGATCGTGCAGGCCGAATCGCCGGAGTGGATGCCGGCGGCCTCGACGTGCTCCATGATGCCGCCGATGAGGACGTCGTCGCTATCGGCGACCGCGTCGACGTCCAGCTCGACGGCGTCGGCGAGGAAGTCGTCGACGAGGATCGGCTTGTCCGGGGCGACCCGGACGGCCTCCTCGATGTACTCCCGCAGCTCCGCGTCGGAGTAGACGACGTCCATCGCGCGGCCACCCAACACGTAGGAGGGCCGCACCAGGACGGGGTAGCCGATCTCGTGGGCCAGTTCCAGCGCCTCGGCCTCGCTGGTGGCGGTGCCACCTTCCGGCTGGTCGATGCCCAATTCGTCCATCAGGGCGTTGAACCGGTCGCGGTCCTCTGCGAGGTCCATCGCCCCGACGTTCGTGCCCATGATCTCGCAGTCGAGGTCGCGACGCCGGAGTTCGTCCTCGAGGGGACCGCCGACGTTGACGGAGGTCTGGCCGCCGAACTGAACCATCACGCCGTCGGCGTCCGTCTCCGCGACGACGTCGGCCACCTCCTCGGCGGTGATGGGCTCGAAGAACAGTCCGTCGGAGGTGTCGTAGTCCGTCGACACCGTCTCCGGGTTGTTGTTGACGACGTGGGCGTCGATGCCTTCCTCCCGCAGCGCTCGGACGGCGTGGACCGCACAGTAATCGAACTCGACGCCCTGGCCGATGCGGATGGGCCCGCCGCCGACGACGACGACCGACTCGACGTCCCGATCGACCTGGACCTCGCTGGCGCCGCGGCCGATGGGCGGCTCACGCGCCGAGTAGTAGTACGGCGTCGAGGCGCGGAACTCGCCGGCGCAGGTGTCGACCTGCTTGTACGTCCGCCGGGAGGTGTCGGCCTCGACGTCGCCGACGGTGACGCCGCTGCCGTCCGGCTCGACGCGCTGGCCATCGTCGTCCGTGTCGGCCGCCTCCGAGGGAATCCAGGAGGCGTGGGTGTCGTTGAACTCCCCGCCGGCGATGGCGGTGACCTCCTGGTTGGTGAAGCCGACGTCGGCGGCCGTCTGGAAGTCGCCCTCACGGGCGGCCCCGGCGGCGTCGGCGATCCGCTCGAACCGCTCGACGTACCACTCGTAGATGCCGGTCGACTGGACGACCTCGTCGACGGAGTAGCCCCGGTCGAAGGCTTCGAACATCGCGTAGGGGCGGTCCGGCGTCGGCCGTTCGAGGTACTCCGTCTCGAGTTCCTCGTCGTCGACGGTCGTCCAGTCGACGGCGGGGTCGTACTCCGAGGAGCGCAGTGCCTTCAACAGCGACTCCTCGAAGGTCCGGCCGATGGACATCGCCTCGCCGGTCGACTTCATCGCCGGGCCGAGCTCGAACTCGACGTCGGAGAACTTGTCCTTGGGCCACCGCGGCACCTTCGTGACGACGTAGTCGATCGCGGGCTCGAAGGCGGCGGTCGTCTCGCCGGTGATCTCGTTGTCTATCTCGTGGAGCCGCTTGCCCATCGCCACCTTCGCGGTCACGCGGGCGATGGGG
>PXRZ01000016.1 GCA_003022945.1 Halobacteriales archaeon QS_8_69_73 | reverse complement strand
CATCAGCTCCTCCTCGCCGACGTAGACGACGTCGTTCATCCGGGCCTCGAGGTCGACGGCGGTCACGACCGGACCGCTGACGCTCTCGATGACTCCCTCGCTCGTGGTTTCGGTGTCGGTTGCCTGACTCATGGTTACTCGTCCATCAGATCGATGCCGATGGCGCGTTTGATCTGCTCGCGCAGGTTGCCCGAACCGGTGCCGCCGCCCAGCGTGACGACGACAGGCTCGACGCTCGTTTCGACGCGCTGTCGAACTGTACGGGACAGTTCCTCGACGTCGTCGTCGTGCATCACGACGATTCCGACGGTCTCGTCGTCGAGGACCGTCTCGACGGCGCCGTCGAGTCGGTCGTCCTTCTCGTCGTCCGGCACGTTCTCGAAGCGGCGGACGCCGGCCAGCCGGAACCCCGTCGTGAACTCCGGGCTGCCGACGACGGCGATCTCCTGGCTCATCGTACCACCAGTTCCTCCTCGATCTCCTCGACGGAGAGTCCGGCCTCGCGACCGCGGGCGATCGCCCGGACGTTCTCGACCTCCCGTTCCTTGGCGAGGACGTACGAGATCACCGGACAGACCGACAGCGGGTAGCGGTTCGAGAGCTTCGAGGAGTACTCCAACAGCGCCGTCTCCAGCGCCCGTTCGAACCCGACGAGCGAGTCGGCCGCCGCCAGCTCCTCGAGCGCCGTCGCCAGCTCGTCGCCGTACGTGCTCGCACGGACGCGCTCGACCAGCTCGTCGACGTTGGTCGCCAGCTGTCGGAGCTCCTCGGGGTCGAACAGCCCGCCGCCCTCGATGTGGTACTCGGCGGGGTCGATGTCGACGCCGCTGCGGGCGATCCGGAGGGCGTTCCTGAGGTTCCGGAAGTCGATCTCCGCCTCGAGGAACTCGCCGTACAGCCCCTCCGGCGAGTTCGGGACGCTCCGGCCGAGCTCGTCCATCAGGTGGGTGTAGAACGCACGGTCGACGGCGTTCTCCAGCGGGACCAGGACGCCCTCGTTCTCGAAGTCCGACATCGCCTCGGCGAGCGGGTCGCCGAAGATGGTGGTCGAGAGCGCCTCGGCGACCTCCTCGATGCTGCCGGCCTCGACGAGCCGGTCCAGGAGTCGGTCCGGGAACTCGCCGGTCCGGATGAGGTCGGTCTCGACGGCCTCGGTGGCCGCGTCGGTGTATACCCCCCGGACGGCCGTCTTGACGTTCCAGGCGTCGAACTTCCGGAGGTAGTTGACGATGTAGTCGTACAGCGGGCCCTCCGCCCACGTCAGCAGGTCGTCGAAGTGCTTCGCGAGGTTGCGGTTCAGGGCGTACTCGACGAGGTCGACCCCCGAGTGTCGCGTCCCGAGGGCGTTCATTTCCGTCTCGTACTCGGTCTCCTCCATGAATCGGGCGATCTCGCCCGGCTCCATCCGGACCAGCTTCCGGTAGTCGTCCCCGTCGAACAGCTTCCGCTTCCGCGACCGGACCCTCGCGCTGACGTACTCGTAGTTCGAACTCCCTTCCGTTCTGACCTTCATTCTTCGAAGAGTCGCGCGCTGATCTCGCCCAGGTTGTCCTCCCAGACCTCTTCGAGCACGGAGTCGAAGGTGTTGTTCACCTGGACGCGGGACTCGTCGGACTCGACGACGACGCCGCCGAGGCAGTCGCGTGGACCCGGACCGTCTCCTCGGCGGGGAACTCCTCGGCGGCGGCCGCCAGCAGCGTCCGGGTCAGCTCCTCGCGCTCGTCGCCGTCGATGGCGGCGATGCGGTCCCGGGCGTCGTCGCGGACCTCCTCGAGCACCTCCCGGCGCGCCTCGAGCCGCTGCTGTTTGGCCTCGAGCTTCGCGCCGGACAGCTCCTGCTCGCGCTCCTGCTCGATCCGGTCTTCGGCCTCCTCGCGGGCCTCCTCGCGGATGCGCTCGGCGTCGGCCTCGGCGTCCGCGACGATCTCGTCGGCGCGGCTCTCGCCGTCCGTCCGGATCTCTTCCGCACGCGCACGGGCTTCCTCTCGAATGTCCTCTACGATCGTATCGAGACTCATTGTGATGAAGGTGCGGCGTCAGTTGCCGACCAGGAAGATGGTGACGAACGCGATGATGATCAGCGTCTCGGGCAGCGCCGTGAAGATGAGCCCGGGGACGAACATGTCGTCGTCCTCGGCGACGGCACCGACGGCGGCCGCCCCGATGCGGCTCTGGGCGTAGCCGGTGCCGAGCGCACCCAGGCCCACGGCGATGGCGGCGGCGGCCTGCCCCGAGATTCCTCCGCTACCATCCTGCAGTACCACGCTCGCGAGTTCGAGTGTTTCCATCATAGTTTAGGTCCCGTTAACTGCGTTTCGGACGGTTCAGACTGCTCCCCAAGTAGCTATAAAGCTTCTCAAATACACCGACCGAGGCCGTCGATTACAGGATTTCGAGACGAAATCCCACGGCTTCAGCCGCAGGATGAAGCCGACAACTGGGTAACCATCCTCTGGATACGTGCTGCCTGCAATCCCACTATTTAAATCGAAACCGGACGACACAGTCGATGTGAGCGACCGGCCACAGCGCACGAACGAGTACACGGCGGAGCCAGTGAGCGACCGGTACCGTGAGTGCTTATTCGACTGGCTGGCCGCCCACGCCCCCCTGTGGAACCAACTCACCTACCGACGTCCCCAGAACGAAGTTCTGGTGGGCCATCCAGACGCTCCGCGTCTGGAGACGCCGACAACAGTACTTCGGTGACGATGGCGATATCTGGGAGGCCGACTTCGACGACCTCTACGACGACTACGCACCCATTCTTAGGAAGGCAACCTGCCAACAACTTACCCGCAAGAACTCGGAGGCGTGGCGGTCGTTCTTCCGACTTCTTAACGAGTACTACGACGACAGTGATTCGACAATCACCGAGAAGCCAAGGCCGCCGGGCTACTGGGGCACCCGCGACGACGGCTACGAGCTTCATGGCCTCGCCCGCAACGATCTCTACACCTTCGACTGGAACGAAACGCGGAGTACACTCGAGTTCGGCGTCGGCGACGTACTGGAAAATCGCTACGACTTCGACCACCGGGAACGACTCACGCTCGACGTCCGCGGCAACCCACAGTGGAACGGTGATGACGGCAGGAC
>PXRZ01000015.1 GCA_003022945.1 Halobacteriales archaeon QS_8_69_73 | reverse complement strand
CGCGGCGTCGACGTCGCCGTTCTGGAGCTGGTCGGATGCGTCACCGAAGCCGGAGTTCTGCTCGTTGAAATCGCCGGGAGTCAGCCCCGCAACGGACTCGAGAATCTGGAGGGCGTTGATCTGGGTGCCGCTGCCGAGGTCGCCGGTGTTGACGCTCCGGCCCTCGAGGTCCGACAGCGACTCGATGCCCGAGTCCGAACGGGTGACGATGTGGATGGTCTCGGGGTACAGCGTCGCCACGCCGCGGAGGTCCTCGACCGGGTCGCCCTCGAAGGCGTCCAGCGACTCGCCGTTCTTCGCGAAGAAGGCGATGTCGTTCTGGATGAGCGCGAAGTCGGCCTCCCCCTCGTTGAGGCTGCCGACGTTAGTGACGCTGGCGCCCGTCGACTGCACCTGCAGCGAGAACTCCGTCTCCTCGTCGACGACCGTCTTGAACTCGTTGGACAGCGGAAAGTAGGTTCCCGTCTCGCCGCCGGCGTGCCACTCGATGACCTGGCCGCCGCCGCTACTGCCGTCGCCGTCACCGTTGCCGGTACAGCCGGCCAGCGAGACGACGCCGGCGGCGCCGAGTCCCTTCAGGACGTCACGACGGTCGATCGACTCCGGATCTACCATGCCCGGGTGCTCACGCGCCCCGTTATAAAGTATTGCCGATTCCGCGTGTGACGGGCGGCGAGTCCGCGAAGAGTCGTGGCGGTGGGACGGCCACACGGGCCGGCCGGAGGTTTGGATGCGTTTGCCACAAGAACCTTTCTTGTACTCTCGGCGACCTCAAAAGAGCCGGACCGTCCGGCCGTTCCCCTATGACAGACGATTCCACCCAGTTCGACGACGCACCGATCTCTCGCCGGCAGTTCGTCCGATTGTCGGCGGCGACCGGCGGCGCACTCGCGCTGCCGGGCGCGGCGGGCGCCACCGTGACGGACGAGCGCTTCGGCGCGACCTACCAGTACGCCCTCAACCACACGCCGGAGGGGTACGCCGTCCCGACGCTCGTCGAGTTCTCCGACCCGTCGGGCGTCGCGGCCTTCGAGGCGCTCGACGTCGGCGAGGCGGTCCACACGACGACCGAGCCGACGCCGGCGGCCTACGCGAAGCTGACGACCGCCGAGGCCCGGCAGGTCGCCGACCTGCCGACCGCCGAGACGTTCTCACACTCGCCGGGCGCCAACCCGTTCTGGCGGCTCGGCTACTACCCGTTCGGCGTCTTCCCCGAGGCCACCCGGTCGGTGGACTTCATCGACTTCGACGAGAACCTCCGTGGGATCCGCGAACTGGAATCCCGCCACCCCGACCGGATGGACGCCTTCGTCATCGGGACGGGTCACGGGAAGTACAACTACCTCTCCGACCGGACCGACCCCCGGGAAGTGTTGGTCGTCGAGGTGACGAACGACGTCGACGACCGCGAGGCCTTCGAGGACAAACAGAAGGTGATGTTCTCTGGGTCGGTCCACGGCGACGAGCGGGCCGGCACCGAAGCCTGCTCGCGGTTCATCGAGAACCTACTCCGGGGCGAGGAGCCGGAGACGGCGACGCTTCTGGACGATCTCGCACTCATCTTCGCCTATCCCAACCCCGACGGTTGGACGGCCCGCCGGCCGCAGTACGACAGCTACGGGGTGCCGGGGGCGACGCTGCACGAGCGAGGCAACTACGGCGGCGACACCAACCGCCAGTTCCCTATTCCCGGCTGGATCGACCCCTCCCACAAGCCGGCCGAACCGCTCGGGACCGGCCTCGACGGCGACTCGGAGCCGCCGGACTACGTCGTCGAGGAGGTGCCCGACGCCCTGGACTTCGTCGAGCACTTCCGGGAGTACGAGAACCTGACTCACGGCGCCGACTTCCACGGAATGTTGGCCTCGGAGTACTTCACCCAGGGGCTGGAGAGCCACGTCCAGTCGACCAACGACGAACACCACGACCTGGCGGAGATGAACCGTCGCATCGACGACGCGCTGACCGAGGAGATCGACTCCTGGCAGACCGCCGGCGAGACACAGCGGGCCCTGACCGGCGAGTTCAACCCCTCCGTGTTCGGTCTCAGCGCCGTCCCCGAGGAGGCCTACGATTACAGCCCCTCCTGGGAGGGTATCGGCTACTCCGGCACCGGCTACATGAAGGACTGGATGTCCCAGCCCGAGGAGTGGGGCTGTCTCGACATGACGATGATGACGATGGAGATGATATACTCCAACATCGCGGGCGGGAACGTCTACGACCAGGCCCGCGTCGACGCCCAGGTCCGGGCCTACCGGACGTCCATCCGTGAGATCGCCGACCACGCGAGTACCGACGTCGAGACGGAGATCGAGACCGACGGTGAGACGCTCGGCTACGTCACCACCGACGCCCTGACGCGCACATCCGACGATCTCTCCTTTCTCGATTCGGACGGCCGGACGGTCGTCAACGAGGAGGAGTATGGTACCGACGTAGCCGCGAGCGACCGCGAAACGGTCAGCTTCGACGTCGAAAGCGGGCGTCACAGCATGACCGTCCACCCACACGCCGAACCGCAGGGCGACCACCCCGTCGCCGGGCTGGCCGACGCCGCGCTGATCGCGCCCGACGGCGAGGTCGTCCGCGACTTCGAACTCGTGAGCGAGGACCGCGTCGGCGGCGAGTGCTGCGGGATGGTCACCTGGAACGTCACCGACCCCCAGGCCGGCGAGTGGACGCTCGTCGTCGCCAACCGCTTCGAGGCGCCGACCCGCCTCGTCGCCCGCGTCTCCACGATGGGCACCGAGGGCGGCGGCCCCAACCCCGACCCCGTCGACGCCGTCGGCTACCAGCAGCGCGCCTACGAGTCGTCCCCGTTCCAGTACTTCGAGGACCTGGCCGGGGAGCTCGACACCGACCCCGTCGCCTACACCGTCGAGGAGGTCGCCCGCGGCGAGGTCAGCACCGATCACCTGGTCGTCATCCACGACGACGGCCGGAACGACGATGCCTATCTTGACGCGCTGGACACCTACGTCGAGTCGGGCGGCAACCTCGTGTTGACCGACACCGCCGCGAACCTCCTACCGGCCCTCGACAGCGACCTCGCGGCCGGCGTGACCGCCGACGACGTCGAGAACCGCGGCCGCACGTACCGCGAGCCCGACCGGAGCGACGACGAGAACGCCTACTACGTCGCCCACATCGGCGAGCGCAATGACGACCACCCGCTGCTCGCCGATTCGCTGGACAGCCAGCAGCTGTTGTGGCACATCGCCGGTCTCGGGTACGCGACGAACAAGGCGCCGATGACGCTCGTCGACCGCGAGGCCTTCGCCGCGACCGACGCCGGCGTCGCCAGCGTCGCCGGCACCACCTCGGGGCTGGTGTCGGCCGGCTCCCGGACCCGGGCGGCCGACGACGCAACGGGCATCCACTTCGTCGGCAGTCTCCTGCCGCCGGCCCACCAGCGGGAGATCCATCCGTTCGGTATGATGAGCTACGGGATGACGTTCTTCGGCCACATCGTGTTGATGAACACGATGGGCTTCGAGCAGGTCCGGACGGTCGACGGCGAGGTCGTCAAGCGCTTCGGCTGGGACGACTTCGCGGTCGAGGTCGAAGACCCGCTGGACCTCGATTTCGACCGCGAGACCGACGCCCCGGTCTACACCGCCGGCCAGACGACCCAGCAGACCATCACCGCGACGACCGACGACGCCGGCGACGCCGCATCCGACGGTCGCGTCGCCGATACCGTCCCCGACTCCTGGAACGTCGTCGAGGACTACGGCGACGTCGCCGGCGTCGAACGGCTCGAGAACGGCCGCCAGCGCGTCGTCTTCGAGTCCGTCGCCGACGGCGACGTGACCTACTTCGCGGAAGCACCGGACGGCCTCGGAAGTACCGGCCGCTACGAGTTCGGCCCCGTCGAGGTCGACGTCGACGGCGAGTGGCGCTCGGTCGGCGGCACCGGCGGCACCATTTCAGTGGTCGGCGTCGGGATCTGAGGCCACCGTCCGCTCCCGCTACCGCCGCGAGCCGACCGCCTCGTTCAGTTCGAGCAGCCGGTCGCCGAGCGTCGTCGCTCCCTCGGCGAGGACCTTCGTCATCGGCGCCGTGCTGGCGTCGTGGTCGACGACGGCGACCGGCTTTTCGGCGCCAGCGAGCGCCGCTCCGAGGTCGTCGGTAGCGCCGTCGGCCGCCGCACCGCCCCCGTGTTCGGCGATCGGCCACCCCAGCGCCTCCAGGGCGGCCTCGACGCCGTCGTCGAACCGACAGTTGGCCGCGAAGCGCAGGCCGGGACGGTGCTCCCGGGCCGACAGCAGGAATCGGGCGACGTGGCCGGAGGCGCCGAACCGGACCCCGTCGGCGCGAACGCCGTCGAGCCCGCGGGTGACCCGGCCCTCGACGGCCGCCGTCTCGTCGGCCGACTCGGCGTACGGCGTCGCACCGACGACGTTCGTCCCGACCTCGGGGACGAGCGGCCGGACGTCGGCCCCCTCGAGCCGCCGGACGACGCCCCGGACGGCCTCGGCGGTCGCGTCGCGGGCGGCCTCGTTGCGGAGCGCGACGAGATGGTGGACCGCGCCGGCCCCCTCGCCGACGTCGTGGTGATAGCGAACGGCTCGTTTCATGAACGCGACGCTCCGGCCGACGGCGTCGACCAGCGGTTCGCCGTGGGCCAGTCGGGTGGCGACGGCGGCCGACAGCGCACATCCCGACCCGTGAGTGGCGTCGGTGTCGATGCGGGGATGACGGGCGACCTCGATGTCGTTTTCGGTCACCAGCACGTCCAGCACCTCGTCGCCGGGGATGTGGCCGCCCTTCACGAGGGCGGCGTCGGCGCCGGTCGACAGCAGCCGCTGGCCGGCCAGCCGGGCGCCGGCCTCGTCTTCGGGCTTGACGTCGGTCAGCACCGCCGCCTCGTCGGCGTTCGGTGTCACCAGCGTCGCCTCCGCGACCAGGTCTTCGTAGGCGGCCTCCGCCGCTTCGGTCAGCAGGCGGTCGCCCGTCGCCGCCACCATCACCGGGTCGACGACCAGCGGGCACTCGAGGTCGGCGGCGTACTCGGTGACAGTCTCGACGACCTCGGCCGTCGCCAGCATGCCGGTCTTGACCGCCGCCACCTCGAAATCCGAGAGGACGGCGTCCAATTGCGCCTCCAGTTCCCCGACCGGGAGGACGTGGGTGGATTCGACGCCGGTCGTGTTCTGGGCGGTCACGGCGGTCAGCGCCGAGACGCCGAAGCCGCCCGTGGCCTCGATGGTCTTCAGATCTGCCTGAATGCCCGCGCCGCCGCCGGAGTCGCTGCCGGCGACCGTCAGGACGACCGGCTTCTCGGTCGGCGCCGGGATTCGCGTCTCGCTCATTTTCCGAACGCCCCCTCCCGCTCGCGGGCTGTGCCTCGCTGCGCGCGGCCTGCGGCCGTGCTTGCGTCGGCTCGCTCCGCGAGCGGTCGGCCCCGTTCGAGTTCCCACCCGACATCGGCTGACCGGCCGGCTCTCTCGTAATTAAACACCGCCGTGCCGACCGTCGGGACGGCGTGCCGCGGTTGGCCCCTCGGCGAAACGCCTTCGGACCGGCGCGCCCAACCGTCTCGCATGTACCGCGCCATCATCCCGAACGGCCAGCTCGAGTGTGCGTCCTACCGGAAAGGCGACCACGGCGTAGAACTGTACGACGACGGGGAGGAACTGCTGGCGTTCGTCCCCTACGAGAACCTCGAGGCGCTGCTCACCGACGCGGCGACGGAGACGCCCGGTCGGTCGGTGATGTGATCGGGCGCGGAATCAGCGTAATTCGAGGTGGAGCCCCAGACCTCAAGAAGCGACCGAAGCGTAGCGAAGGGAGCGAGTAAGTCGGGGAGGAAGCCGACACGGTATAATATGACCGACATACTGCAACCGGCTGGCTCCCGAATATTTAATTACTGTAGGGCAGTCCCTGAAGTTATGGAGGTGCGTCGAACCGCTGTCGTAAAACTTGCCGTCTCCGACGAGCAACGCGATGCATTCCATCGAACTGCCAAGCAATACCTGTACTGCGCGAACCGAACTGCTGACTACTGTTGGTCTGACACTTGTTATACTGAGTGCAAGACCAACAAACGGCGGGTCCGAGACGCGCTGTACTCCGAACTCCGCGAACAGACGGACCTACAGGCACAACTCGTCCAAGCCGCCATCAAACGTTCTGTCGAAGCCATCAAAAGCGTTACCGAACGGTGGAAGAATGGACAGCGGATCTCCCGTCCGACGTTCTCCGCCGAGACAATGGACTACGACGCGCGAAGCGCGACCTTCTACCGCAACAAGGTGTCACTGTCAACTGTTGAAGGCCGGGTCGAACCAACGTTCGTTCTCCCGGCAGACAGCCCGACACCCTACGAGCGATGCGTTCTCTCCGAGGACTACGAGTTTCGCGAAAGCACGCTTCGGTACGACGCGGTAACAGATGAGTTCTACCTCCACATCTCGATGCGGCGGATTGAGGGCGACGACGCAGAGGTTCCGGCAGATACCGGGCACCCCGACCAAACGGTCCTCGGTATCGACCTCGGCGTCAACAGCCTTGCCGTCTCATCAACCGGCATGTTTTGGCAGGGAGACGACTACGGCCACTGGTGCCGCGAGTTTGAGAAGCGGCGTGGAGAAATGCAACAGCGCGGTACGCAAGCCGCGCACAACGCTCTGCTTCGTCTTGGGAAGCGCGAAGAAGCATGGCGGAAACAGTACATCCATACGGTTGCAAACGAGATTGTCACGGAAGCCGTCGATCACGACTGCGACGTTATTGTACTTGAGGACCTGACCGACATTCGAGAACGACTTCCGCACGCGAAGTGGCACCACGTTTGGGCGTTCCGACGCCTCTACGAGTACATCTCCTACAAAGCCCCTGAACAAGGTATCTCCGTAGAGCAGGTCGAACCGAACCACACGTCCCGACGTTGTTCTCGGACGGACTGCGGGTTCACGCACGAAGATAACCGCGACGGAGAACAATTCAAGTGTCAAAAGTGCGGGTACGAGGTGAACGCGGACTACAACGGCGCGAAGAACATCGGACTACGGTACGCCCGAAAGCAGACACATAGACTCCGGTCCTCGCCCACGTCGGGGAGCGGAGACGCAGAAGTAGACCTGCGTATAAATGGTGGGACGTTGAATGGCGAGAGTCATCGGCCTATCGCCGGGGACTGATCGCCGGGAGTCCATATCAAAGCCCCTCCCTCAAGAACCGAGGCGCGTATGTGCCGAGGGAGTAGGATTGGGTAGTTTACACGTTGTCCGGCTTCTCGGCGTCGTCTTCGACGGACCGCTTCATCGACTCCCGGCGGGACTTGGCGTCCCGGCCGGTACACTCCAGCAGGAAGTCGTTCTTCGCGTCGTTGGCGTCGCCGGCGGCGTCGACGTCGCCCGTCTCCATCAACTCCTCCAGGTCGCGCTCGTGGAACTCGACGGCGAGTTTGTCCTTCTTGCTCGAATAGGAGACGGCGCCCGCGACGATCCGGTCGAACACCGGGTTGTCCGGCTCCTCGACGACGTGGAGGTCGCTGCCGTTGAACTCCTCGGTGTCGGTGATGGGACCGAAGTACTCCTCGATTGTCGCCTCTATGTCGGGGACGCGCTCCTCGAGGTACTCGCCTCGACGCATCTTGTATTCCTCCATGGTCATGGTATCGGAACCCGATGATTTACCGATTTCGCTCGCCCGTCAGCCACGCCCCGCAGTCGGGACAGGGGTCGCCGTCCCGGTAGGACGACTCGGCGTCGACGCTGAACTCGCATTCCGTACAGACGATGGTCCCCTCGGGGACGGTGATGCCCGACAGCGTCTCCTCGGTCGGCGCGACCGGACCGTCGTCGTCCGGGCCGTCGTCGGCGTCGGTCGCCGTCGTCTCGGCCGCGGCCCCGTCGCCGCTGCCGCCGTCGCGGGGCGCATCGGGCTCCCACGACTCGTCGGGCTCCTCCGGCCAGGCGCCCGGCTCGCGGTCCGGCTCGTCGTCGGTGAGTATCTCGGTGTCCTCCTCGGCCGGGTCGCGGGCCTCGAACGTCCCCCCGTCGTCGGCCGGCCCAGCGGCGGCGTCGACACCGGCGCTGGCGCCGGCGTCCGTCGTCGCCCCGGCTCCGCGGTTCGCGGCGTCACCTCCTTCGAGGTCGACGTCCGCCTCGTCGACGACCGCGGTCACCTCGGTGCTCTCGGAGACGACCCGCTGCTCCCCGCAGCGGACGCACCGCTCGATCTCCCGGACGACGGTCACGACCTCCGAGCCCTGCTCCTCGCGCTCCCGTTCGAAGTCGGCGGGTTCGAAGGAGTGGCCCAGAATCGAACACTTCAGTCCCATGGTGGTGGTGTGGCCGTCTCGGGGGCTTAAAACTTGAGTCGCCGGCCGGGCCGCGGCGAACGGTTAAGAGACCCCCGGGCAAATGTCGGAGTATGCAGGCGAAGGGGCAGTACCGCGACCGCAAGGACACTCAGGTCGCGGTGCTCGACGCGCTCGTCGAACGAACCGAGGAGGGGATGACGGTGTTCGAGCTGCGCGCCGAGGCCGAGGTCGACATCGACGAACTCGAGACGGCGCTGGCCGAGCTGAAACAGGCCGGGCTCATCACCGTCGAGAACGATGACGACGAGCCGATGCACATCTACCCCGACGACCGCGTCGTCCCCGACCCCGAGGTCGACGACGGCGACGACGGCGACCGGTCGCTGTTCGAGCGGGTCCGCGATCGTTTCGGCGTCTGACCGCCTCCGGCCGCGACCGTTTTACTCCCCCGACCCCTCGGTTCGACGATGACAGTCGTCGCTGACCTCCACGAGGCCCACGGCGCGACGTTCACCGAGCGCGGCGGCCGTCGGATCGTCGCCCACTACGGCCGCCCGACGCGGGCCCACCGCGCGGTCCGGAACGTCGTCGGCGTCGTCGAGATGGGGTACGGAATCGTCGAGGTGACCGGCGACGACCGCGTCGACTTCGTCGACAACGCTGTCTCCAACCGCGTCCCCGACGTCGACGGCGAGGGCGTCTACGCGCTGCTGCTCGACCCGCAGGGCGGCATCGAGACGGACCTCCACGTCTACAACGCCGACGGTCGGCTGCTCTGCTTTGTCCCGCCGCGGCGGGCCGGGCCGCTGGCCGACGACTGGGCCGGCAAGACCTTCATCCAGGACGTCGACGTCCGCGTGGCGACCGACGAGTTCGGCGTCTTTGGCGTCCACGGCCCCAAGGCCACCGAGAAGATCGCTTCCGTGCTCACCGGCCCCGGCACGCCCGACGACCCGCTGTCCTTCGTCCGCGGGACGATCGGCGACTGGGGCGTCACCGTCGTCCGCACCGACGACCCGACCGGCGAGGAGGGCTACGAGGTCATCTGCGCCGCCGCCGACGCCGCCGAGGTGTTCGACGCGCTGGTCAACCACGGCCTCAACGCCGCGCCGTTCGGCCGCGACACGTTCGGGAACCTGACGCTTGAGGCTGGAACGCCGCTGTTCGAGACCGAACTCGAGGGCAACGTGCCCAACGTCGTCGGCGTCCGCAACGCCCTGGACTTCGAGAAGGGCTGTTACGTCGGCCAGGAGGTCGTCTCGAAGATCGAGAACCGCGGCCGACCCTCCCGGCGGCTCGTCGGTCTGCGCCCCGAGGCCATTCCGACGAAGGGCGCCGCGGTGTTCGACGGCGACGCCAACGTCGGCGAGGTGACTCGCGGAACGGAGAATCCGACGCTGGAGGCGCCGGCTGCGCTCGCACTCGTCGACTACGGGCTCGAGACTGACGCCGTGACCGTCCGCGTCGACGGCGAGGAGGTCGACGCCGACCTCGTGGAGTTGCCACTCGTCGAGGGGTCGGGGCGGTCCCGGCGGGTGCCGGAATACTGAGGCGTGGCCTGGGTTCTCGTCCGAGACGACCTCCTTCCGTATCGTCCCGGGCGGGTCTACGTCGGTCCGATATGTTCTCACCTGTGGGGTCGATGGTCGTCACACCGAGGCGCCGGGTAGCTCTCCGCTCTCGGGCCGGCTGGGGAACTGGATAGAGAAGTCGACGTGCTCGGCGCCCGCCCGCAGAACCGGTCGCTTACCCTGGCCGGCGGCCTCGAACTCGATGACGCCGAGGTCTTCGAGTTCCTCCAGGTTCCGGTGGACCTCGCGGTAATCGCGGTCGACGGCGGCCGCCGTCGCACGGATGCTGTCGGGCTGGTCCGCGACGATCGCCTCGATCAACTCGAGGTTGGACGTCCGCATGAGACGGGCGATGTCGTCGTAAGTTTCGAAGTTCAGGACGAATCGGGCATCCTGTTCGATGGCATCGCCGCGCTCGCCGGCCTCGGCGCGTTCGAGTCGCTTGCGGGCCGCGTCGCGGTGCTGTTCCTGCTGTTTGAACGTGATTCTGAGGATGTCGTCGGTCATGGCTGGTCGTAGAGGAGGTCCGGAGCTACTCTCTCGCCGTGGTCGGTAGCGACCCTGCCGAGACGGTCCTACTCATCGGTCGGCGCGTAGTAGTACTCGCCCGCCGCTTTCTGCTCGCGGTCCTTCTGCGACCCGGGTTTGTTGATGCGGGGGCGGCCGGTGCGTTCGTCGCGCCGGAAGGTGACGTCGAGGTTCGCCAGGAAGGCATTCATCCCCTCGCGCATCGAGACGGGTCGGCCGGCGTGGCCGTATTCGGCGGGCTCGCCGTCGAAGACCTGTAGCCGGTCGGACAGCAGGTCGATCATGTAGATGTCGTGATCGATGACCATCGCGGTGGCGTCGTGCTGTTCGGTGTAGCGACGGATGGCCCGCGTGGCGAGCACCCGCTGTTCGACGTCGAGATGCGCCGACGGCTCGTCCAGCAGATAGAGGTCGGCGTCCTTCGAGAGACAGGCCGCGATGGCGACCCGCTGGCGCTCGCCGCCCGAGAGGTCGGTGAGGTTCTGCTCCATCACCCGCTCGAGCTGGAGCGGCCCGGCGATCTCGGTGTTCCAGTAGGAGGTGCCGAAGTCGTCGGTGATCGACCGGAGGAACGCGTCGACCCGCATCGGCCGGTCGATCTCGACGTACTGAGGTTTGTAGGAGATGTCGAGATCCGCGCCGACGGTCCCCTCGTCGGGCTCCAGCCGGCCGGCAAGCAGCTTCGCGAACGTCGACTTGCCGATGCCGTTGGGGCCGACGATGCCCAGCACCTCGTTCTCGCGGATGGCGCCGCCCTCGACCTCCAGCGTGAACTCCCCGTCGCCGTAGGACTTCCGGACGTCGGGGTACTCGACGAGTGCGTCGCCGCGGGTCGCCACCCGAGGGGCGTGCTCCTCGAACTCGATGGCCTCCTGGCGGACGCGCATGTTCTCGTTCTCGAGGTAGCCCTCGAGGTACTGGTTGATGCCGCCCTTCGTCGACTTGGGCGGCGTGACGACGCCGAAGGCGCCCGGCTCGCCGTAGGCGACGTGCAGCGCGTCCGCCAGCAGGTCTAGCACCGCGAGGTCGTGTTCGACGACGAGCATCGAGCGGCCCTCCTCGGACAGTTCCCCGACGAGTCGCGCGGCGGTCACGCGCTGGCCGATGTCGAGATACGGCGTGATCTCGTCGAGGAAGTAGAAGTCCGCGTCGCGGACCAGCGTGGCCGCGAGCGCCACCCGCTGGAGCTCGCCGCCGGACAGCGTGTCGATGGGCTGGTCGACAACCGGCTGGATGCCGAGTCGCTCGACCAGCTCGTCGGCGGCGCCGCGCTCGTCGACGCCGGCCAGCAGTTCCTCGGTCCGGCCGTCGAAGCTGTCGGGGATGCGGTCGACGTACTGTGGCTTGCGGGCGACGGTCACCTCGCCCGCCCGGAGGTCCCCGAGGTAGCCCTGCAGCTCGGTGCCGCGGTAGGCCTCGAGGACGCCGTCCCAGTCCAGGTCCTCGTCGAACCGGCCGAGATTGGGGACCAATTCGCCGGCCAGCGCGTGGACCGCGGTCGTCTTGCCGATGCCGTTCGGTCCGAGGATGCCGGTGACGCGGCCCTCCTGTGGGGCGGGCAGGCCGTACAGCGCGAAGCTGTTCTCGCCGTAGCGGTGGGTCGGCTCCTCGTCGAGTTCCTGCGGGAGGTTGATTATCTCCAGGGCGTCGAAGGGGCACTTCTCGACGCAGATACCGCACGTCTCGCCGAGACACAGTTCCTCGCTGATCGACACCTGGTCGGGGCCGCCGGCGAAGGCGCCGTCGGCGCCGTGCCGTTCCTCCCGGGTGACGATGCACTCCTCGCCCGTCCGGTTCGGGGGACAGAAGTTCGCACACTCGTAGTTGCAGCGGTCGGGCTGGCACCGCTCGAGGTCGACGACGGCGATGCTGTCGTCGGCCATCAGGGGCTCGTCCCCGTCGTCAGCAGCACCGTCCAGCAGACGAACCACAGCGCGAAGGTCATGAACGCGACGTAGAGGAAGTCCTTCGGCCCGAAGTCGTCGACGTCGAGGTCGATCCCGACCGCCTCCAGCCCCCGGTGGAGGGGAAACTGCATGAGCACGGCCCCCGCGACCACGTAGACGCCGAGCAGGTCCTCGGGCCCGCTGGCGACGCTCGCCGAGACCATCGCCGCGACGACGCCGGCGAAGCACGCCAGAAACGTGACCGTCACGCCGCGGACGTGTTCGGCCCGCCGCTCGGCCGTGTCGGTTGACATACCTCACCGTCGGCCGTCCGGCGGCAAAAGCGGTTCGTTCCACCCCTCGCCTGCGCCTGTCGAACCCGTTGAACCGTACCCAACTAGTTTGGGTCAACGTTTATCTTCGAGCCTTGCGTGTGCATTAGCACAGATGGCTGATTCTGACGGCGAAGAACTCTCGGACCTCCCGCCAAGTGCGAAGCTCGTCTACAAGGTGCTCGAGTACAACGGCCCGATGACCCAGAAGGACATCGTCGAGGAGTCGATGCTGTCGGCCCGAACCGTCCGCTACGCCCTCGAGCGACTCGAGGAGATCGACATCGTCACCGAGGACGTCTACTTCGCCGACGCGCGCCAGAACCTCTACGAGATCGAGACGCCGGTCGACGCCGCCGCCGACGGGACCGACACGGCCGTCTCCGACGACTGACCGTCGCCCTTCGTACGGCTGCTTGCACTGGCAAGCGTACCGTCCCGCATCGCCGAAGGTCAAACGGCCCTTTGACCCACCCGAACGCACTTGTCGCTGCGATCCACCGTCCGAGGCATGAACCGGCGAAGGCTTCTCGCCGCCCTGCCGATATGGTTCGCCGCCGGCTGTACCGGCGCCCCGGCCGGCGGCGACGACGCGCCGGACGACGCGCCGACCGGCTCCGACGGGACGGAGCCGACCCCGACCGCCGGAGGCCGGCGGTGTCCGCCCTTCGAGACGGCCCGCGACAGGGCCGTCTGCTCGCACACCGTCGAGCGCGACGCGAGCGTCTTCCTCGCGGCGACGCCGGAGCGGAGCCGCCTCGACGACGGGACGCCCGCCGAGGAGGTGATGCTGACCCTCCACAACCGGTCCGACGTGGAGCTCTCGTTCAACCCCCACAGCTGGCGCGTCCATCACGACGGCGGCGACGGGTGGACGCAACTCGCCCGCGAGACCGCCGGCGACGGAAAGACGACCGTGACGCCCGGCGGAACCCGCTCCTCGTCGCTCCTCGAGGCGGTCGACTCCGTCCGATCGGACCCCGACCTCAACCTCGACCCCGGACGGTACGCCGCTGAACTCGGCACCCCGGACCCCGCCGGCGACGGCCGGGTCGCCTGTATCGCGTTCGTCCGACTCGAGGCCGAGGGGTGAGAAGCGGCGCCGGAGGGCTGCGTTCCTCCGCGATGCGGCCACGGCGTGCGTGCCGGCGGCCTCGCCGCCGCGGGAGACGGTCGCGGTGAAGAGGTACTCGTCGTCGGCCCGCACCTCGACGGTCTCGCCGTGGTGGTCGTCCAGCGGGACGACGACGTGGCGGTCGGTCACCTCCGGGACGACGACCTCGCTGGCGGCGCCCCCGGAGCCGCCACCGCTGCCGGAGGCACCTCCCGGCCGGTCGTCGAACGTCCGGACGTCGATGCTGATGCCGAGGCGGTCTTCGATCTTGCCGATGCGGCCGCCGCCCTTGCCGATGACGTAGCTGATGTCGTCGTTCTCGACGTAGGCGACGGCCTCGTTCTGTCCCCGCAGTTCGACCTCGACGTGGCCGCGGGCCGCCGACCGGATCTCCCGCTCGATCTCCTGTTTGGCGACGCGCTCGACGCCGGTGTCGTCGCCCGCGCCGTCGGCGCCCTCCAGCGGGACGGTGACGACCTGCCGGTTGAACGTGTATATCTCGTAGGCCGGCGTGCCGGTTTCGAAGTCCTGGATGACGATGACCGGCCGGGCGAGGTCGTCCTGGGTGAGCCCGTGCGGCACCTTCACCTCCGTGGCGACGTCGTAGACGGTGTCGATCTCGCCGGCCTCGATGTAGA
This sequence comes from Halobacteriales archaeon QS_8_69_73, assembly GCA_003022945.1. Lineage (GTDB taxonomy): Archaea > Halobacteriota > Halobacteria > Halobacteriales > Haloarculaceae > Natronomonas. The sequence continues at coordinate 26,856 of PXRZ01000015.1, read as the reverse complement.
CGACGGTGTCGACGACCTGCGGGATCATGCCCAGCTCGACCCGGCCGACGAGCCGCTGGAGGGCGTCGATGGCCCGCGTGGCGTGGACGACGCCGATCATCCCGACGCCCGCAAGGCGCATGTCCCCGAACGTCTCGAAGTCCGACGTCTTGCGGACCTCGTCGTAGATGGTGTAGTCCGGCCGGACCATCAGCAGCGAGTCGGCGGTGTTTTCCATCGACCCGCCCAGCTCGGTGTACTGGGTGATCTCCGGCCCGACCTGGAGGTCGCGGGGCTTTTCCATCGTCTTGACGGCGAAGTCGGCGTCGTTGAGGAACTCCGCGACGGCCTGGGCGAACGTCGACTTGCCGGCGCCGGGCGACCCCGAGATGAGGACGCCGCGGTTCCGCTCGGCCAGCCGGTCGCGGAGCTCGTCGGCGAAGGCGTAGTCGTCGAGGTCGGTCTTGACGATGGGCCGGACGGCGGTCACCTCGACGCCGTCGGCGAAGGGCGGCTCCGCGACCGCGATTCGGAGGTCCCGCACCTGGGCGATGGTCATCCCGGGCTGCGACAGCTCGACGAAGCCGTCGCTGGAGGTGCGGGCCGTCTCGACGACGTCGTCGGCGAACGACCGCATCCGGGCCTCCTCCAGCGGGTCGTCCTCGAGGGCCTGGTAGCTCATCTCGCCGACGGCGCCGCGCTTGGCCTTCGGCGGCACCCCCGTCTTCAGGTGGACCGACATCGTCTGCTCGTCGAAAAACCGCTCGACGGCGAGCCCATCGTCGTTGTCGCCGGCGTCGTCGGTCCGGGGCTCGACGTAGTCGACGGACAGGCCCTTGGCCTCGGCGACCTCCGCCTGGACGACGTCGCTCGTCAGCAGCGTCGCGCCGTGGTCGGCGGCCAGTCCGCGGATGAGCGCGTCGACGTCGCCCTCGCCGGCGCCCGCCCGCTCGGCGGCGTCCGGCCGGCGACCGACGTACTCGACGTCGATGTCGCCGTCGTCGGCGTAGTCGGCGAGCCGCTGGAGCTCCTCGAGGCCGTCCCAGCCGCTGTCGCGGCCGTCGTTGGCCTGGCCCTCGAGCTCGCCGACGACGGCCTCGGCGATGTAGACGGTGCCGTCGAAGCCCGCCGTCTCGACGCGCTCCGACACGCGGCCGTCGACGACCGCGCTCGTGTCCGGCAGAATCTCCATACCCGACGTAGGGAGGTCGACGCGTATAAATACGGTGATGTGAGGGGCGCCCGCCGGCCGTGGCGATGTCGCCGACGCCTTCGACCCGGCATCCGTGGGTTCTTCCCCGCCGAACCCTGATCATGGCTATGGCAACCGAACGATCGTCGGTTCCCGAGGCGTACGACGACCTGCTGGAGCAGTACGAGCGGGCGACGTACCTCGGGGACGCGAACATGGTCCTCTCGTGGGACCAGGAGGTGATGATGCCCGAAGAAGGGACGCCGGCCCGGGCGAAACAGCGCAGCGCGGTCTCGGCGATGCAGCACGAACTGCTCGTCGACGACGACGTCGGCGCCTGGCTGGACGAACTGGAGGCGACGGAGCTGCCCGCCGAGGAGGCGGCCGTCGTCCGGGAGATACGCCGGCAGTACGACCGGAAGGCCAGGGTACCGACGGAGCTCGTCGAGGAGATCAGCGAGGTGACCAGCGACGCCCACCCCGTCTGGCAGGAGGCCCGCGAGACGGACGACTGGTCGACGTTCGCGCCGACCGTCGAGCGGCTGCTCGAGCTCAAGCGGGAGTACGCCGAGCATATCGACCCCGACGCCGACCCCTACGCGGTGCTGTTCGCCGACTACGAGCCGTACCTCGACCTGGAGACGGCCGAGCGGGTACTCGAGCGGCTCCGCGACCGGCTGGTACCGCTCATCGACGACATCCGGGCGGCCGACGCCGACCTCCACGCGGTCGAAGGGACGTTCCCTGAGGACGACCAGCTGGCGCTAGCCCGGGAGACGCTGGAGGCGCTCGGCTACGACTTCGACCGCGGCCGACTCGACACCGCTCCCCACCCCTTTTCGTCGGGAACGCAGTTCGACGCCCGCGTTACCACGCGGTTCGACGAGTCCGAGCCGCTGGACTCGCTGGGGTCGACCGTCCACGAGTTCGGCCACGCCACCTACACCCAGGGGCTGTCGACGGACGACTACGGGACGCCGCTGGGCGAGCACCGCGGGCTGACGGTCCACGAATCGCAGTCGCGGCTCTGGGAGAACCACGTCGGCCGATCGCGGGCGTTCTGGGAGGGGTTCGTCCCCCGGTTCAACGACTACCACGGCACCGGCCTCACGCCCGAACAGGCCTACGAGGCCGCAAACCGGGTGTACGAGGACAACCTCATCCGCGTCGAGGCCGACGAACTCACCTACCACCTCCACATCATCCTCCGGTTCGAGATCGAGCGGGACCTGCTGGCCGGCGACCTCGACGTCGCGGAGGTGCCGGCCGTCTGGAACGACAAGATGGAGGAGTACCTCGGGATCCGACCGGAGACCGACGCCGACGGCTGTCTGCAGGACATCCACTGGAGCCACGGCTCCTTCGGCTACTTCCCCACCTACTCGCTCGGGAGCGTGCTCGCGGCGCAGCTGTACGACGCCGCCGCCGACGAGGTCGCGGACCTCGACGAGAAGATCCGGGCCGGCGAGTTCGGCCCGCTGCACGAGTGGCTCACCGACAACGTCCACGCCCACGGCCGGCGGCACACCACCGACGAGCTGGTCGAGGAGGCGACCGGCGAGCCGTTCACCGCCGACTTCTTCCTCGACTACGCCGAGTCGAAGTTCGGTGCCCTCTACGGGCTCGACGCCGCCCGCTGACGGCTGCCATCCCCGCGTGAGACGGCCCCGTCCGGACGACGTGGCTCCGGACCGAATCTCCCCGGCCGGGACTCGTGGCGAAATCGCGGCCGGCAGTACGACCCGCCCGCGACGGAAAGAAATTTGCCCGCCCTCCCCGAGTCGCGTTCCATGACCGCCCGACAGCCCGCTTGCCGTCCGGCGCCCGACCGCGTGGCGACGGTCCGCGGCGGCCCGACGCGCGCCGTCGACGCCCGGCGATGAACTCCGGCGACCGCACCCGCCGGGTCGTCCTCGCGGTGACCGCCGTCGCGCTCGTCGCGCGGTTCGTCCTGCTGGGGTCGCGGGTGGCGCACTTCGACGAGGCCCGCGTCGCCTGGTGGGGCCTGGAGTACCTCGAAACCGGCGCGGTCAGCTACCGACGCGACATCCACGGCCCGCTGATGCAGCACCTTCACCGGCCGCTGTTCGCGGCGTTCGGCGCCTCGGACTTCGTGATGCGGGCGCCGGTGGCGCTGGTCGGCGGCCTATTGCCGCTCGTTGCACTGTGGTTCCGTCGCCACCTCGACGACGTCGAGACGGTCGCGCTGGCGGTCGCCCTCGCGGTCGACCCCGTACTGCTGTACTACTCGCGGTTCGCGCGGTCGACGGTGTTCGTCGCGGCGTTCTGCTTCGTCGCCTTCGCGGCGCTGGTCCGGTGGTACGACGGCGACGGCCGCGCGTACCTCCTCGTGGCTGCCGCCTTCCTCGCGCTCGGCATCGGCGCCAAGGAAAACGCCGTCATCTACGTGCTCTGCTGGCTCGGGGCAGCGGCGCTTCTGGTCGTGGGCTACCGCTTCCGCGTTGCGCCACCGCTCGGCGTCAGTTCGCCGCTTCTCCCCGCCCTCGAGGCGTACCGGGACGCCTATCTGCAGGGCCCGGACGCGAGCCGCCGGCTGAGTCGACTCGGCGCCGGCGTGCTCGGTTCGGCCGCGGTCGGCGTTTTGCTCTTTTTTCTCCTGTACGCTCCCCGGGGTGGGGAGGCGGGACTGTGGACCGGCAACCTCGGTGCGACCCTCGACGCCACCTGGGGGGATATCTCCGGCGGAATGAACTACTGGTTCGACCAGAGCGGGGAGAACGACCTCGAACAGTACCGCAGCAACCTGGAACGGTTCGTCCGGATCGGCATCGAGTACGCCGGCGCGCTGGCGGCACTCTCGGTCGTCGGTTTCGTGGCGGAGATCTCGCGCCGCGGCGAGACACGCCGACTGGTTCTCGGCTGTAGCTATTGGGGGTTCGCGAGCGTCGTCGGCTACCCGCTCGGGTCCGACATCTCGCCGCTGCCCGCCTGGATACTCGCCAACGCGCTGGTGCCGCTCGCGGTGCCCGCGGCGGTCGGCGTCGGGACGCTCGTCGACGTCGGCCGCGAGGCGCTGGCGGAGCGGGACCGCGTCAGCGCCGCCATCGTCGCCGTTCTGTTGGCGGCGGCGGCCGGACACGTGGCCGTCGTCGGCGTCTCGGCGGCGTTCGCCGAACCGACCGGTCCCGACAACGAACTCGTACAGTTCGCCCAGCCGCAACAGGAGATGCGCGAGCCGGTCGACGCGACCGTCGCCGTCGCCGAGCGCCACGAGGGCGACCCGGACGTACTGTTCTACGGCACCGGCGACGTCACCGACGCCACCGGCGGGACCCGCTCGCCGGAGCGGGTCGCCTGGTTCAAGACGCTTCCGTGGGCGTGGTACCTCGACGGCGCCGGCGCCTCCGTGACCGCGGTCGAGGTCTCCGGCGACGAGCCGCTGCCCGAGGACCTCCCGCCGGTCGTGGTCGCGGAGGCCGACTGCGCGCTGGAGCGGGCCATAGACTGCCGGCGAGCGCCGGAGCGGCTCGTCGTCGCCGACGGCGACCGGTCGCCGCGGCTCGCCGAGCGGGTCCCCGACGATTACCGCCGGTACGGCGTCCTCCACCGCTCGACCGGTGGCAACGACTTCGACGGGATGGTGGTGTACGTCGACCCGGCCGTCGCGGGTCATGCGTCGCCGGTCAGCGCCAGCCGCTCCCAGCGCGGTCCGGCCCGGCGGTAGAGCACGAGCCCGACGCCGCCGGCCAGCGACGCATAGACGACGCTGCCGACCGCGAGACCGGCCGGCCACAGTTCGAAGACGATAGCCGCGACCACCAGCGGAACCAACACGACCATCATCGCCAGCGTGAACGCCGCGAACACGGGCGTGTCGAACAGCAGCTCCGTCGGCTCCAGGCCGGCGACGTAGGCGGTGACGCCGAAGACGTACAGCGACAGCGGCGCGAAGACGGCGATACCGACCAGCATCGTCCCGGTGCCGAAGACGAGCCCGCCGAGCGCGAGAAAGGCCAGCCCGGACGGCAATGCCAGCAGACAGAAGCCGAGTAGTTTCGCCCGGAACACCGCCGACAGCGCGACCGGATACCGGAGGTAGAAGCCGGTATCGTCGAACTGACACAGCCAGTTGTAGGCCGTGAACGACCCCAGCGCGAGCACGCTGGCGACGGTGAGCCCCGGCTCGAGGCGAATCGGGACGACGTCGGGAACGAAGGCGAGCAGGACGGCCAGTACGGCGAAGACGAGCCCCTGTGAGAACACCACCTTCCAGAGCCCGCCCGACGACCGGACGACGTCGAGCAGTGACTTCGCCAGCAGCCCCTGGCCGTCGGCGCCGCCGAGCCGGCCCCGGAGCCGACCGAAGCGGTTCTCGGCGGTCCGGGTCGGCGTCCGGCGGTCGAACCGGAACAGCGCGACCCCGACGGCGCCGAGCCCCAGCGGCAGGAGGACGCTGCCGGCGACCGCCGCCGGGGTGACGCCCGACAGGAGCCCGTAGGGGGTGACCGACAGCAGGCGGCCGCCGTCGGCGACGAGCGCGACGACGGTTACGGCCACGACGGCCGTCGAAGCCAGCCGCGAGCGGGTGTGGACGCCGACCAGTGCGACGCTGGCGGCGACGCCGACCGCGAAGACGCCGGCCGTCGTCCCGAACAGCAGCGGCAGCCGCGCCGCCGGCACGTCCGCCAGCACGACCAGCGGGACCAACCCGACCGTCAGCGGCAGCAGGAACAGCACCGTGTAGAAGGCGACGTCCTTGACGAGGAAGGCCACGAGGAGCTTCCGGGGCTCGACGGGGAGGGCTCGCGCGGAGAACAGCAGCAGCGCCGTCTCCCCGAGCAGGTCCTCGAGGGCGTCGCGGCCGACGAGCCCGACGGTGCCGACCTGCAGGCCGAGGGCGGCGACGACGAGGTGGAGACCGTCGATCAACAGCCCGGCGTCGGCGTTGGCCAGTCCGAAGAAGGCGGCCGTCCCGGCGGCAACGCCGGCGACGAACAGCGGGAACAACGCGAACCGGCGGCCGCCGAAGACGTGGCTGCGGAGCCGCCACTCCTCGACGGCCATCAGCCGCAGCAGGTAGCCCGTCGAGGTCATCCCGTCGACGACCGTGCGAGGGTGGCTTCGGCGACGTCCTCGTCGACGGAGGCGAAGAACCGGTCCAATAGCGCGTCGCCGTCCATCCCGCGGGGCCGCAGCTCCTCCAGCAGCCGGCCCCGGTTGATGATGCCCACCTGCGTACACACCTCGGCAGCCGTCTCCACGAAGTGCGTCGACAGGAACAGCGTGTTGCCGGCCGCCCGGTACGTCTCGAAGAACTCCTTGACCCGCTCCTGCATGATGGGGTCGAGGTCGCCCTGCGAGAGGTCCGTACAGAGGGTGTCGAGCTTGTGGGCGAACTCCAGCCGCTCGGCCCACGCCTCGACCCGGTCGGCGGCCGTCGCCGGGTCGAACTCGCGGGTCGCCGCGGCGAACTCGAAGTACTCCCGGACGGTCAGAAAGGAAGGCGGCCGGCCGCTTTCCGGCAGGATGCCGACGTGACGGCGGGCCTCGACCGGCGTCTCGACGGGGTCGACGCCGGCAACCCGCGCCTCGCCGTCGTCGGGCACCAGCTGACCCGTCAGGATGTTGATCGTCGTCGACTTGCCCGCGCCGTTCGGCCCGAGGAACCCGTAGCACTCGCCGTCGCCGACGGCCAGCGACAGCGAATCGAGCGCGACGACGTCGCCGTACCGCTTCGACAGCGCCCGCGTCTGGATGGCCGACATTCGTCGATGCCTTCTGTCCCCAGCGGCCTATACCCTGCGGGGGTTACGGGCGCCGAAATGTCGCGTCGATTCAGCGTCCGTTCCTGCGGTTCTCGCGGTTCTCGCGGTCCTCGCCGTCCTTGTCGCCGCTCTCGTCGTTACTGCCGTCTTCACCGCCTCCGGGGTCCTCGCCGTTACCATCGGGCCGACGGGAGACTCCTCCGGCGACTCATCGGTGAACTCGCAGGTGAGAGTGATGGTGTGCTGCCGGTCGCCGACGGTGACGACGATGCTGTCGCCGAATCGCGAGTAGCCGCCGGCGAGGCTGTCGTCGAAGCCGCGGTAATCGAGCCCGCGGGGCCGGCGTCGAGCCGACCGCTCTCGTCGCAGTCGTGTCCGCCGGCGACCCCTACAGAGCACCCTGAAGTAGCCACCGGCGTTGATCGCCACGGAGACGTTCGAGTCGACCTTCGAGTCACCGGCGTGGTCGGCCGCGACGCCGCCAAGGACGCTCGCCGCTAGATAGATCTCGACGGCGATCAACAGCACGCGAAGCGGGAGGAGTGACGACACGGGAGCGCGGCGAGGCCGACCGATCGAAGCGAAGGAGGCCTCGTAAAGAAGCGAGCGGGAGGAGCGACGTAGGGGGGCGACGACACGGGAGCGTGGTTCGAACGACGGCTCCGCGAGCCGTCGTTCGTCATTCCGGAAATCGCCAATTTTCGGAGACGGCGAGGCCAACCGCTCGAAGCGAGGGAGGCCTAGTAAAGAAGCGAGCGGGAGAGGGGGTTCGGAAACGCCGTCATCACCGCCGAAAGACGCTACTCCCCTCTCCGGGCCCGCTCCGGCGGCGCCGTCTCGCTCGCGCTGCGGACGTCGTCGCAGGCGTGCTCGCGGCCGTCGCGCCCTTCGAAGGCCCGTCGCGAGCAGTAGTGGAAGCTGAGGTGGTCGCTCCACTCGTCGTCGGCCAGCAGCCGGGCGTCGGCGTCGTCGTACCCCGGCTCCGACGGTCGCTTGAGCCAGCGGTCGAACCACGCGACGGTGTAGTAGTCCGCCAGCGCGTTGCCGAACCCCCAGGAGGTGGCGGGAAACGTCGGCGTCCGTGACCACTCGTAGTGGGTGCCGCCGCGGACGACCAGCTGGTAAGCGTCGACGTCGGCGGCACGCCACCGCTCGAAGCCGACCGACTTGGCGTCCGGGTCCGGCGGCTCGACGTGCGGCCGCGGCGTCAGGAAGTAGTCGCCGGCCTGGCCCATCGCGGGGACCCGCGGCTCGACCCCGCCGTCGGGGACCGTCTCCAGCAGCGTCGCCAGGTCCTCGGCCTCCCGCTCCGGCCGGCGGGCGGCGAGCGCCTCGCTGTCGCCGAGGTTGTCCCAGGCGACGACGGCGTCGACGGGGTTGTCGCCGCCGGTCGGCCACGGCTCCAGCCCCTGGACGATGCTGGCGCCGACGGCGCCCGCCGAGTGGCCGGCGATCCCGACCCGCGAGCGGTCGAAGAGTCCGGCGGCCGGGTTGTACGGGTCGACCGGCGCGCCGTCGCCGCGGTCGTACTCCGCGTTCGGCGCGTACGGCTCCTCGGGCGTCGACCGGAGGAAGTCGACGGCGTCGACCTGGTTGGAGACGAACACGTCGGCGTCGGCGTTGCCGCCGCGGTCGCCGTCCGGCGTGACGCTGTCGGAGCGACCCTGCCCCCGCGGGTCGTACGTCAGCACCACGTAGCCGGCGGCGACGAGCGACTGGGCGGCCCACCAGTACAGCGGCTCCGGCGCCTGCACGGAGCCGTCGGTGACGACGACCCCCGGCAGCCCTTCTCTATCCCTCCTGCTCGCCTCGACCGGCGTCCACAGGTGACCGGAGAGCCGCGCACCCTGCCGGTCGTAGAAGGCGACCCGGCGGCGCTCGCCGACGGCGCCGTAGAACCCCCGGTCGTCGACGTCACGGTAGAGGGCGGGGTCGCCGGTGCACTGCTCGCTCCACGTCGCACAGAGGTTGGCGTGGCTCCGCCAGCCGGGTTCGGCCGCGACGCGCTCGGCGTACCGCCGGCTGTTCTTCCGGCTCCGGGCCTGCCAGCGGCGCATGAACCCCGGATCGGAGGTCTGCTCGGCCGGCGCCCCTATCGTCTTCGCGAAGTTCCGGAACTCCCGCTCGAGGTACTCCTCGTCGGCGTCCGTCCCCAGGTCGCCGTCGACCGGAGCCGCCGCTCCGGCGCCGGAGGCGGCGGGAACGATGCCTGTCGTCGCGGCGAGGTGGAGGAGCGCTCGCCGGGTGTATTCGCCTCCCATCCCTTGATTCGGTACAATCACAACTACCCGGATAGCGTTATCGGCGCTTCTATCCGGGTGTTTATACCGGGGACCGCGACCGCAACCCTCACCTGCCGGGCCGTCGAGGTCCGGAATATGCAACTCGGCGTCATCGGACTCGGTCGGATGGGCCGCATCGTCGTCGACAGGGTGCTCGCGGCCGACCACGACGTCGTCGCCTTCGACCTCGACGAATCGGCCGTCGAAGCCGCTGCCGACGCCGGCGCGACGCTGGCCGACTCCGTCGCCGACCTCACGGACCGCCTGCCCGACCGGAAGCGAATCTGGCTGATGGTCCCGGCCGGCGACGCCGTCGACGCCACCCTCGAGGAACTGGACCCCCACCTTGACGGCGACGACGTCGTCGTCGACGCCGGCAACTCTCGCTTCGAGCGGTCCGTCGAGCGCGCCGAGGCTGTCGACGCACAGTTCCTCGACTGCGGCACTTCCGGCGGCCCCGCCGGCGCCGAACTCGGCTTCTCGCTGATGATCGGCGGCCCCGACCCCGCCTACGAGGCGATGACGCCGATATTCGACGCCGTCGCCACCGGCCCGGACGGCCACGCTCGCATGGGCCCGTCGGGGGCCGGCCACTACGTCAAAATGGTCCACAACGGCGTCGAGTACGCCCTGATGCAGGCCTACGGCGAGGGGTTCGAACTCCTCTACGAGGGCCGCTACGACCTCGACATGGAGTCGGTCGCCCGGACGTGGAACAACGGCGCCGTCATTCGGTCGTGGCTGCTGGAGCTCTGCGAGGAGGCGTTCCGGGAGGAGGGCGACGATCTCGAAACGGTCGCCGACCACGTCGCCGGCGGGTCGACCGGCACCTGGACCGTCCAGGAGGCACTCGCCCAGGGGGTGTCGGTGCCGCTCATCTACGAGGCGCTGGGCGAGCGGTTCGACTCGCGGGTCGACGAGGAGGGCAAGTTCTCCCGCCGGCTCGCCAACCGCCTCCGGTACGGCTTCGGCCGTCACGAGGTCCGCCGGCGGGACGATTAATCGGCCATCCGCTCCGCGCTCGGTTACAGGTAGGTGTCCCGAACCGTCTCGTCTAGCAGGCCGTCCGGGTCCAGCACGATGTAGACGACGACGAACGGTTCCTCGGGATCGATGACGAACACCGACAACGGCGGGTCGATCTCGTCCGGCCGGGCCGTGCGGTCGATCAGCGGCTCCAGCGGTTTGCCGCCGTCGCGGAACTCCGCGAGCAGGTCCCGCCGACCGGACTGGTCGGCGAAGGTGTAGACGACGCCGTTGGGCTCGTTGTCGGTGTCGTAGGTCACCCGTGAGTTCATCGGTTCGCCGTCGGCCCGGGCCCGCTCGAAGCAGTTCTTCGCGGCCTCGAAGATAGGCTCCGTCGTCTCGACGAAGGCGACGGTTGTCTCCGTCTCGACGGTCAGGGCGTCGACGACCGGCCCATCGTCCCACGAGATGGTCGCCTCGACGCAGTTGCCCACCGCCGGTGTCGGCGCCGGGACCGACGCCCGGGGGACGTAGGTGGGCTCCATCGTCTCGACGTCGAGGAAGAGCCACTCGTCGTCGTCCCGACCCGGTAGGACGCGGAACCGCCCCTCCGTCGGCGTCGCCGGGGCCATCTCGTCGGTCATGAGCCGGCTACGCCGCGGACGCACGTCAGTTCGGCGACTCCGCGCCGATCCGCGGCGCCGCGATCGTGCTCAGCCCCACGACAGCAGCGCCCGTAGCTGCGCTCGCGAGAACAGCGACGTCGGCCGGTCCATGTGGACGGCGATCTCGCCGCTGAACGCCCGCAGCCCGGCCCGCTGGACGGGTTCGGGCATCGAGTAGCCGGCCCGGACGAGGCTGCCGAGCCGCTGGTCGGTCCGCAGTTCCTCGCGCCAGGCCCGCTCGTAGTCGTCCAGCGGTGAACGGCTTGGTCTGGGCGGCGGCGTCGCCCACCAGCAGGCTCCGGCGGCCGACGGTCCGGTCCGGCGGGCCGATGGGGATGGCCCCCGAGCAGCGCCGCTCGACGTCGACGCCGTAGTCGTCCAGTAGCGCCTCGAACCGGCCCGGGGCGTCGTCGCCCGGCGCGACCGCCAGCCCGTACTCGGCGCCGGCGTCGCCGCGCGGGATGCGCCAGGCGAAGAACCGCGGGACGGTGAGGTGAACGTCGACGCGGTCCCCGTCGTCGGCGCCGCCCTCGAACCCCAGCACGCCGTGCAGCAGTTCGTCGGGTTCCGGCAGGCCCACCTCGTCGCGAACCTTCGACCGCGGGCCGTCCGCGCCGACGACCATCCGGCCCTCGAAGGACTCGGTGCCGTCGGGCCCGCGGGCGGTCACCGCGACGCCGTCGGGGCCCTCATCGACCCGGGTGACGGTGTGGCCGTCGCGGACCTCGGCGTCGGCCTCGTGGGCGCGGTCGGCGAGGGTCTCGTCGAGGCCGACCCGGTCGATGACGTTCGACACCGGCTCGTCCTTGTAGAAGGCGTACCCGTCCTGGCTCGCGTGTCGTCGCTCCCTTCGTTCGCTCCTCCCGCTCGCGGCCCCCGAGTCGCTCTCCGTCGGGCGCGCCTCGTCGCTCGCGTGTCGTCGCTCCGCTCCTCCCGCTCGCTCGTCCGATGGCTCCCGTCGGTCGTCCCCACTATCGGCGCCGCCGAGGTGGAACCGCGCGCCGTACACCTCGTTTTGGAGGAGGCGGTCGCGGGCGTCGTCAGGGACGAACTCCCAGACGTCGCGGCTGACGTGGCCCGAACAGGCCAGCGGCCGGCCGATTTCGCCCGATTCCAGAACGAGCACGTCGCGTCCTCGCTCGCTCGCCGATCGGGCGAACCGCGAGCCGGCCGGGCCCGCGCCCACGACGACGAAATCGTGCATACAGGGACGGAGTACGGCGGCGTAGAAATATCCTCCGTTGGCGGTTCCCGCGCATGGGAGAAAACTTTCCATCCCATGATCTGCCATCCCAAATTGGTCAAGTAGAGGCGGTACCGGCTGACGTAACGTTTATTGATACACAACTTCAACACATCGTATGTAGACCAGGGGTTCAACAGTCGGAGTGAATTCATCCGAGCTGTGCTTCGAGATGCCCTCAAACATCCCGAATTCAACCGCGCCGACCTGAAGGCGATGCTTACCAGCGAAGCGGAGATTCGGGAGGACCGCACCCATACTAGCGATGACGTGAAGGCGGAGTACGGTCTCGACGACACAGCACGCGACGGCGATGAGTGAGTGGGACTGGGAACTCACCGACACCGCACGACGGGACTTCGACAGCCTCGATAACCACGCACGTGACCGCATCGTCGACAAACTCGACGAGATCATCACGGACGAATGGCGAGACCCACCGGACCATCTCGAACCCCTGCAAGGTGCGCCCAACGACAAACTCCGTATTGGGCCGTTCCGACTCGGATGTCGTACTGACCGAGCCGAGAACATCCTCTATGTCCTACGGATTCGAAAACGTGGTGGCGATGCGTATCGCGGTGACGACGACTGATCGATCTGCACTTCCACCTAATGGACGATTCACCGCTCCATTGAGTGGAGGCACTCATCGGGAACAATCTATGGACAGAACGACGCGCCGCCCGGCTCGCGTGTCGTCACTCCCCCTGGTCGTTCCTCCCGCTCGCTCATCCGGCGGCCTCCTTCCAGTCGGCCGCCCGGCTCAGTCGCCGAACGGCCCCATCCCGCCCATGCCGCCGCCACCGCCGTCGCCCTGCATCTTCTGCATCATCCGCTGCATGTCGCCGTCGCCCATGCCCTGGAACTGCTTCATCATCCGGCTCATCATCTTGTGCTGTTCCAGTAGGTCCCGGACGGTCTCCTCGTCGGTGCCGGAGCCGCGGGCGATGCGTTCGATCTGGCTCTGGCCGACCGACCGGGGGTTTTCCAGTTCGTCGTCGGTCATCGAGTCCATGATGACCTCGAAGTTGCGCAGGCGGTCCTGGGTGACGTCCATCGCGTCGTCCGGCAGCTGGTCCTTGAGGCCGCCGCCCAGCCCCGGAATCATGTCCATCACCTGATCGAGCGGCCCCATCCTGTTCATCGCGTTCATCTGGTTGCGCATATCCTTCAGCGTGAACTCCCCCTGCATCAGGTCCTCGGGGTCCCAGTCTTCTTCCTCCTGGGTTTCCTCCATGGCACGCTCGACGCGCTCGGAGAGCTGCTTGAGGTCGCCCATCCCGAGTAGCCGGGAGATGAATCCGGAGGCCTCGAACCGCTCGACGTCCTTGACCTCCTCGCCGGTCCCGAGGAAGGCGATCGAGGAGTCCGTCTGATCGACCGCGGCGAGGGCGCCACCACCCTTCGCCGTCCCGTCGAGCTTCGTGATGACGACGCCGTCGATGCCGACCGCGTCGCCGAAGGCTTCGGCCTGCTCCTTTGCGCTCTGGCCGATGGCGGCGTCCAGCACCAGCAGGTTGCGGTCCGGCTCGACGGCCGCTTCGATGCGCTCCAGCTCCTCGACCAGCTCCTCGTTCAGCCCGGACCGTCCGGAGGTGTCGACGATGCGGACGTCGGCGTCGGCGGTCGCCTCCAGCCCCTCGCGGGCGATCTCGACGGGGTCGTCGGCGTCGGGGTCGCCGTAGAAGTCCACCTCCGCCCGCTCGGTCATCTCCTCGGCCTGGTCGTAGGCGCCCGGCCGGAAGGTGTCGGTCTGGATGACCGCCGGCCGCAGGCCCTTCTTCGAGAACCACCATGCCATCTTCGCCGCGGAGGTGGTCTTGCCCGACCCCTGCAGACCCGCCAGCACGATGGTCTGTCCCTCCAGCGGCAGCTCGGTCGACTCGCCGACGAGGTCGACCATCTCCTCGTAGACGATCTTGAGGACGTGGTCCTTGGCGGTCGTCCCGGCCGGCGGCTCCTCGGCCAGCGCCCGCTCGCGGATGGAATCCGACAGCTCCATCACTAGGTCGACGTCGACGTCGGCCGACAGCAGCGACCGCTGGATCTCTTTGACGACCTCGTCGACGTCATCCTCGCTGAGCCGGGACTTACCCTGTAGCTTGTCGAGCGTTCCCCGGAGGGAACTACCCAGATCGTCGAGTACCATTTGCCGGGGATAGACGGTCCAGCCGGTAAAGGCTTCGTTCGTCGTTTCGAGTCGCCCGGGCGGCGACCGCGCCGCCGGAGTGCACAGACATACCACGCCGGCGGCCGTCGTGTGGCCATGGAACCGATCAAGGCGAGCGACTACCACGATATCACTCAGGTTGCGGCCCCGCGGCTCTCGCCGGACGGCGAGACGGTCGCGTTCGTCCGCAAGGACCCCGTCGACGACGAGTCCTACGAGACGGCCATCTACACGGTTCCGGCCGACGGTCGCGGCGACGCCGAACCGCTCACGACGGGCGACGACGACTCGGACCCGCGGTTCTCGCCCGGGGGCGACCGCCTCGCGTTCGTCCGCGGCGAGAACGACGGCCCGCCGCAGCTGTACGTCCTGCCGATGGACGGCGGCGAGGCCCGCCGGGTCACCGACGTGGTCGGCGGCGTCTCGTCGATCGCGTGGTCGCCGGACGGCGAGACCGTCGCGTTCACCCAGCGGACCACCGCACCGGAGCGCGAGGCGGGTCACGACCTCGAATGCGACCCGGAGTACGAGCGGGAGCGACCGGACCCCCGCGTCGTCGACCGGCTGGTGTACCGGGCCGGCGCGGAGTACTTCGACGGGACCCGAAGTCACGTTTACACGGTCGACGTTGACGGCGGCGAGGTCGAGCGGCACACCGACGGCGACCGCGATTTCCTCGTGCCGGCGTTCGGCGACGACAGCACGCTCTACTACGCCGTCAAGCGGGGCGAGGAGCCCGACGATACCATCGAACACGACATCGACACCCTCGACCTGGCGACCGGCGACCGCGAGACCGTGACCTCGACGCACGCTTGGGAGCCGACCCTGGAAGTCACCGACGACGGCCGGGTCGTCTACCCGGCCACCGACCCCGATCGACCGACCGTACGGCAGGACGAAATCGAGGCGTTCGACCCCGAGACCGGCGAGACCGTCCGGCCGACGGCGGGCGTCGACCGCACGGCCGGCGACTTCGTCCTCGACGACGGTGACCTGCTCTTTCTGACGCCCGACAAGGGCGACGTCGTCGTCCGACGGGCCCCGCTGGTCGAGACGTCGGCCGACGACGTCGAGACGGTCGTCCCGGGGGGACACGCCGCCGCCCTCGATGCCTGCGACGGCCGGGTCGTGGTCACCAAAAGCGAGTGGGACCACCGGGGAGACATCTTCCTGACCGGCGACGGCGGCGAGCGGCGTCTGACCGACGTCAACGCCGAGTACCTCGAGGCGCACCACGTCGGCGAACCGGAAGAGATCCGGTTCGAGAGCGCCGACGGGGTCGAGGTGCAGGGCTGGGTTCTGACGCCGCCCGATTTCGACGCGACGGAGACGTATCCGCTGGCGGTCGAGATCCACGGCGGCCCCCACGCCATGTGGAGCCGCTCGGACACGATGTGGCACGAGTTCCAGACGCTGGCGGCCCGCGGCTACGTCGTCTTCTGGTCGAATCCCCGCGGTTCGACGGGGTACGGCGAGGCGTTCATGGCCGCCAACGAGCGGGACTGGGGAGCGGTGACGAGCGAGGACGTCCTCGCCGGCGTCGACCGCGTCGCCGAGCGCGACTACGTCGACGAGAGCCAGCAGTTCGTCACCGGCGGCTCGTTCGGCGGGTTCATGACGGGGTGGCTCGTCGGCCACACCGACCGCTTCGAGGCCGCCGTCGCACAGCGAGGCGTCTACGAGCTCAACTCCTTTTACGGCTCGACAGACGCGTTCCACCTCGTCGAGTGGGACTTCGACGCGACGCCGTGGGCGGACCCGGAGTTCCTCCGGGAGCACTCGCCGGCGGCCCACGTCGACGGCGTCGAAACGCCGACGCTCGTCATTCACGCCGACGACGACTACCGCGCGCCGGTCAACAACGGCGAGCTGTTCTACCTGTTCCTCCGCAAGCAGGGCGTCGACACCAGACTCGTCCGGTACCCCCGCGAGGGACACGAACTCTCCCGGTCCGGCGACCCCGGCCACGTGGTCGACCGCCTGGAACGTATCGTCCGCTGGTTCGACGGCTACGCCGAGCGCCACGACTGCCCCCGGGCGCTGGACCGCGGCGACGAGGGGCTGTCGGCGGCCGCCGACGACCCCGACGGGTAGCCCTCGACCGACCGCCGGACGCTCGGGGCCGACAGAGGCTTCACTCGACCTCGGAAACGGGCTCGCGTGTTCGACGCCACGACGCTCGCGGTCTACCTTGCGGCCGCCGTCGCCGTCATCCTCTCGCCGGGGCCGGACGCCGCGTACGTCCTCGCCCGCGGGGCCGGCGAGGGTCCCGGTGCCGGCGTCCGGTCGACGCTCGGGGTCGCCTCGGGCGTGCTCGTCCACACCGTCGCCGCGGCGGTCGGCCCGGCGGCGCTGTTCCGGGCGGTCCCGGCGGCCCGCACCGTCGTCGTCCTCGGCGGTGCCGTCTACCTCTCCTCGGCGTCAGCCGGCTCCGCCGGCCGGCCGCCGAGGCCCGCCCCCGACGGCAGCCCCTACCTCCAGGGGCTAGCCGTCGACGTCCTCAATCCGCAGGTGGTGCCGTTCTTCCTGGCCTTCCTCCCGGGGTTCGCCCCGGAATCGGCGCCCGCCGCCGGGACGGTCGTCCTCGGGGCGCTGTACGCCCTCGTCACGGCTGTCTACCTCGGCGCTGTCGGGGCGCTGTCGGGGCGGTTCGGCGGCGGGAGCCGGCCGGTCCGCGTCGGCTCCGGGGTCGCGCTGCTCGGTATCGCCGCGTGGCTCGTCGCAACTGACGTCGCCGCCTGACGGCCGCCTGCCGTCCATTTCACCGCCGGTTTCGGCATCCTCTTCCGGCAACGTAGCTATTGTATCGTGTCGTCCGCACACCGGGGACGTGAGCAGCGACGGTGGCCCGGAGTACGACATCGACTTCCGGCAGCACCCCGAGGAGTACGACATCGGCCGCGGCGAGCGAGGCGTGTTCAAAGTCGAGCCGTACAAGTCGGAGCTGCTCCCGCTGTGGGGATACGCGGACCGCGAGACCGCCGAGGAGGCCGCCGCGGCGATCCACGACCGGTTCCGCCGGTACCGCGAGGACGAGGACTTCGTCGGCATGGACATGGCCCGGAAGTACCTCCAGATGGGGTACACGCGGGCGATGCGCTACGCCAAGTACCCCGGCGGCAAGAAGTACGACGACGACGGCGGCGAGCGGGAGGCCGAGGAGTGGGCCGACCCGGAAAAGCGCGAGGCCGCCCTCGTGTTCAAGGAGCACCTCGAGACGGTCCGCGAGGACGAGACCTATCAGCGGCTGAAGGACCGACACCGGGAGCGCCACGGCGACGGCTGACCCGCCGCGCCCGACATGAGCGCCGGGTCGTCACCCCAGTCGGACCGGGTCGACCGCCGGCTCTACCGACACCGTCAGACTGTCACCGACCGAGAGGTCGTGGCCCTCGTGGAACACGAGCTTCGCTCCGAACCGGACCTGCGAGGCGAACAGCGACAGCCCCGTCGCCCGGCGGCGCCGGTCGGCGTCGTCGACGACCGACAGCGCGACGTCCGCCCACTCAAGGCGGCGGCCGTCGACCCGTCCGACCGGCGTCCCGAGCAGCGACACCGTCCCGTCGGCCGGCGCCAGCGCGCCGCCACCGGCGTAGTGGACCAACCCGCCGTCCAGCGGCGTCCCGTCGTCGCCCCCGACGGCCGCGAATCCCCGTTCGCGGTCGAGCCGCGGCGCGTCGAGCCGGACGTGGGTCGGCCCGGTCTCGACGGCCTCGCCGGTGCCGTCCCAGTCGACGCCCGCGACGTCGACGTCGAGCGCCAGCGGCAGCGACCCCGTCGCCCGCCGGAGGTTCTGGTCGGGCTCGCGGAACCCCAGGTGGATGTGGTCGTCGACCCACCGGCCGAAGAAGCCCGACCGGATGAGTTCGCCCAGCGGGTCGCCGACCGCCACCCGGTCGCCGGCCTCGACCGACGGGTCGACGTGCAGCACCCGCGCGACGACGTCGCCGCAGTCGATCAGGACGAGGTGGTCGTGGTTGGCCGCGTACGGCTTCGGCGGGCAGCGGACGGTCCGCGTCGCTCGTACCTCGCCGGCGACCGGCGACGCCGCCACCTCGACCCCGTCGCCGGGGTAGAGGTCGACCGCCCGGCCGGCGTCGTGGGCCGGGTACGGCGAGTTGAACAGCGAAAAACGGTCGTACCGACCCACGACGTCGCCCGACAGCATGACCATGCGGCCGGTTCGTCCGTCGGCGTTTTATGACCGTCGGCGCCTACGTCCGGACATGCACGTGGTCCGGGGGTCGCTGACGGACGTCGACCGCGACCGGGCGGTTTCCCGCGAGATGGCCGACCTCGTCGAGCGAACCGGCCGGCCGGCGATCCGGGCGTGGACGCCGCCCAGACAGGTCGCCTTCGGCCGCCGGGACGCCGCCGCCGACGGCTACGCCCGGGCCAGACGCGCCGCCCGCGACCACGGCTACGACCCCATCGAGCGGCGGGTCGGCGGCCGGGCCGTCGCCTACACCGGCGAGACGGTCGCGTTCGTCTACGCCGTCCCGACCGACGGCGCCCGCACTGATATCCAGGGCCGCTACGAGCGCGGCACCGACCTGCTTCGAGCGGCGCTGGCGGACGTCGGCGCGACGATCCGAGACGGCGAGCCGGCGGCGTCGTTCTGCCCCGGCGAGCACTCCCTGCGGGGCGACGGCAAGGTCGCCGGCGTCGCCCAGCGGGTCCGCCGGACGGTCGCTTCCGTCGGCGGCTGTGTCGTCGTCGCCGAGCCGGAGGCCCGGGCCGTCGCGACCGTCCTCGAGCCGGTGTACGACGCCCTCGGCGTCGCCTTCGACCCTAACAGCGTCGGCAGCGTCGCGGGCGCCGGCGGCCCGGCCGACCCCGCGGCGGTCATCGAGGCGATTCGACGGTCGTTCCTCAACGGCCGCGACCCCGAGGTCGTCGCCGCCGCCGACCTCCGGCCGGCTCCGTGAGCCTTACGGCGTCGGGCCGTGCAGACGCGACAATGCTGTTCCGGAACGCGCGGCTGGCCGACGGTCGGGTGCGGGACGTCCGCGTCGAGGGCGAGACGATCGCCGCGGTCGGCGAGGGCCTCGACGCCGACGGCGAGGTGATCGAAGCCGACGGACGCCTGCTGCTGCCGGGAATGATCGACGCCCATGTCCATTTCCGCGAGCCGGGCTTCTCGCACAAGGAGACGTGGGCGACCGGTTCCCGGAGCGCCGCCGCCGGTGGCGTGACGACGGTCGTGGACCAGCCGAACACCGACCCGCCGACGGTCGACGGCGCGAGCTTCGACCGGAAGGCCGACCTCGCGGCGGCCTCGCTGGTCGACTACGGAATCAACGGCGGCGTCACCGCCGAGTGGGCGCCCGAAGAGCTGTTCGAGCGGCCGATGGCGGCGCTCGGCGAGGTGTTCCTCGCGGACTCCACCGGCGAGATGGGCATCGACGTCGACCGCTTCGAGACGGCCGTCGAACGCGCCGCGATGGCCGACGTCACCGTGACGGTCCACGCCGAAGACGCCACCCTGTTCGACGACGACGCCCTGCCGGCCGGCGACGGCCCGACCGGCCGGGCGGCCGACGCCGACGCCTGGAGCGCCTACCGGACCGCCGAGGCCGAACTCGCGGCCGTCGAGCGCGCCGGCGAGGTCGCCCGTCGGCACGACGCCGACGTCCACGTCGCCCACACCTCGACCCCGGAGGGCGCCGACGCCGCCGCCGACGCCGGGATGACCTGCGAGGCGACGCCGCACCACCTCTTCCTGTCGCGGGCGAACCTCGCGGAGCTGGGCACCTACGGCCGGATGAACCCGCCGCTCCGGAGCGAGTCGCGGCGGGCGACGCTGTTCGAGCGGCTCGTCGACGGGACGATAGACGTCGTCGCGACGGACCATGCACCGCACACCCGCGCCGAGAAGGATGCGGCCCTGCCGGCGGCGCCCAGCGGCGTCCCCGGCGTCGAGACGGCGCTGCCGCTGCTGTTGGAGGCGGCCCGGACGGGCGAGTTGAGCTACGAGCGGGTCCGCGACGTCACCGCCGCGGACGTCGCCGAGGTGTTCGACCTCCCGTGGAAGGGCCGGATCGAGCCCGGCCGCGACGCCGACCTCGTGCTGGTCGACGAGACCGACCCCGAGCCGATTCGCGGCGAGAAGCTCCACTCCAGGTGCGGGTGGACGCCGTTCGAGGGCCGCCGTGGGGTGTTTCCCGACCTGACGGCCGTCCGCGGAACGATCGTGTACCGCGACGGCGAGTTCGCCGACGCACAGGGACGGAACGTGCGCACCTCAGCTGCGGACGGCGGTCATTAGCAGCACGCGAGCGTCAACCCGGCGCCGAACGAGCCGACGCGGGTCATCGCCTGCCGGGAGTCGTCCTCCGGTCGGTTCGAGCCGGTGTCCGTGTATCGCCGTGCGTTCTCGGTGCCCCGGTTGGCCATCGCGGTGCCGGACCACCCGAGCGTCTCGAACCTCGGGAGGAGCGCACCGATCACAACCGTCTCGACGCGCACCGCCAGCCCCACGACGGTGACGCCGGGACCCTCCGGCTGACGGCCGCCGACGAGGCCGGCGTCACCTACGTTCGGCGGCTAGAATAACCCCCGGCCGTTTCGCGTCCGCCCGACCGGCGGCGTCAGTCGTCGGCCGCGACGTCGCCGGTCTTGCCGTCGGTTTCGATCTCGTGGCCGCACTCCGGACAGGTGACGTGGTCGTGTCGCAGCGCCGCCGACGACTCCCGGACCTCCCGCATGACGCTGGAGATGCGCTCTTCGGTCTCCAGCTCCTCGTCGACGCCCAGCTCGACGCCCTCGACCTCCAGCAGGAACTTCGCGACCTCCGTGATCTCGTACATCAGGTCGTCCAGCTCCTCGGCGGTGTGGAAGTCACACATCGCGCCGTAGAGAAAGGTGGCGCCGGCCTGTCGGACCTTCTCGTCGAAGCTCGCCCGCGCCTGGTTGACCGCCTGCGGGCTGTAGGTGTCGGTCATGAACGGCACCAGCTCGGGCAGGTTCTCGCCGCGGGCCGTGATGTACGTCCGCTCCCGGAGGAACTCGTTGGCCCGGTCGTACGTCGCGCCGTCGATCTTCGAAAAGCGGGCGTACTCCCTGACGTCCGGTGGGACGTCGTCTTCGTCGCCCTCGTCGGGGCGCCGCGGCGCCGGCGTCGGTCCACCGCTGTCGTCCGTCCCCTCGGCCTCCTCATTCATGCCCGAGATAGCGGGGCGGTCTCGAAAAGCGTATCGCCGGTGTCTGACGGACGGCGGACGTGTGGCCCGACCGAAGGGAGGGCTACGGGGGTGCGAACGGCGACCGCAGGGAGCCGTGAGCCGCGTGTAGAGACCGAAGGGAGGGCCACGAGAGTGCGAGCGGGCGACGGCAGGCGAACCGCGGGAAGCCGACCGAAGGGAGGCCTCCGAATATGCGAGCGGCGGAGCCGCGAGGCCCGTTCCATGGGCTTTTGCGCGCCGCCGTCGTTGCGACGGTATGGACCTGCTGTTGGGTATCGGCGGCAGCGAGGACTCGTTTCGCGCCTTGGAGGAGACGATCGAGCGGGCGGTCGAGGCGGGTGACGCGCTCACCGTCGCCATCGTCGAGAATCCGGAGTCGGAGACGGACGTCGAGGAGATACGGGACCGCGTCGAGGCGGCGCTTTCGGCGGTGTCGTTCGACGCGGAGGTGCGGACCCTCTCGGGGCACCCCGGCAGCCAGCTGCTCGAGTTAGCCGAACGGGAGGGGTACGACCGGATCGTCCTCGGCGGCGGCGAGACAAGCCCGCTCGGCAAGGTCGAGCTCGGCTCCATCGCCGAGTTCGTCCTGTTGAACGCCAGAACGACGGTGACGCTGGTCCGATGAGCCGCGACTATCCGACCGAGATCGCCGGACCGTACGAGGCGCCGCCGCGGTCGTTCGTCGACGACGCCGACCGCGAGGTCGAACTCCGGCGGTACGGCGACGACGACTTCGAGGCCGTCGTGGAGATGTACACGGCCTCGAATCGCTGACCGACGACGGTGTCGGCGTGCTCGCCCGCCACGACGGCGCGGTCGTCGGCCACGCGGTGCTGGTGCCGGACCGCCACGGCGACTTCGAGCTGGCGATCTTCGTCCTGCGGGCCTATCAGCGGGCCGGCATCGGGACGGGGCTGTTAGGGGCGCTGCTCGGCGCCGGCCGGGAGGCGGGCGTCGAGCGCATCTGGCTCACCGTCGAGCGGTGGAACGCCCCCGCCATCGCGCTGTACCGGAAGATAGGGTTCGAGGCCAGCGACACGGACAGCTTCGAACTCGAGATGGCCGCCCGGCTGGCCGACTAAACCGACAGCACCGGCTGAGAGGCGTGGGCCAGCACGTACTCGGCAGCCTTTTCGATGACGGCGTCGGGGTGGCCGGTAACCGGCTCCCGCGGCACGACGACGAAGTCCGCCCGCAGCGACTCCGCGACGTCGAGGATGACGCTTCCAGGGTGCTGTGCGAGCCGCCGCTGGGAGAAGCCGTACGCCGAGGAGTGGTCGACGGGGACGTCCCGTTCGTCGGCCAGCGCCCTGACGCCGGCCATCACCTGCTCGCCCCGCCGGGCGACCGTCTCGGCGGCGTCGTCGTCCTCGATCGCCGTCGCGGTGTGTTCGCCGAGCACGTACAGCGCGTGGACGCCGGCGCGGTAGCGGTCGGCGACCGCGAGGGCGTATTCGACGGCTTCCATCGCCTCCTCGGAGCCGTCGACCGGCGCCAGCACCATCTCGATCTCCATATGTTTCTCTCCTCTCCCCGGGATGAAAAACCCGTCCGCGTCGTTTTTATCGGACGCGCGGAGAGTGCCGGTATGTTCGACACGGTGGTTCTGGCGACCGACGGCTCCGAGAGCGTCTCCCGGGCCGCCGACTGCGCGCTGGATCTGGCGGTCCGCTTCGGGGCGACCGTCCACGCGCTGTACGTCGTCGACGCCGGCCGGATCGAGTCGCTGCCGGACGAGGTCCGCGACGACGTCCGGGCGGCCCTCGACGAGCGGGGCCGGGAGGCGCTGGCGGCCGTCGAGGCCGCCAACGGTGCCCGCGCGGAGCCGGCGACCCTCGAGACCGCCGTCCGGGTCGGCCGTCCGGCCGACGCCATCGTCGACTACGCCGACGAGGTCGACGCCGACGCCGTCGCCGTCGGCACCCGCGGCCGTCACGGCGAGCGCTCCTTCCTGCTCGGCAGCGTCGCCGAGCGGGTCGTCCGAACCTGCTCGCGGCCGGTGCTGACCGTCCGGCACCTGGAGTGACACGAGGGGTTCTTGCCGTCGGCGCTCCTCCCAACTGTATGGACGACGCGCTCATCGACGACGAGACCCTCCCGCTGACCCGACGGTCGCTGCTGCCCGGAGAGGGGTTCTTCGTTCCCGACTCCGTCGACGAGGTCGAAACCGAACGCGAGGCCCGGGAAGCGCTGGCCGGCGCCGACCGGGTCGTCGTCGCCGACCCCGACGCCGACGGCCTCGCCTGCGTCGCGCTGTTGCGGACCGCCCTGGGGGAGGCGGCGCTGCTGCCGGCCGGCCCCCACGAGATCGCCGACGCCCTCGAGTACGTCGCCGAGTTCGGCGACCCCGGCCTCGAACTGTACGTCTGCGACCTCTGTCCCGACGACGACCGCGACGTCGAGCCGCTGGCGACGGTCGCCGACCACGCCGCCGGCGTCCGGTGGTTCGACCACCACCAGTGGGAAGCCGACCTCGCGGCGACGGTCCGCGAGCACGCCGAGTTGGTCGTCGGCGAATCCGACAAGGAGTGTTCGGCCGACGTGACGCTCCGGAGCCTCGCCCACGACTTCGACGAGCGGTACGCCGACCTGGCGGCGGTGACCCGGGACCACGACCTCTGGCTCCGGGAGGACCCCCGCAGCGACGACCTCGCGGACTACGCCTACTGGGCCGACCCCGAGGAGTACCTCGCGACCGTCCTCGAGCACGGCGCGGACCTACCGGCCGACGTCGGGGCGTTCCTCGAGGAACAGCGCGTCGAGAAGGAGGCGCTGATCGAGCGGGCCGTCGACCGCGCCGACTACGAGACGATCGGCGAGTGGACCGTCGGCGTCACCTACGGCCGGTGCTCGCAGAACGAGGTCGCCGAGGCGATGCGCGAGGCCGGCGCCGACGCCTCCGTCGTCGTCAAGCCCGCGGGATCGGCCTCCATCCGCGGCACCGACGCCTTCGAGCGCTGCCACGAGGTCGCCGCACAGGTCAACGGCGGCGGCCACCCGAAGGCCGCCGGCTGCAAACCCGACATTTACGACGACATGCTGGACTACGCCCACCACTGGACAACCCGCGGCGCCGTCACGAAGCAGGTCATCCTGGACGCGTTCCGGGCGCTGGCAGATGGCAGCGCGGGCGCGGACGCGGACGCAGACGTGAAGGCCTGACCGGGGCCGCTTCGGGACGACGTCTCGACTCTCCTTCGACGATGCGGCCCCCGGTTGCAGAACGCTCGACGACCGGTGACCGGGTCAGCGCGGAGTGTCCTCCTCTGTCGTCCCCGCCGAGTCGGACCTCCGGGAGCCCTCCGAGCCGGGGTCGTCCATCAGCTCGTCCATCCTCCGCTCGAACTCGGCGTCGCCGATGTCGCCCTCGACGTACCGCTCCTTGAGTTCGCGCCGCCGGTCCTCGGCCGTCGGCTCGACCCGCTGGGAGACGTCGAACTGCCGGAGCACCGGGTACTCCCGCTCGAGCCGCTCGACGACCGAGACGAGCCTGTCATCGCGGGGGAGCGACCTGCTTCGGAGCACCGAGACCACCGTTGCGACGAGGAACAGCACCGCCACGAGCCCGAACCCGAGGGCGAGAACGACCCATTCGGCGGCGGCCACCAGCACCGTCAACAGGATGAGGTTCTCGCCGGGGGGGACGCCGCCGGAGAGCGCCGACAGCCCCTCGAAGAGGCCCATCAGCGCGGCTCCGACCAGTAGGAGCCCCGAGACGACGAACCCGCCGAAGTACAGCCGGTGCCGGGAGATCATACGACGACGTTCGGTTCCAAACGTCGTAAACCGTACGAATGGGGCCCGACCCGCGGCTCGACCTCCATCCCGCCGGGACGCGGCGACTACTTGTCGGGTGCCGTCGTCGGCGCGGAGGATCCGCACCGGGTCCCGGCACCGATGCGGGCGTCAGTCGCCGGCGCCGTCACGAGGCAGGTCATTCCGGACACGCTCCGGACCCCTGACGACGGGGCATCGATCGAATGTGAGGAGGCCGCTGCCCGTCGTTTTCCTCCAGCGGAACCCGTTCTGCGACGTCGTCGTAGGCGGAATCACTCGAGACCATCGGGCTTCCCTCCGCGGCGACGGCGTGGATGGCGTCGAACGGCGTCATCCCCTGTTCGGAGACGTAGCTGGCAGCCGCGAGGACGAGGTCTACGTCGCCGCGAACTTCGAGCAGTTCGCTCGCGTTCGCCACGACATATTCGACGTTTCGGTCCTCGCGGTAGGCAATGAGCATCAACTCGAGGAGGGCATAGTGTGACGTCCAGAACTCGTCGTGGTGCTCTCTGTATATCCGCTCGGCGGACTCGCCGAGCCAGTCGTCGTCTTTGATAAGTGCCAGGAGAAAATCCACCTCGGCGTACATCAGGACCCCGCCTCGTCCAGGGCGGTCTCCCGACCGTCCTCGCGGAGTTCCCGCGCGCTCCGCTTGACGTCGGCGAACTCCTCCCGGAGCGAGGCCAGTGGATCCTCGGAGACGGGAATAAGGACGAGCCGGTCGCCCCGTTCGACGAGCTTGAACTGGTCGCCGAACCGTTCTCGGAGGTCCTTCGGGAGGTATATACGGCCGTCGCTGGCGTCGATGTCCATATCGTCCGTTCGCTCCGAAAGAAGGAAAATTTTCCCCAAAACCCGATTTCTCGGAGTGCTCCCGGAGATACAGCTCGAGGTACGTCCGGTGGACAGCCTCGCGTTCGTCGCGGCCCTCAAGGCCCAAACCCTTTTATGCCACAGCGGCATCGCGGCCATCGCGCCGACCCGGCGGGCCAGCAGGTACGTCTCGATCCGCCGCTCGACGGTCCAGCCGTCGCGTGTCTCGACCATCCCGACAACCGCCTCGTCCTCGACCGGGTCGCCCATGATGGAACTCTCTGGGGACGGTACGACGGCGGTATGGACGCGTGTCGTCGCGGTTCGAGGGCGGCTACCCGTCGACCACCCACTTCTCGGAGTAGGTCGTCCCGCAGGCGCAGGCCGCGTAGCCGTGAATGACGTCGCCCTCGGCGTAGAGGTCGCCGACCGCCTCGTTCTGCTCCTCGGCGAAGGCAAAGACGAACCGCGCGTAGTGGTCGGCGCCGTCGTCCGCAGGGCAGGTCCCGCCAGTGCAGTCGTCGGCGACGTCGCCGTCGGTGTCCATGGCGGCGCCGGCGAACGCCATCGGGTCCATTCCGGTCGCGCTTTCGAAGGCCGCCCGGCCGTCGTCGCCGGGTAGCACGAGGACGATGCCGTCGTCGACACGGGTGCCGATCTCGAGCAGGTCCTCCACTGACCCGACGCCGTCTTCGTGGAGGTAGACGAGCACGTCGTCGGGCCGGTCGCCGGCGAGGAACGACTCGTAGCGGGTCTCGCCGTTCATCCGTCGAGGTCCTCGGCTATCGAGGCGAGGTCGTCGTCCGGCGAATTGACGACCCGGTAGACGGCCTCCTCGCCGGGCGCCCGGAGG
>PXRZ01000014.1 GCA_003022945.1 Halobacteriales archaeon QS_8_69_73 | reverse complement strand
GGTGAACGTCCTCGAGGCCGGCGGCGACTACGGGTGGCCGGTGGCCTCGGAGGCGTGCAACTACGGCACCGACGACCCGGTCGGCGTCTCCCACGCCGACCGCGAGGGCGTCACCGCGCCGGTCCACGTCTGGCCGTGCGGGGGCGACGGCTTCCCGCCGTCCGGGGCGACGATCTACGACGGCGACGCCTTCCCGTCGTGGCGGGGCGACCTCTTCGCGGGCAACCTCGCCGGCCAGTACCTCGGCCGGCTGTCGATCGACGGCCGCGCGGTCGACGAACGGGCGCCGCTGCTGGCCGACCAGGGGTGGCGCGTCCGAGCCGTCGCCGACGACCCCGCCGGCCGGCTCTACGTCGCCATCGACGCCGAGTCGGCGCCGCTGGTCCGGCTCTCCCCGGCCTGAGGCTTACTCGGGCTTCTTAGCGACAGCGCCGTCCGGTCGAACTCGCGGACGAGCGTGTCCTCGCCGCCGAGGTCGTCTCGTCACCCGGTCGGCCCGTCGCTCGAGGCCCTGACGACGTCGGACGTCTCGACGATGGTGGCGGCGCCGTGCTTTCCGTCTTTCTGGCCGTCTCTGCTGTCGACGACGGTCTCGCGTCGGACGGCGTCGGCTTCGGCCGCCACGAAGGGGACGGTGCACGGCGCGCGGCAGCGTATCCGGCGTGCGACGCTACGGAACGAGATGTATCGAGCGGGCGATGCGTACCGCGCGACCGCGAACGACCGGGACGTTTGGACGCCTTTGTCAGAACTGTATTTATGCAGCGCCCTCCAATTAATTCCATGCCGTACGACAGACGAGATATTATCAAGGCAGCGGGTACCGTCGGTGTCGCCGGGTTGTTCTCGGGACCCGGCGCCGCATCGATGAACCGAACCGTAGACCCCCAGCTCGACACCACCGGCGGTGTCCAGGAGGTACTGGTCGTTTTCTACCGGCAGGAGAACGTGGACACCCTCGACCAGTTCGACCTGGTGGACGGCTATCACGCCTTCTCCGCGCTTCCCATCGCGTACGCCCGGATGACGGGCGAACAGATCGACCGCGTCTCGAGTTTCTCGACGGTCGCATCCGTCGAGGCCAACCGCGACATCGAGTACCACAATGCCGACGCCCGTGAGGTGACGGGAGCGGAGGCCGTCCAGACCACCGGTCAGCGCTACTCCGGCGAGTCGGTCCACGCCGCGGTCATCGACTCAGGGATCGACGGGAGCCACCCCGACTTCTCCGACGGTCTCCGGGCGAACTACCAGTTCGCCAATCCGCTGGACAGCGACGAATCGCTGTGGACGGATGTCGGCCCCGCCAACACCGGCGGAACCGGTCACGGGACACACGTCTCCGGGACCGCCACCGGTGAGGGGAGTGCCAGCGACGGCCAGCACCGCGGGATGGCCCCCGACGCCGACCTCACGGTTTACGCGCTCGGCGGCGGCATCCTGCTGAACGTGGTCGGCGCCTACAACCACATGATCGAACTGCAGCGCGAGGGGCGACACGATATCCAGGTCGTGAACAACTCCTACGGGCCTATCAGCGGCAACGACGCCGACTACAGTCCGAGCGCCGCGCTGAACGTCGCCACCTACGAGGCGTTCCGCGAGGGCATCGTGCCCGTCTTCTCGGCCGGCAACGGCGGGCCGGGGACGAACACGCTCTCGAACTACGGGAAGGCACCGCACGTGCTGGCGTCGGCGGCGACCGACGACGCCCGCGAGGTGACGGACTTCTCCTCGCGCGGCCGCGACCCCGGGAACTACGACGGCGACGACCCGGACTACAAGACCAACTACGACCGGCGGACGGCCTTCGAGAACCAGGAGGTGTTCAAGCGACAGACCGACATCGGCAACCTGACCAGTGCCAGCAGCGAGCAGGAGGAGACGGGCACGCTCGCACCCGGCGGATCGACCATCGTCGGCCCGGACACGGGACAGAGCGACTTCTACGACCTGACGCCGGAGGCGACCGCCGACGGCGGCGTCACCCCCGGCTTCATTCGGGCGCAGTTGACCTGGGACCGGCCGACCGACGACCTCGACGTCTTCCTGCGGCAGGGCGGCGAGGACGGCGACGCCGTCGCCTCCTCGACGCAGGGAACCGGCAACACGACGGAGACGATCATCGCCTCGCTCGACCTCGACAGCGAGTACGTCCTGGAGGTCGACCCGTTCCGGAGCACGGGCGTCAGTTACACCCTGACGTGGCAGTACTTCGAACCGCCGGAAACCAGCCGCCCCTACGGCGTCTACCGCCCGAGCGCGGGGACACCTGGAAACTTCCTCCTGAGTACGATGAACCCTGGCGACCCACTGCAGGGATACGGTGCGTTGGTCCGTAACGCGCAGGTGCAGGTCGACAGCGCCCAGGAGCCGTTCTACGGCAAACTCTCCGGAACGAGCATGTCCGGGCCCGTGCTGGCCGGGCTGGTCGCGCTCACGATGGACGCCTACAAGCAGAACCACGGCGAGTTCCAGGACCCGATGGACGTCATCGTCACCGTCGAGGCGACGTCGAACGACGTTCTCGAGGGGTACCGTAGCTTCAACATCGGCGGCGGATTCGCCGACGCGGAGGCGCTCGTCGAGCGCGCCGAGAACGACGACCTCGAGACGCTCGATACGTACACCGACGACTTCCTCGTCGGCAATGATAAAGGCGGCACCGACATCGAGGACGTGTTCACCGTGACTGGCTCCCGAGAGACCGGTGCGAGCGTCTACACGGCCGGGCAGGTGGCCCGCGTCAAGCTCGAAATCGACGCGAACAAGAAGGCGACGGTTCGTGACCGCATTCCGTTCGGCTGGGAGCTCGTCGACGGGGACTTCGACAGCGTCGAGACGACCGACGGCGTCAGGTTCGTCCAGTTCGACGAGGTGGAGCCCGGCGGCACGGTCACCTACATCATCGAAGCGCCCCGGCCCCGCCGCGGCACGAGCCGCGAGCGACGAGTCCGGGGCGTTCCGGCGGTTCACCGACGCCTCCCGGAAGACGGTCGTCGGCGCCCGACAGCCGTAGCCGGCTGTCCGCCGTCGACTCCGTCACCGAGCGGTATCCTGACCGTCATGTCCTGTCGGACTCACGGTCATGCTCACGGGCATAAAACACCGGAGTGAACTAGAGTGCCGCCGCGGTACTGATACTGCCGGCTGTAGTTCTTTCGAGATTCTTCGGTGATACCCGGCTGGATGCTGTCTAGAACCGCATCTTCCGTATGGGACTGCTTCGCGTAGTTACAGCCGGCAGTATGGATCAGTCCGCCGTGCTCAGCGCATCACTTCTGACAGGGGCCCGATACGTCTGATACCACTCTCCCGTCGGCTCCGACCCGTGTCAGAGCGTCCATAGGACGAGTACCGGCGACACCACCGCAAACGCCAGCGCTTTGAGTCCGGCTCGCAGGACTTCACCCGCCGGCGGTGCCGACGACTCGTCGGCGACGTAGAGGTCGGCGTAGTACTTCGAGTCGCCCGTGACCGCCGCGGCAAAGGCGAGTGGTTGCCCTGGGAATAACTCCAGCCGGCTGTCGTGGGCCCGCTCGGAGCCGACGTAGGCGGCGTCATCGGCAGTTCGCTTCCGGCCGTGCACGACTACCGGTTTACCCGCTCGAACGAGCACCTCCTCGTGGTCCGCCTTCCCGGTACTCTTGGAGCAACCGGACCCGGTGAACATACGCGCCCCTTCGGGGTCGACCCGTACATCACCCGTCGCGCCGCTGACTACGAACGGCGTGTCGTTGTACTCTCGGGTGAGGTGGGTGACCCCGTCTTCGTCCTCCTCGATCCGGTGTTCGTAGGCCGCGCATTCCCGGCCCGACAGAGGGGCCGTCGCCGGCGTCGGATCCGCCATCGCCGTTCCTTCGATTGAGATCAACGCGCCGTCTGCGACGTCACTGAGGTCGGTGACCGGCGTCACCGAGTCGTTTCTCAGTCGTCGCCAGATCCTGAAGCGGTCGGCCGCAACGGCAATAGAGCAACCGAATACGGCGATGATGACAATCCCGACGAATAGCAGGGTTCCCACGATGAGGGCCTCTACGACCACACCGACAGACCGGCGCGACGAACAATTAATCCACCGGGAGAAACGCCGTCGAATCCGCTATTCCGGCTTCTTCAGTGACAGTGCCGTCCGGTCGAACTCGCAGACCAGCGTGTCCTCGCCGTCGGACCCGTGTTCCGGTGACGTCCCACTCGCTTCGCTCGCCGGATCCCCGCTCGACGTCTCCGAGACACCGGCCGCCTCGCCGATCTTGTACGCCTCGACGTGCATCGTGACGACGCCGCGCTCGCCGTCGGAGGTCTCCCGCTTGTCGGTGACGGTCGTCCGCGCGTAGATGGTATCGCCGTGAAAGACGGGATTGGGGTGCTCGACGTCGTCGTAGGAGAGGTTGGCGACGATGGTGCCGTCGGTCGTGTCGGGGATGGTGAGCCCGACGGCGAGGCTCATCGTGTAGAGGCCGTTGACCAGCCGCTCGCCGAACTGCGAGTCGGCGGCGAAGTCGGCGTCCAGGTGCAGCGGCTGCTGGTTCATCGTCATGTCGCAGAACCGTTGGTTGTCGCTTTCGCTCACCGTCCGTCGCTTGTCGTGTTCGATGGTCTCGCCGACCTCGAACTCCTCGTAGTAGCGTCCGGGCACGGCGGCCGAGTCGGCCGGCGGGAGCAAAACGCTACCGGACCGGCCGGTGCCGCCGGTCGTCGGTCGCCGACCGCGAGCGGCCGAGCGTCGGCGTCGGAAAAGCACCGACACCTCGAGACGCGTCACCGGCGGCGTCGGCGGCCCGGGTCGCGGTCCGCCACCTGATTTAGGACGGAGGCCCCCCCTCAACTCGTGAGGAATCGCAGATTCCTCTGACCATCTGAACGGGCCTGCGGCCCGTGAGGAGAGAGTGCAGGGCTTCCGGCCCCGACGGAAGCATAAGCGAGTCGGGTGGGGGAGGAAGCCAGCACGAATAGAGACTCTCGGTGTACGTGGTGCTGGCGACGGGGTCGAGGCCATATCTTTTTGATAAAATTACTCATAATCGACCGCGCAAGCCTCGGCGGGCACACGTCTTGTCGAGGTGGGGGGCGAGTAAACCGTCCCCTGATGTCAGGCCACGTCGTGGACATCGACGATTAACGCGGGAGTGTCGCAGACCGGCCGAATCAACCCAAGGCGGCGTAGCGCCCCTACGTGCGCTGTTCGGTCGGGATGACGCGACTGCAATCAAGCTCGCGCCTCGTCCATGCACGGGGGCCAGAGCCGAAACCGTCGTGGGAACGCCCCGCCCTCGACGAGCGAACCCCCTGTGGGTGAGCAACGTAGGGCGGGGTAGTTTACTCGCCGAGCTGTGTCCGCAATCGGCCGACGACGTTCGGCCGTTCGACCCGGCGTACCGCCTGCCGGGTGAGCACGGCGACGGCCAGGACGAGGCCGCTGATGATGGTGAAAAACGCCCCCCAGGCGACGCCGCCGTTCGTGTACGCGTACGCCTCGTACAGGCTCGTCGTCGCGATCCAGAGGGTCACCGCGCCGAGGAGTCCAGTGACGACCGAGCCGACCCCGAGTCCGTCGCGGAGCGCCCCGACGATCACGACCGCGGCGAGCAGTGCCGGCAGGATGAGCTCCGGATTGACCGGGAACGGTCCGACGGTCGGTGTAGTCGGATACGGCCGCGGCAGGGTCGAGAACTCGACGGCGACGAGGGATAGCACTACTGCGGCGAGGAGGGCTCGAGCGGTACCGGGGGACGATCGCATGCCCATTGATTCGGGTTCTATTATATAAAACTTACCCCGAGGTCGGCGTCGTCCACGGGTGTCGGCCGCTCCCTCGGGACGGCCGGGGAGTCGACGTGCGCCGCCGACGGACCCCTGCCGAACCACCGCCGATAAGAGGCCGCGGTCAATGCGTCCGGACATGGCCCGCAGGAGCGTGCTGTTCTCGCCCGGCGACCGACCGGAACTGATGCGGAAGGCACCGAAAGCGGGCGCCGACACCGTCGTCTTCGACCTCGAAGACGCCGTCGCGCCGGCGCGGAAGCCCGAGGCCCGGGCGGCAGTCGCCGACGTGCTGACGGACGCGGCGTTCGACCCCGACGCCGAGGTCTGCGTCCGGGTCAACGCCGACGCCGCGACGGCCGCGGACGACCTCGACGCCGTCCTTGACGGCGACCCGCGGCTGGACTCGGTGATGGTTCCGAAGGTCGCGTCGGCGGCGGGCACCCGGGAGACCGCGGAGCTGGTCGCAGCCCGCGGCGCCGACCTGCCGCTAGTGGCGCTGTGTGAGTCCGCCCGCGGCGTGCTGGCGGCCGACGAGATCGCGGCGGTGTCGGCCGTCGACGCCGTCGCCTTCGGCGCCGAGGACCTCGCGGCGGACGTCGGTGCGACTCGCACGGAAAGCGGCGAGGAGGTCAGTCACGCCCGCCAGCGGGTCGTCCTGGCGGCCGCGGCGGCGGACGTCGACGCCATCGACACCGTCTTCACGGACATCGAGGCCACCGACCGGCTGGCCGAGGAGACCGCTACCGCCGCGCAACTGGGCTACGACGGGAAGATGGCCATCCACCCGGCACAGGTCGAGGTGATAAACGAGGCGTTCACGCCCGACGCCGAGGAGATCGAGTGGGCCGAGAAGGTGCTCGCCGCTCGCGAAGTCGCCGACGACCGCGGTGTCGTCCGCGTCGACGACGAGATGATCGACGCACCGCTCGTCGCCCGCGCCGAGCGCATCGTCGAACGGTACCGCGCGGCCGGCGGCGACGCCGAGATATAAACGTGGTGTCGTGTCTCTCGGTATATATTTAACCACACTACGGGAACACTCGTAGAGATCTTATGATAGGGCGGGTACGGGAATTGTACGAACAGGGCGGGGCTATCGAAGTAGCGAAGGGAGTCGAGCGATTTGCCAGCTGGCGCTGGAGAAATCGGGTCAATGATTTGCATGAACGTGTCGTTATGCATCGTTTGGGTGGTGGCTGCCACATCTTTCACGAAGATTGGGATAATCTACTGGTTTTTGATGCATGTCGGCCTGATATGTTCGACCGTATCTGCTGGTTCGATGGAAAGTTGGAGACGCGAATCTCGTTAGGACCGAAGACACCGAGATGGATGGAACGGAACTTCAACGGCCAGACCCTTTCGGATACCGTCTACGTGACGGCGAGTCCGCAGTATGAGTTTGCGGATGTCGACATAGACTTTGCCGCTCTCTATCCGGTCTGGCAGGACGCTTGGGATGACGAACACGAGACGGTGCTACCGAAGGATGTCGTCGAATACACCCGTGCCGCTGCCGAGAAGTATCCGAATAAGCGGCTACTTGTTCACTTCATGCAGCCGCATTACCCGTTCATCGGTGATTTGGGTCAAGAACTCGGAGAGCACTCCGATTTGGAAGCTTCTCGCCTTAGCGCGCAGGGAAGAGAGCCGCGCAGGTATGCACCGACGGTATGGGAGCAACTCGAGGACGGTGAGGTTAGTAAAGAGGAAGTCCAGCGAGCGTACGATGAGAATCTCCGACTCGTCTTGGAACAAAGTGAGGTGCTACTTGACGAGCTAAACGGAAAGACAGTGCTTACTTCGGATCACGGGAACCTGTTAGGCGAACGAGCACTTCGAGTCGAACGGTGGCTGCCGCGACTGTCGTGCCGCTACGGTCATCCAGAAGTGTACACCAAGCCATTGCTAGAGGTACCATGGTTCGAATGTCCTCATGACGAACGAAAGGATATCATGCGCGGGGTCGAAGGGAGACAAAGGAACGTTCCCGATGACACGATCAAAGATCGATTGGAGTCTTTAGGATATAGGTGACAAATATCGTTCCGAATTTTTGTCCATATGACGAGTAGAATACGTACCGGTCTTTTTATATTTGTTCTTTATCTATCGCTCGAATTTGATCCGTTCCGATGACTACCGTCGACCGGGGGGCGAAGTTGATGGTGATATGATTCGTCACGCTTAAGCGCCGACTGGCCGACGTACGCGGCATGTCGGGTGACGTCAATCCGTTCGAGAGCCTGCAGGAGCAGATCGACGACGCCGCGGAGTACATCGACGTCGGCGCCGACGTTCTCAAGCGACTGAAGCATCCGGAGCGGGTGCTGGAGACGAGCCTCACCGTCGAGCTCGACGACGGGTCGCTGGAGGTGTTCCAGGCCTATCGCTCGCAGTTCAACGGCGACCGCGGACCGTACAAGGGCGGGGTCCGCTATCACCCGGGGGTGACCCGCGACGAGGTGAAGGCGCTGTCGGGATGGATGGTGTACAAGTGCGCCGTCGTCGACATCCCGTACGGCGGCGGGAAGGGCGGCATCGAGATCGACCCGATCGACTACTCCGACGCCGAACTGGAGCGGATCACCCGCTCGTTCGCCACGGAGCTGCGGCCGCTCATCGGTGCGGACCGGGACATCCCGGCGCCGGACGTCAACACCGGCCAGCGGGAGATGAACTGGATCAAAGACACCTACGAGACGTTGGAGGGGACGACCGAACCGGGCGTCGTCACCGGCAAGGCCATCGACTCCGGGGGGTCATGCGGCCGTGTCGAGGCGACCGGCCGGTCGACGATGCTGACGGCGCGGGAGGCGTTCGATTATCTCGACAAGGACCCGGCAGGGGCGACCGTCGCCGTCCAAGGCTACGGCAACGCCGGCAGCGTCGCGGCGAAGTTCATCGAGTCCGAACTCGGCGCCGACGTCGTCGCGGTGTCGGACTCCTCGGGGGCGGTGTACCACCCCGACGGGCTCGACGCCCGCGCCGTCAAGCAGTACACGGCGCTGGAAAACGCCATCGACGCCGACCTCGCGCGGGACGTGGGCGCCGACGTCATCGTCGAGGCGGCCAACGGCCCGCTGACGCCGGACGCCGACGCGGTTCTCACCGACCGCGACGTCTACGTCTTCCCCGACGTCCTCGCCAACGCCGGCGGCGTCACGGTGTCGTACTTCGAGTGGGTCCAGAACCGCCAGCGGTTCTACTGGACCGAAGAGCGGGTCGTCGAGGAACTGGATCGCCACATCGTCGAGGGCTTCGAGGGGCTGGTCGACGCCTACGAACAGAAGGAGCTTCCGAGCTTCCGGACGGCCGCCTACGTCGTCGCCATCGAGCGCGTCGCCGATGCCTACGAGGAGAGCGGCTCCTGGCCTTGAACGCTGGTCCGTCGCGCCGCCGTGTATCGGGCACGGACACGGCCGCTCGGGTTCCAAAACCCCCCTTTTTCCGCAGCCGGCACGCCTGTCCTGGCGAGGCCGTCACGACGATGGAGGCGCTGACGGTACCAGCGACGGCGCTCGCGACCCACCGCCTCGAGTTCGTCGGCCCGAATGCGAGGGGTCGCACGACGACCCCGAGGTCGGCGTCGACTCCGCGGCCGACCGCCAGCTCGACCGCGACGTGGTCGTCCGGGTCGTGCCGCGGGAGCACGTCGTTCCCTGGACGCTGCAGTACGGCTCGCGGCGACGGCCCGTTCGGAGTCCGTCGCCGTCGACCGGAACCGAGCTCCGTTAGGCAGTGACATGGACGACCCCGGTCGGCTCGTCCCGCGTCTCGGGTGGGAGCATTCTCGTACGATGCACACGGCGCCGACCACGTGGGTGTGACGAGATATGTCTGAACGGTTCGTTCTCTGCTGGTTCGCCCTCGCGGCGCTCGTCGGCATCGGGTCGGGGACGCTCGGCACCCTCTCTGCCGGGCCAGCCTCCGTGTCTCTGATGCTCCTCGGCGTCTTTGGGGCGCCCGTCGCTGCGTACCTGCTCGTCACCCGGCGGGACGTCGACATCCGTCGACTGTGGCTGTTCGTCAGCGTCGTGTACGTCCTCGGACTCGGTCCGTACGCGTTCTTCCGAGCCTATCCGCTCCTCTCGTCGGATATCGTCGGACTGGCACTGCGAGTCATCGCGCTGGTCGGCATCCTCGCCGCTGCCTACTATCTGGTGTACGAGTGGCGAGTCGGCGAGCGCGTGGCGTCGTAGGCCCCCAGGCCTCCGAGGGCCGCTTCGAAACTGCCAAGACGCCTTCCGCCGCAGGACCTGCATGAAGGCGACCGCGAAGGCCCACCCCATCCAGGGGCTGGTCAAGTACCACGGGATGCACGACGAGGAGTTGCGCCTCCCGTATCACGACTCCATTTCCGTCTGTACCGCGCCGAGTCACACGAGGACGACCGTCGAGTTCGACCCCGACCTGGAGGCCGACCGCTACGTCGTCGACGGCGAGGGCCTCGAGGGCCGCGGCGCCGAGCGGGTCCGGTCGGTCGTCGACCGGGTCCGCGAGCTGGCCGGCCTCGAGGCCCGCGCCCGCCTCGAGTCGGTCAACGACTTCCCGACGAACATCGGCTTCGGCTCCTCGGCATCGGGCTTCGCGGCCGCCGCCGTCGCGCTGTGTGCCGCGGCCGACCTCGAACTCACACACCCCCAGATGTCGGCGGTCGCCCGTCGGGGGTCGGCGTCGGCCGCCCGGGCCGTCACCGGCGCCTTCTCGCATCTCCACGCCGGCGACGACGACGTCGACTGCCGCTCGGAGCGGCTGGCGTCGGACCTCGAGGAGGACCTCCGGATCGTCGCCGCGGAGGTGCCGGCGTTCAAACACACCGCCGAGGCCCACCGCGAGGCCGCCGACAGCCACATGTTCGAGGCGCGGATGGCCCACATCCACGAGCAGATCCGGACGGTGCGGCACTCGCTGCGGGCGGCGGAGTTCGAGACGACCTTCGAGACGGCCGAGCACGACTCGCTGTCGCTGGCGGCGACGACGATGACCGGCCCTTCAGGGTGGGTCTACTGGCAACCGGAGACCCTCGAGGTGTTCGAGACCGTCCGCGAGCTCCGGGACGACGGCGTCCCGGCGTACTTCTCGACGGACACCGGTGCCTCCGTTTACGTGAACACGACCGCCCGGTTCGTCGACCGGGTCGAGACGGCCGTCGCCGAGACGGGCGTCGACACCCGAATCTGGGAGGTCGGCGGCCCCGCGCGGGTGCTCGACGACGACGAGACGCTGTTCTGAGCGGGCCGACCACGGAAGACATATTACCGTCAGCGCGCAACGCCAGCGAGAATGCCCGCCGAGAGCCGCCGCGACCGCTGGCGCCGCGCGCTCGCCCGCCGGGTCGGAATCGACGCCCGGGCGCTGGCGGCGTTCCGGGTCGCAATCGGGCTGTTGGTGCTGGCCGACCTCGGGCTGCGGGCGCGTCACCTGACGGCCTTCTACACCGACGCCGGCGTCCTGCCACGGTCGACGCTCGCGGAGACGGCACCGGCGCTCGCCTCGCTATCGGTCCACGCCCAGGTCGGGTCCTGGCGGGGACAGGCGGCGCTGTTCGCGTTGACCGCCGCGGCCGCCGCCGCCGTCGTCGTCGGCTACCGGACCCGCGCGGCGACGGCCGGCACCTGTTATCTGCTGCTGTCACTGTACCTCCGCAACCGGTACGTGCTCAACGGCGGCGACGGCCTGCTGGCGCTGTCGCTGCTGTTCAGTGTCTTCCTACCATTGGGTGGTCGCTGGTCGGTCGACGCCGTCCGGTCGGCCGACCGCCCGCGGCGCGTCGTCACCCCCGCCACGGCGGCGTTCTGCCTGCAGCTCGTCGTCGTCTACCTGGCCAACGCCGGTTTCAAGCTCCACGGCGGCGCCTGGACGAGCGGCCGGGCCGTCCGGTACGTCCTCGAACTGGAGCAGTTTTCCGTCCGGCTCGGACCGTACGCGACCGCGTTCCCGGAGCTGCTGGTGGCGGTGAACTGGCTGTGGGTCGGGATGCTGGCGGCGTCGCCGGTGCTGGTGCTGACGACCGGCCGGCGCCGCGTCCTCGCCGTCGCCGCCTACGCCGCCGCCCACGTCGGGATGCTCTTGACGATGCGGCTCGGGCTCTTTCCGCTGGTCGTCGTCGCGATGCTGTCGATATACCTCCCGGCGCCCGTCTGGGACCGCCTCGAACGGGTCGTCGCCCCGGCGGCCGGGCGGACGGCCGGCCTACGCGACCGCCTCCGGGCGCGGCTCCGGGACGACCCCACCCTCCCATCGTCGGTCGCCCGCGCCGGCCGGGTCGCGGGGACGGTCGTCGTCGCCGTGCTGCTCGTCGGGTCGGTCGTCTGGCCGGCGACGGCACTGGCCGGCGTCGAGCGCCCGGGCGAGGCGGCCGACGTCGAGACGGACGGCTATGTCTGGCAGCTGTTCGCCCCGACGCCGCCGACCACGACCCGGTGGGTCGTGGCGCCGGCGACGCTGGCGACCGGCGAGCGGGTCGACGCCCTCGACGGGTCGGCCGTCGACTGGACCCCGCCGGACGCCGCCGAGACCTACCCGAGCACGCTCTGGCACCGGTATCTCGCCGAGACCCGGAACGCCGAAACGGCGATGCAACGGCCGCTCGGCGCCTACCTCTGCCGTCGCGGCGCACCGGGCCGGGAAGCGGCCGTCCGCTCGGTGTCGGTGTACCTGGTCGAGGAGCCGATTCCGGCCGTCGGCGGCGGCGACCGGCGGCGGATCGAGGTGGTTTCCCGGGATTGCGACCCGACCGGACCGGGCGGCGGCCGCGGGCGGTAGCCACTTTGCCGACGGCGGCCACGAGCCAGTATGGCCGGCGACGGCGTCCTCGAGCGGCTCGGCGACCACCTCCGCGAGCACCGCGGCGGCATCGTCACCGACCTGCTGTTCGCCGTCGCCTGGGTGACGCTCGTGAACGCGCTGTTCCGGGTCGTCGACGGGCCGACGTGGGCGTACTACCTCCTCATGGCCGCCGGCGTCGTCGCCTACTACGGCTTCTTCCTCTCGCTGGAGGTGGCGACCGCCGCACGGGACGGCTGACGCCGCGGGCCCCGACGGACGACCGTTCGACGCGCGTCCGACGACGGCGATAGGCCTTATCCATCCGGGCCCGTACTACCGGGCGTGAGCGACTACTACGTCGGCAGCGTCGCTCGTGGGGACGTCTGGCTGGCGGTGGCCTACACCGACGACAGGTACGACCACGCGACGGTCGTTGACGGGGTCGGCGAGCTGTGGACGCGGTACGAGGAGACGGCGGCGGCCGTCGCGGTCGATGTCCCGGTGGGGCTGGAGACGGCGACGGCGCCGCGGCCCAACGAGCGGGCGGCCGTCGAGTTCCTCGGCGCCCGCCGGGAGGCGGTCGTCCCGGCGCCGGTCCGGGAGGCCGCCCGCAAGCAGCGCTATCCGACGGCCGCCCGGGTCCACGAGCGGAAGACCGGCGGCGACCTCCCGCGGGCGGCCTTCGAGCGGGCCAGACTCGTCACCGCCGTCGACGAGTTCATGACGACCATCGACGACGCCCGGGGCGTCGTCCTGGAGGCGCACCCGGAGCTGTGTTACCGCGCCTTCGCCGGCGAGCCGCCGACCGAACGGCCCGACGTCGCCGCCGGCTACGCCGAGCGGATGCGCGTTCTCGCGGAGTTCGACCCCGACGCACCGCCGGCCGTCCAGTCGGTCGCCGAGGCCACGGAGGGCCACGCGGTGTCGATTCCGGCGGTACTGGACGCGGTCGCGTTGGCGCTGACGGTCCGGCCCGGCCCCGGGAGCCGCCGGTCGCTGCCGCCGGAGCCGCCGACGGACGACGAGGGGCTGCCGCTCCGGTACGTCTACCGGGCGGAGACGCCGCTGTCGTCGTAGCCTCGTGCTGCCGGCCGTAACCTTTCAATCCGTGGTGCCGCGAAACCGGCTTCTATCGGACGGCTACCGTCGAACACCTCGAATCGACTCACGCAACCACGATCGGCAGTGTCAAAGGGTGTAGTCGTCGCCCTCGTCGTCCTCGCGGGCCGCCGGGTCCGTCTGGTCGTCGGTCATCTGCGTGAACAGGTCCTCGCCTTCCTGCTGGTCGGCTTCGTCGGTCGGCGCGTACGCCGACACCCCCATCGAGAGCAGTTCCTCGACGGCCTGCTCGCGGTTCAGGAACTCCCCCTGCTCGATGAGCCGGTCGATCTCGCTGTCGATGCGGTCGGGCAGCGACACTTCGACGTCGGGCATACGGGCTAGTCGTCGCTCGCCGACCTAAACCCTGTGCCCGGCACCCGAGATAGTGTTTGGTGAGGAGTGAATAGCGTCGTTCGGCGGTGACGGTGGCGCTTCGGACGCCCCCTCCCGCTCGTGGGCTGTGCCTCGCTATGCTCGCGTGTCGTCGCTCCTCCCGCTCGCTGCTTTCCGAGGCCTCCCTCGCTGTGCTCGCTCGGCCTCGCTCCGCGAGCGGTCGGCCCCGTTCGAGGTCCCACCCGACGTCGGCCGACCGGCAGCTTTCGCGTAACGAAACGTAGCCGGCGCCCGCGGACGGCCGCCGGTAGTCCTGACGGCCGCCGTCGGCGCGGCCGTGCTGGCCGGGGTCGCCGGCGTCGAAGCGGTCTGCCGGCGGTACGGACATGCCGTCGACTGCGCCTCGGGGAGCTTCTGCGAGTGCCGGCGGTGCGGCCGACCGAGGACGCCTGGTAGTGACCCACGGTATCGACCCGTACGACACTGTGGGATTTCCGACGACGCACGAAACCGCAGCTGCTCGACGAGCTTTTAAGTGACTGAAATTCACAATCGGTGAGCATGAGTGCAGGGGACGGAGACGCCGAAGCGGTACCCCGCCGTCGTCTCCTGTCGGCGTTCGTACTGGTGGGGACAACCGGCTGTACGTTCGATACCTCTTCGTCCGGGGCTCCCCGAACGCTCGACTCCACGCCGACCGGAGAGAACCCAACGGCCGAACCCGCCGACGGACCCTCCCCGACCTCGGCGGACGGCACCCCCGAAACGTACCGGCCGGCCGGAAGCGAGCGGACCGAACTTCGGGGGAGTCCGTTCACAGAGCTGCGCGCCGATACGCTTCCGGACGCCGCCCCGTTCGGCGCCGGCGTCGAGTTCCTCGCCCAACCGGCCGGCGAGGAGCCGGGACGGCTCGCCGTCGAGTTGCGAAACCGCACGGACGACTCCCTGGGCGTCGAAGGCGGTGTGCCGGACGGTTCGGGTGAAAGCGAGACCGGAATCGCCGTCAGTGATGGTTGGGCAGACCGGGCCTCCGACGACTGCCCGCGTGGATACCGGCAGGCTGATGCCGCCACCACGGCACTCTGGTTCGACCCGAACGAGACGGTCCGGGAGACCTACGACATCCACGCCACCCACAACGAGTCGGTGTGCTTCCCCGAGGGAGCCCATCGGATCGAGTCGGATTATCGCGTCTATCCGGGCGAAAAGACTTTTACCGACGATCCGGCGTTTAGATTTTGCTGGGGCTTCAGGTTGGTCGTCGAACGGTCGTAGCAGAATCGGTTGCGCGGACAGCCGTCGGTGATGCACCGTGGTTTCTGACCGTAAGCCGCTCGCTGGCACGGACGGTAGGCCGTGTACCGCAGCCCCGGTCGGATCAGTCGCTCGTGGCTGACTGTATCAGCGCTGTGCACGCCACCCTTCTCGGGCGAGGCCCGCGAGGGCGACGAGCCCGACGACTCCGACGAGGACCTCGAGGGCGCCGACCCAGGCCGGGACCACGAGTCTGGCCCACGACCCGAAGACCGACCGAGCCTCGACGAGCGGGCCGGCGCCAGTCCGGCTCTCGAGGTCCCGGCCGCCGGAGACGTTGCCGCCCTCTTCCGGAAGGTAGCCGGGCCGGTCGGGGTGGACGACCCGGTCGGACTCGTAGACGATGGCGTTCTCGTCGGCCATCGAGTACCGCCAGACGACCGACCCGTTCTCGTCGACCTCCAGCACCCGGCCGTTCCGGGAGTCGGTCACCAGCGTGGTGCCGCCCGGGAGCCGGTCGGCGTCGCGGGGCCACTGGAGCGTCCGTCCGGAGCCGGTGCCGTCGTAGACCCAGACGATCTCGTCGGTCTCGACGTCGACCTCGACGACCCGGTCGGCGCCGGCCGGCCCGCCGTGAGCGCTGTCGGCGATCAGCACCGTCCCCGCCGACGGAACCCGCATCGGATTGTGCTGTTCGGTCATCACGGAGTGGTCGTCGGGCTCGCCGATCACCTCGACGATACCGTTCGTCTCGGGGTCGACCTCCAGCACCACGTCGAAGTTCCGGATCGACAGCTGGACGTTGCCGTTCTCCAGGCGGTCGACGTCGTTCATATGGGTCCAGTCGGACTCCGGGCCCTGCCGGCGGAACTCCGCCTGGCCGTCCTCGGGGACGTGCTCGGCCCAGAACTCCGTCCCCTCGGCGATGTGGTCCGTTGCGTTCCACTGCCAGGTGACGGCCCCGGACCGGTCGACGGTGAAGACGCGGTCGTTGCCCATGTCGGCGACGGCCGTCTCGCCGTTCGGCAGCCGGTCGGCGTCGTGGACTTCGTGGTGGGTCGGGAAGGCGTCGTACCAGGCGTACTCCCAGACGACCGCCTTCGTCCGGAAGTCGATTTCGACGACGCGGTTGCGGACGCAGTCGAAGGGGCCGGCGGTGCCGTTCGTCGGCGTCCCGCCGTACCGCTCGGGGCAGTCGACGCCGGGCGCCCGTGCGCTCTCGCCCATCGAGACCAGCACGGTGTCGTCGGCGGTGAGCTCGGCGTCGAACACCCACGCGTTCGGCGGGTCGTACCGCCAGACGACCTCGCCGGATCGGTCGATCAGCCGGACGTCGCCGTTAGCGTTGCGGAACCCGCCGTAGGACTGCGTGGCGACGAGCGTGTGACTCGGCGGGGCGTCGGCCGCGGCGGCGTCGCCGGCGCCAGCGTCGTCGTCGGTCTCCGGCGACGGCGCCTTGCCGGCGGTCAACGCCTGCACACCGAGCAGCGACGCCGAGAGGGCGACGACGGCCGCGAGGACCAGCACACGGCGGCGCGTCATACTACCCGGGCGGTCGCGGCCGCCGTTATGACTGTCGATTCCGGCGCGCCGGGCGGTCGGGCAGCGGCGACTACGCCTACGGGCGGGTAGTACTCGCGGCAGCGACCGCGTAATTATACCGGGCGGTGCCGAAGCGGTGATATGTACCGGCTCCACTGCGACACCTGCGATTTTACCCACGAGACCCACAGCCGGGCGGACGCGTACGGCACCGCCAAGAACCACGAGTCGACGTACCCGGCGCACTTCGTCATGATCGAAGGCGGCTGACCGGCACTACGAGCGGAGCCGGAACAGCGACCGCTCCTTGCCGCCGGACTCGATCATCACGTCGGCGGCTCGCCGCAGCCACGGTGGCACCCGGGCGACGTGGTCGGCGTCGAACGCCTCGCGGTAGGTGAGCCCACGGTCGGCGAAGGTGTGGTGGTGGTAGTCGAAGGTGACCGGAATCCCGACCCGGTCGGCGACCGACTCGACGAGTTCGGGAACGCTCCACAGCGAGTCGGCGTCGTCGTTCTCGACGGTGAGTCGCGCCCGGGCCCGCGGCGGCAGGTCGGCGACGACGTCGCAGAACCGCTCGGCCGTCGCCGCCTTGTCGCCGTAGTGGGCGCCGATGTGGACGTTGACCGCGTACCGGGGCGACCGCGGCAGCTCCATCAGGTCCAGCCACCGTCCGTGATGGGCGACCGTCTCGACGGACCGGGCGACGGTGTCGGCGGACTCGCTGGCGAGCTTACACCAGTGGCCCGGGTGGAACGTCAGCCGCATGTCGTTGGCCCGGACGAAGGCGCCGCAGTCGCGGGCCAGCGACCGGATCCGCTCGTAGTTGGGCAGTTCCTCGACGTCGAACGCCGAGTTCCACGGGATCAGCTTCGAGCTACACCGATAGAAACGGATGCCGTGGTTGCGGTTCCACTCCAGGATGGCCCGGAGGTCCCGGAGGTTCCGCTCGGCGAGT
Source organism: Halobacteriales archaeon QS_8_69_73 (assembly GCA_003022945.1). Taxonomy (GTDB): domain Archaea; phylum Halobacteriota; class Halobacteria; order Halobacteriales; family Haloarculaceae; genus Natronomonas. The sequence goes on along the minus strand of PXRZ01000014.1, from coordinate 52,847 downwards.
TCCGCCGCGTGCTCGAGGCCCTCGGACTCCCAGGTTGCCTTCCGCATGTCGCGGTTGCAGCGTCTCGGCGGGTCCCGCCCGCGGAGCGTCCGGTTCATCGCCGCGTAGCCGAGCATACCCTATCTTGAGGCCGGAGACGGACATCCGTTCGGGCCGCGGCGACGGCCACGTTGTTACGCTATGGCCGACCGTTCAGCCGATGTCGGGCGGGACCTCGAACGGGGCCGATCGCTCGCGGCGCGAGCCGACGCAAGCACGGCCGCCGGCCGCGCGCAGCGAGGCGCAGCCCGCGAGCGGGAGGGGGCGTTCGGACACGCCATCATCACCGCTGACGTGTACTACTCCCTCCTCACGAAATACTATCGCGGCGACCCGACGGTTGATACCGCTGGGCCACGGAGGGCGACCGTGACCGACGACTACCCGATCGAGGGGTTGCTCACGCCGGAGCCGTCGTACGGCCCCGGCCGCGTCGTCGACGTCCAGGTCGAGGCGCTGGCGACGAACGACGACCCCTTCGAGAACGCGGGCATCGGCACGGCGTACAACTTCGCGTCGCCGGCCAATCGGCGCGCGACGGGGCCGTTCGACCGGTTCGTCCGCATGGTCAGGGGGCCGCGGTACGGGCCGATGGTCGACCACGACGAGGCGACGGCCGGCCCCGTCGAGCGGGACGGCGCGACCGCCGAGCGCCGCGTCACCATCACCGGGCCGGACGGCGAGACCGCGACCTACCGCTTCGGGCTCTCGGTGGCCGACGGCGGCCCGCTGGACGGCTGCTGGCTTACCGACAGCGTCCACCGCGAGTGACCCCGACGGACGGCGCCGCGGCCGCGGCGCGGCGAGTCAGGGCTGCGTCTGGCGGCAGTCTCGACGGCGATGGTGTCGTCGAGCCACCGCCGAGCCGCCGTCGTCAGTCGCCTTTCACCTCGCCGTCGGTCGCCGACGGGAGATACCGGTCCCGGAAGCTCTCAAAGTCGTCGGGCGACTCGGTCCGCTCCCGCCAGGCCGTCAGCCCGCGGGACGTCGGTTCGCCGGGAATGGTCGTGTCGAGGACGAACCCGACCAGGCCGCCGACGGCGATGCCGGTCGTCCCGACGACGAAGACGTTCCGGTTGTCCGTCAAGTCGACGTACTGCAGCTGCGAGAGCCCGACGCCGATGATCTGGGCGAACATGACGACGAACAGCCCGCCGACGATGGGAGCCGGGATGGTCGTGACGAGCCGGCCGACGTAGCCGACGAACCCGGCGACGATCATCGCGGCGGCACCGATCTGGACGACGTACCGGGAGGCGACGCTCGTGATGCCGATGGCGCCGATGTTCTCCGAGTACGACGTCGAACCGTTGCCGGTGCCCATGATTCCGGCGAAGACGTTACCGACGCCCTCCATGCCGAGGCCCTCGTTGATGCGGCCGGCGCTGGGGGCGTCCTCGCCGGCGATGCGGGCCACGGCGTAGTAGTCGCCGAAGCTCTCGAGCATCGAGGTGATCACGCCGGCGGTCATCCCGATGATGAAGGCGGGCGTGAACCGCGGTAACCCCCACTGGAGGGGCCGGATCGGCTGGACCGCCGGCGCCTCCGGGACGCTCCCGAGATCGACGAACGCTGGCGACGAGGCCGGGACGACGCCGGCGACCGACAGCACGGCGGCGACGGCCCACGCGATGGCGAGTCCCAGCAGAACCGGATACAGCTTGAACACCGGGTGTCGGCCGCCGAGGTACTGGGAGAACGCGACGACGGAGCCGACGGTCAGGAGGAGGAGCCAGACCGACTGCGTCTCCGGGTTCGTTATCTGCGGAGCGTCGAACAGCGAGAGGCCGATGAGCGCGATCACCGGGGCGAGCACGACCGGGCTCAGCAGCCGCTTCACCCGGCCGAACAGCCCCAGGTAGCCGACGGCGACCTGGAAGAGCCCCGCGACGATCATCGCCCCCTGGAGTTCGACGATCATCACCTCCCAGTCGCCGCCGTTCGAGCCGACGACGCCGACGATGGCCAGCGCCGGCGCGAGGATGGCGAAGCTGGCGCCCTGGACGAGCGGATACCGGTTGCCGACCGTCGTCTGTGCGAGCGTCGCGACACCGGAGACGACGAAGAAGGTTCCCACGAGACGGGCCGTCGCCGCCTCCGGCATCCCCATGGCGGTCGCCAGGACCAGCGGCACGGCGATGGTCGACCCGATCATCGTCAGGTAGTGCTGGAGGCCGAGCAGCACCGACCGACCGGCCGGCGGGACGTCGTCCATCCCGTACTCGACGTCGGCGACGTCAGCCGCGTCGTCCTCGCCGTCCCCGTCCGTTCCTGCCGTCGCCGTCACGGCCGTCGGACCCCGGCGTCGCGGGTCAACCCTCCCGGAGCGGTCGACTCGCCGGGACGCCACAGGACGGTCCCGACGCTCCGTGCGCTGTCGTCCGTCGTCGATATCATGAACTCGGCCGAGGGTCCGGCGGCGACCATCATAAGTAGTTCCCCGCGGGCCCGTCGTCCGGCGGCCAGTGCGGATGCAGGTGTGGGTGCGGGGTGCATCGCGGCAGCGATGAGGAGCCGACAGAGGGGTTCAGTCGGTCCCGTCGGCCGGTCGCGCCGTTTCGCCGACGGCCTCGGTCCGGTGAGTTTCAATGCGGTCCTCCCTGAGTAAACTACCGACTGCGCCCCCGAGGGCTCGACCACATTGAGCCCTCTCTCCTCCTGCGCCAACTGCAACCGTGTGCCGTACTACGGCGAATACATGACCCGCGACAACAACAGCGAGTGGACGTTCAACGAGGAGTACATCGAGGTGTAGCGACACTGTGGCGGTCCGGTTCGGGTTAGGCCACCGTTCAGGCCGGCCGGGCCGCCGATGCGGCTCGCGACGGCGACCGACTATCGCCGGGTCACCCGCCAGAAGGGCTCCTACGAAACAAAGTTGCCACCAGTGTCGTCTCGCCGTCGGTCACCACGTGGCGGTGATACTCGAAACGTTCGGGTGGTATGTGGGGCTGTACTCACCGGTATTCTCGGCGAACGCCTCTTCGAGTTCTGTTTCCGACGGGGCTGGCCGTTCGGTATCGGAAACGATAGTTTGGACGACCGCCGAGAACTCACTAATATTCATCCCGACGAACATCGTCTCGAATGGGTTGATTGCCCCGATATCGCGGTCGCCGTGAGGAGCATCGTCAAATTCGCGCCGACCACCGCTGACCTCACCCGCGACCACGGGCGCATCAACCAGCTCGTCGAGACACCACTGCACCGACTCAAGCCTGGATGCCGGTCTCGCGCCGCCACCAGCACACCGATTGCCAACAGCAGTATACGGCGTCAGTGGGCCATTCTCTGCTTTGAGAGCTACAACCCCCTTATCGTAATAATCGGTGACTATTATGAGCCGGTCAGAGATATCCTTGGGATTTTCACTGAGGACATCTGTATAGACTTTGGTGCTGCCACCGTTGGACCACTCTCTCAGGGCCATATTTGGGCCGTCTTCGAGTAGGTCGCGAATTGGATCAGTATTGACACCGATATAATAGAGCACCTCGGGACTATAGGAGTAGACCACCTCATCGATTTCTCGGGCTGCCTCTCGATACTCGTCATTAGCCTCCAGCCCGAGCTGTTCCCGCATGATTGGACTGATGTCCGGGAAATTTATACTCAGTTCCTCTTCTGCTTTGAATGCAGTATTGAGCGCGCCGTAGACGGGTGTTTTCAGCACGTCGGCACTCGGCGCCCGATCGAAATTCCCTTTGAATGGCCGGAACGACCAGTTTTCGGACGATACTGCGTCGAACTTCGGCACGGTCTCTCGATTCTTCAGATGCCACTCCCAGTCGACCTTGGTGAAGACCGCATTGTCAGACTCATATTCTCCGTCTCCCTCCGTGCCCTTAAAAAAGCTGCGGGGGAAAAGTTGCAGGTAAACCGGCGGGCCAGTGCCACGGGGTTCCTCACGTGGCGTCGGAGTCTGTGTCTCTGTCGGCGTCTCGGTCGCCGTCAGCTCTGGAGTCTTGGTCGGGTCGTCGTCGGACGAGCCACCGGTGGTGTCACAGCCAGCAATACCCCCGGCAAATGCCAGCGCCGCCGTCTGAAGAGCACGTCGTCGATTCATATTCTAATAAAAAAGTGCATCTGTAATAAACATTGGACGGACAGTATAAAATCAGAACTGACCCGGCCGGATTGTCTCAATCAGGGCGCGATGTACCCGGCATTCCCATTACCGCTCATATCTATGTGATTGCTTCCGCTGCTGGAGTCCGAATTATCGGAGTCTCTCAGCTTGTATTCATCGTCATCGCTTTCATCATTGTCTTCAGCCTCATCGACGCGATTTTCCGCGAAGCGTTTAGTGGTATCGAGATCAACTTCGGACTCTGTTTCGACGGTAGAACTTTTCGCACACTCGACCTTCCTGCAGGCATGCGAGTATCCACCAATGACCGTCTCATCGTTCTGTGCTGTCTGGTCGCCGACGCAGGCGTGCCCACTTTGAGCGATATAAGATGACCAGCTGCAGTCGATGTCGCCAGTTGCGGTGGTTCCAACGGGTTCAACAACTTCGTTTACTTCGCCGCTACTCGGTCGCGGCTCCCGGTCCACCCGTGGCTTGATGATGAGCGTGTCGCGGTCGGACCGACCTGTGGTGTCCTCCGCGACGACCGCGAGGCGGTACGACCTCGACCCAGAGAACCGGAACCTGCGTTCGGTTGCGCTCGACCGCCCGGATATCGTCTCGCGGTCGACGGTCCGTCCGTCGACCCGCCAGGTCAGCTCCTCCAACTCGGAACCGTTGGCCTCGACGGTGGTCTCGTACGGCGCCCGTTCACCCGTCTGAGGGTCGGTGTCGCCGTCCAGCCGCACGGTCGGCCCGAAATCCTTGACATAGACGTAGAGCGTGTCGGTGCTGGACCGTCCCTCCGAGTCGGTAACGACGACAGTCACGTTGTGGCGGCCAGGCTCCGTCGGCCTGAAGCTGGTCCGACCGCAGTCGGCACACGCCGGAAGAGCCGGTGCCGTCGAGTTGGACCGTCGTGTTGGCCCCGACCTCCTGGTCGAGACCGGCATCGGCCAGCGGCCCCGCGTCGGCCGCGGCGACGCCGATGACGGCCGCGGCGGCGAGAAACGCCACGACGGCGACGGATACGTATCGTTTCATTCGAATCGGGACGGATTGATGCCGCTCCGCTACATAAAATTTCGCACCGGCACTTGGGGCGTCCTCGCCCAGGCGCGACCTAAACGTCCGACCGAGGGTCTCAGTCGGTTCCGTTGGCCGGTCGCGCCGTCCCGCCGACGGCCTCGATCCGTCGGACGAGCGACTCGGCGGCCGACCGCGAGACCGTCAATCGGACGGTCACCTCGTCGCCGTAGGCCACGTCCGCGACGGCCGCCGACTCGTGGAGCTCCGAGAGCAGCGCCTGCGCGTCGTCACCGTATGGCAGCCGGACGACGTAGTCGGCGGCGCCGAACGTGTCGGTCACGCGGGCACGCACCGCTTCAGGGGTCGCCGCGACGGCCTCGTGGGTGCCGTCGAACCGCTCGGCGAGGGTGGCGACCAGTCCGTCGGGGTCGACGCCGGAGCACAGGACGAGGTCGGCCTGCTCCAGCGCCGCCACCACCCCCGGAACGGCGTCGGCGAACCACGCCGGAAATCCATCGGCCGCGACCACGCCGGGGGCGTCCGTCACCGCGACCGTGTGCGGGCCGACGGCCGCCGTCGCCATTGTCGCCCCCGCGGGACGACCGGCGGCCGGCTCCGCGTCCGCGTCGTCGCCGGTCAGCGCCGTCCAGGCCTCCGTCGCTGCGGTCCCGTCGCCGCGGGCCAGCAGGACGACGTGGCCGTCGACGTCGGTGTAGGCGTCGTCGACGCGTCGGCGGGCCTCTCGCTGGCGGTCGTCGAGCCGCTCGCGGAGCCGCCCTCGGCGCTCGTCGTGTTCGGCGAGCCGGCCGCTCTCGCCGCTCGGGGTGTCGGCCGCGCCGTCGCGCTGGTCGCGGGCCGCCGCACGGCGGGCGATACGGGTCCGCCGGAGCTCGAACCGCGTCGCCGCGGCCGGGTTCGTCTCGCCGAGTCGCTTTAAAATGGCGCCGCGGCGGTCCTGGAGGGCGGCCGACGGCAGCCGCTCCCCGAGGTCGACCATCTGGCCCGGGTGGACGGTCCCGTCGACGACGACGCGTGGCTCCGTCGCCTCGAGGCCGTCGCACAGCGTCTCGACGCGGTCGAGCGTCGGCGGCGAGAGGTAGTACCGGTTGTCTTCCCGGCGGTCGACGGTCACGGTCTCGACGACGTCGTCCCCGGACGCCGAGACGACGGCTCGGAGTCCCGGCGTGACCGCGCCGGACTGGCTCACTATCACGGCCGGGCGACTCATGTTCGGATGCATGCGACCGAGCATCTTGTCGACTCCGGTGTCGCACCGGGAAGGGAAGGCGGCCCCGAGCCGACGTACGGAAGTCGGCCTCGAGCCGGGCGGCTCCGACGGGGCGGCCGGGTCGGCCGTCTGCCGCCCGCCAGACGGCGGGCCGCGGCGAAGCCTTATCGGCACGGCGAAGGTAACCGGGGTGATGAGACGGAACCCGGGTGACGACGACGAAAGTGGCCCGTTCGGCGGGCGGTTCGGCGGGATCGAGGAGCTACTGGCCGGAATGACCGACGGCGGGGCCGAGGCCGTCGACGTCCACGAGTACGACGACGAGATCCGCGTCGTCGCCGACGTGCCGGGCACGAGCCGCGACCGGATCGACGTGCGGTGCGACGGGCGGGCCGTGGCGATCCGTGCCGACCGGGACGGCCCGCCGTTCGTCGCCCGGGTCGACCTGCCGGCGTACGTCGACGACGGCTCCGGGGAACTGCAGTTCAACAACGGCGTTCTCGAGGTCACGTTCGACCGCGACACCGACCCGGCGAACATCGGCTTTCACTGACGTCACCGAGGTCGACGCCTACTCCTCCCGCCGCACTTCGTCGGTGACGTCCTGCAGGGTGACCTCGCCGCGGGGGACCCGGTGGGCGGTCAGCACCGACCGGTCGGCGTCGGGGCTGTCGTCGGTCTTGTCCACCGCGTAGCCGACGTACGTGCAGTCCTCGCGGGTGAACTCGACGACGGAATAGCCCCAGTGGTGGCTGTTGAAGAACTCGATGTGGGGGTTCATCGCGGTGACGAGCCGCGAGAGGACCGGCTCGGTGAGCCGGCCGCGCCACCCGCGGGTGAGGCCGAGCGCCTCGGCGATGTTCAGCGACGTCACCGCCGGTGTCATGAATTCCACGCCGATGCGCTCGCCCTGGGCGACGCCCTCGCCGCCGCCGATCCGCCCCGGGTACGCCGACCGCTTGTACGCCGCGACGTAGCAGTGCATGTCGCCGGTCAGGGTGACGTAGTTGTCGACGTCGGCGGCGTCGACGGCCTCGGTTATCCGCATCCGCTCGCGGGTGTAGCCGTCCCAGCCGCCCTGGACGGGGTACAGCGACAGCGGCCCGGAGCCGAGTCGGAACGGAACCGTCAGCACCTCGTCGGCCCACACCGACCACACCGTCTCCGAACCGGTGATGGTCTCGACGAGCCACTCCCGCTGGTCGTCGCCGAGCATCGCGCGGCCGGGCGGCTCCCGGTGGGGGCCGACCTCGTCGACCGTCGGGATGACCTCCCGCGGCGGGTCGCGAAACAGCCGCTCGTCGGTGATCGCGAGCGTGACGAGATCGCCGAACTCCAGCGACCGCCAGAGCCGGAACCGCTCCTGTAGGACGTCGCCGGCCGGGTCGTACTCCACGCGGGCTGGCAAATACTCCCACCAAGCGTGCATCGCATCGGCGACGAGCTCCGTCATGAATGCCGGGTCGTCGCCGCGCGGGTGGTCGCCGGCCGGGGCGTCGGTCTCGTCGTCCCAGTAAACGTCGTTGACCATCTCGTGGTCGTCCCAGCCGACGACGAGGGTGTGGGCCTCCAGCGCCTCCTGCATGAACCGGACGTGGATCAGGAAGTCGACATCCTCCTCGGCGACGTGGTGCAGCGCCGGGTAGTAGCCGTTGAGGTAGTTCTGACAGGCCAGCACCGCGAAGCTGACCGAATCGGGGTCCGCGTTCGGCGCTGGCAGCGTCCGGCAGCGGCCGACCCGCGAGGCGGTGCCGCGGTAGACGAACCGGTAGTGGTAGTCGCTGCCGGGCTCGAGGTGGCCGTCGAGGTCGACCTTCACAGTGTGGTCGTGGGCCCGGATGCCCTCGTCGTCGGTCACGACGCCTTCGTAGACGACGTCCTCGAACGCCGGGTCCGTCGCGACCCGGACGGCGACCGACGCTCCGGGCTCGAACCGCTCTGGGGCGATCCGCGTCCAGAGGATCACCCCCTCCGGCGTCGGGCCGCCGCTGGCGACCGACTGCGGGAACGTCCCGTCGGGGTCGGCGTCCGGGTCGAACTCGAAGGCCACCTCCCGGCTCGGCGTTTCCGGGTCGACGGCGACCGCGAGGTCGTGGGAGTCGAGCTCCGAGAGCAGTTCGGCGTGGTCGTCCCGTCCGCGCGCCGGCTCGTCGCGTCCGTCCAGCCCGCCATCCGACATGAATTCACGTCCGGGCCGGCGATTCTTCACTGTTCGGGCCGACGCACCGGGGCGGTCCGCGCTACCCGCCGGTTCCGTCGTCGGCCGGCGGGTCGACGGCCTCCCCGTTCCGGACGAGACCGACGTTGCCGGCCGTCTCCCGGGTGATCCGCTCGTCGCGTCCCCTCTCACCGTATCGCCCGGAGCCGATCGGTCCGGGCCTGCGGCGCCCTCGCTTCTGGCGTCGCTCGATTTCCGGGCCGTAGCGCACGTCCGATCGCTGGAAATCGACGCGCAGGCCCGAAGCCGGTGGTCGGCTCATTGACCGGCAAGTGACTCTCTCCTTCTCGAATTATCTAATTGCAGATGACTTCTTACTGTCCGGCCTCTCATCCAGCCACCGGAGGTAAGCTCCGTCGCTGCGTTCGATCAGAGGTTCACCCCGTCGCTGTCGGGCGATTGTACCCATCGAGAATTATGAGCGCTGCAAGCGCTCGCTCAACTGACGGACGAATCGACCTTTTTAGATGTGATGTGACCAAAATCGAGCGTTCGAGAACAGATGATCTCGACAGCATTCATCGATATAATCGATGCCAACACCTACACTCGTCTGGCTTTGACGTGAAGCTGAATGGCTGACTCGATGTGGTATCCGTCCGTCGAGGAGATTATTGCTATTCACGACGACATCGTTTCTGAGTACCCTGATACGCCCTCCGGTACCCAGGATCGAAGCGACGTCGAGTTCGCTCTGGACTACATCGAGGAGGGGAGCTTCGGTTCGGCACCTGTGGCGATTCACGAGAAGGCGTTCCACCTCCTTCGGCTTCTCGTCGCTAATCATCCCTTCGTCGATGGGAACAAGCGTACCGCGCTCAACGTCACGGTCGTTTTCTATGTTCTCAACGGCTATCGATTCGAATATGATGACGAAGTAAGGTCACTCTTGAAACAGTTCGGGACCGATGAGGCAAGCGTCGATACGGAGGAGACCATCAAGTATCTTCGAACTCGTACTGAGGAACTTGATCTGGCCGAAGAAACCGAGGAGTGGCGAGAGGATCTGATTCAGTACGGGGTCGAACAGTTGACTGACGATTCGTCGGACCCGAACGATTAATGCCGTTCGAATCGTTCGCTCGAATATGGCGACCGAAGAAGGGACGGAGTCCGTCTCTCCGGTGGACGAAGTGATGGAGGACATCCGACGGGAGCTGATCCGACGGGTCGCGGCAGCAGACCGGGACGCGAATCAGGACATTTACGACGCCCTCGAAGACGAGTAACTCGCTGGATTTTTCCCACATGAACTGATGTTTTTCCCCCGCCCGACTCGTTCAGTTGTATGCGACCTCCAGTAACGAACCCTATTCCGTTTAATCTCGAACGAAATCACGACTCGAGCATTAATGCTCAAACGAGGTGAAAGCGTAGTTAACGGCGGTCCATCTTGACGCCGTCCTGCAGGTGTTGCCGTTCAAAGCTTGATGGACGCTGCAGGATTTAACCGGAGCAAGACCTCGCTCCGCTCGGCCTTGCAGGGTTCGAATCCTTTGCCGACACTTCTGGCTCCTCGCGTCCGCTCGTCGCAAAATGATGGGCGCTGCAGGATTTGAACCCGCGGCAGCTTGGTCCGAAGCCAAGTACTCTGTCCAGACTGAGCTAAGCGCCCTCGCACGCCCGTAGCCGGCTGTCGGGTTTAACGCTGTCCATTCCGCCGGGGTTCCGGAGCCTTCAAGCGGCGGCGGCGGGAGCCGACGGTATGGAGCGGGCGCGCGGGTTCCTGGAGCTGACCCGGCCGGGTAACGCCGCCGCGGCGGGCGCGCTGACGTTCATCGGGGCCTTCGTCGCCGGCGGGCTGTCGGCGCCGCTGGAGGCGGCGGCGGCCGTCGCCGCGACGGTGTTGGCGACCGGCGGCGGCAACGCCGTCAACGATTACTTCGACCGCGAGATCGACGCCGTCAACCGCCCCGACCGGCCGATACCGCGCGGGGCGGTGTCGCCGCGGGCGGCGCTGGCGTTCAGCGGGTTACTGTTCGTCGTCGCCGTCGGCCTGACGCTGCTGTTGCCGCCGCTAGCCGTCGTCATCGCTGTGGTGAACTTGATCGCACTTGTCGCCTACACGGAGATATTCAAGGGGCTGCCGGGCGTCGGGAACCTGCTCGTGGGCGCGCTGACCGGCAGCACGTTCCTCTACCACCTCGGCGCGTCCGTGCTGGCGCTGTTCGCGCTGGCGGCCAGCGCGACGATGGCCCGCGAGATAGTCAAGGACGTCGAGGACGTCGCCGGCGACCGCGAGGAGGGGCTACGGACGCTGCCCATCGTTCTCGGGCGGCGGCGAGCGCTGGCGGTCGCGGCCGTCTTCGTCGTCGCGGCCGTCGTCGCCAGCCCCGTTCCGTACCTGCGCGGCACCTTCGGGCCGCCATATCTCGTTGTGCTGGCGCCCGCCGTCGTGGGGATGCTGGCAGCGATGTACCGCTCGTTCGGGGCGCCGGCGACCGGCCAGCGGTGGCTCAAAATGTCGATGTTCGCGGCGGCGGTCGCCTTCGTCGCCGGGCGCGCCGCCGTGGTCCTGTAGGCGACGGCGAACGCCGCGGGAGGCTTTTTGAGCCGTTGCGCCGTAGGCGACCACATGCCGGTCGACAACGACGTCGAACTCCGCGACCTGCTCGCGCTGGATACCATCGCCGTCGTCGGCTGCTCGTCGACGCCGGGGAAGGCGGCCCACGACGTCCCGCGGTTCATGCAGGAGCAGGGCTACGAGGTCGTCCCGATCAACCCCTACGCCGACGAGGTGCTCGGCCGGGAGGCGTACGACTCGCTGGCCGACGTGGAGGCGGACGTCGACATCGTGGACGTGTTCCGGCCCAGCGAGGAGGTGGCCGGAATCGTCGACGAAGCGCTCGAGCGCGACGACGTCGAGGCCGTCTGGACCCAGCAAGGCATCCGCGACCCCGCGGCCGGCGAGCGCGTCGAGGCCGCCGGGCGCCGGTACGTCGAGGACCGCTGTCTGAAAATCGAGTACCGCCGGCTCTCGTAGTCAGTCCTCGTTGCCGGCCTCGGCGTCCGAGACGGCGCTGCCGCCGGCTGCCGTCTCCGGTCCCGTGCCGTCGGCCTGCTCGTCCCACTCGTCCTGCTCGGCCCGCTCGGCCGAGTCGGCCCCCTCGGCCGGTTCGGCTTCCTCGATGGCGACTTCCGTGACCAGCTCGTCGACGTCGATGTCCTCGTGTTCGGCCAGCGCCTCGAGAATCGCCCCCTGCTGGTCGAGGCGGTTCTCCAGTACTGCCATCCGTTCGTTCGTCTCCTGGACGGTCTCGCGGACCTCCATCACCTGTTCGCGGAGCTCGACGATTCGGTTGTACAGCTCCTCGGCGGTGTCGAGGAGCTTCTGTATTTTCTTCGTCGCGCCTCCCAGTGGCATACCGGCGGCTTCGACGCCGGCGTAGGTGTGCCTTGCGGTGGCCGGCGGGCCGAATCCGGCCCGGTTAAGACGCCCCAGCCCCGACCGTCGGCCATGGAGAGCCGCCGACTGGCCCCGACGCTCGGCATCATCGCCTCGCTCGTGGTGGTCGGGCTGCTGCTCGTGCCGTACGCAGTCGTCGACGGCGACGCCGGCAGCTACTACGGCGCCGGCGCGCTGTCGCCGTGGGTCGGCGGGCTGCTCGCGCTGGTGGCCGTCGTCGTCTTCGCCGCCGGCCGCGAGGAGCGCACCGCTCCCGAGACGGCCGCCGGCGTCGGCGTCGGCCTCGGACTGGCGGTGACGGTCGTCCTCGGAGTGTGGGCCGTCACCGTCCCGAGCGAGGTGCCGCTACAGTTGACGACGGCCGAGCCGCTCGTCGGACCACTGACGACCGGCGTCGTCATCGAGTACCATCGCTGGCTGCTGGCCGCCGTCGGCGCGCTGCTACCGGCCGCCAGCGTCTGGTACGGTCGGGCGCTACGGCTGTTCTAAACCGAACTTTTTGCACGGTCGCTCGCCGGCGGCGAGCGACCGGTAAAAACTTCGATGAAAAAGACACTGCGGGCCTCCCTACGGTCGGCCCTTGGTCCCGCGCTCACTGGCGAGACGCTCCCTGCGGTCGCGGCTCGCCGCTCGCGCGGTGAAACGCCTCGCTACGCTCGGCGTATGCTAGCGAACGGACGTGCCGAAGGACGCGGTCATACGTCGAGTTGACTCTCAGCGAGCTATTCGATACGACGAGGATTCCGAGGTGGTATAGGTGTTCTCGCCGGACGCGAGCGGAGCGAGCGTCCGGTAGCGACCGACGACTAACGCCGAGCGTCGCAGGCGCAAGGCGGCTGGAGGAGGGAGCTATTTTTCATCGAAGTGGTTCGAGAGGCGCCGACGGCGCCTCTCGTCATCCAGCGAATCGCCTTCGGCGATTCGCATGGATTTTTGCCGGTCGCTCGCCGGCGGCGAGCGACCGTGTAAAAAGTTCGGTATGAGTGAACGGACGCCGGGGGTTGCCTGTCCGTTCCAGCACGGGGAGTCCCGCGTGCCTCCTCCACCCCGCGACCCTGCGGGCGACAGCTGTCCGCGGGTCCGCTGCTCACTTCCGTGCCTGGCGGATTACCCGCGGTTAACTCCGGTCGGGCGTCCCTGCAGACGCCGGACCGGGGACCGCTGCCCTCGCAGGACGAGGCTTCGACGTTGGCTTGCGGGGCCCGCACTGGTCGGGCCAGACGAACCCCGGATTCGGTCCCCGCTGAAGACCATAGCGCGGGTGACGAGCGGGGCCTAACCGCCCGACCTAGTCCGCTCTGAACTTGCGGGGTCTCCGGTATGTACCTTTCGGCTCGGGCGGCGACCAGGAGGTCGGAGCCCGAGCCGTCGGAGCGCGGTCAGTCCTCGGCGGCCGCCGTCCCGCCGCTGGCGTCGGCTGCGACCGGCCCGTCGGCGAACTCGATGCCGCCGGTAAGCGTGCGGTGCGGATAGGGGATGTCGATGCCCTCCTCGTCGAAGCGCCGCTTTACCGCGGTGACGTACTCGCCGCGAATCGTCACGAAGTCGGCCCGCGAGGGTTCGGCGATCCAGATCCGGGACTGCAGGCCGACCGAGGAGCCGCCGAGTTCGGTCAACCGGACGGAGGGTGCGGGGTTGTCCATGATGTCGTCGTGGGCCGTCGCCTCCTCGAGGATGATGTCGGTCGCCCGCTCGATGTCGTCGTCGTAGCCGATGCCGAAGACGAACTTCACGCGGAGCTTGTCGGCGTCGACGGGGTTCGTCAGGACGTTGTCGGCGAGCTGGGAGTTCGGCACCGTGAGCAACTCGTTGTCGAACGACCGCACGCGGGTGACCCGGAGGCTGATATCCTCGACGACGCCCTCGCCGTCGCTCCACTTGATCCAGTCGCCGATGCGGAACGGCCTCTCGGCGAAGATGAAGACGCCGGCGACGAAGTTCTGCAGGACGACCTGCAGCGCGAACCCAATCGCGAGCGTGGCCGCGGCGGCGATGGTCGCGAGCGAGGTGAGGATACTGCCCCGGCCGGCCGCCCCGAAGGAGACCGCCAGCGCTACGAACAGCACCGCGATGAACGCGATCCTCTGGAGCGGTTTCTTGGCATTGCCGTCCAGCCCCCGGCGGTCCATCGCGCGACTGGCCAGCGGAAGTACCACGGTCTTCCCTACGAGGTACAGGAGGACGAACGCGACGACGCCCTGTGCGGCGTAGCCGATGGGGTCGGCGAAGGCCGGCGAGAGGCCGACGTACTCTACGAGGAACTTGCCGACGACACTCGAAGCGTCCGCGGCCTCGGCCTGCTGGAGTATCACCGAAGGAACACCGCCGTGTGGCCGCGCGTCTCGACGACCTCGGCGCCGACCCGGTCGGCGAGGTCGGCGGCCAACTCCTCGGTCGTGGTGCCGCCGCGGGCCGCCCGGAGGAACTTCGCTTTCACCAGTTCGCGGTCGTCGAGCTGGTCGGACAGCTCCTCGACGACGGCGTCGATACCCGCCTTTCCGACCCACACCGTCACGTCGACGTCGTGGGCCCGCTCGCGCAGCGTTCGGTCGGTCATGCTTTCGGGTTGGGGGCAGGGGATAAAAGGCTGACACACCGCACTGACCGGTGTTCAAATAAGCGATGGCCAGCCGAGCGTACCCCGTCGGGGGCCTGAAATGGGACTTTCGAACTCCTCGCTGGTCCTTTCTCCCACCACGAACCTCTTTTCCGAACACTACTCCGCGTCAGTACGGGTGCCGCGCCAGCTCCCCACAGTCGCAAGCGACGACGACGTGGCCCGACCGGGTTCGAACGCGGGCGTTCCGGCCCGGCACCAGGTAGGCGTCGCAGGCGTCGCAGGTGAACCGCTTGAACCGCTCCGGCAGCGGCAGGCGATTCCGCTCGGCGATACGGCGGGCCCGGCGGACGTACCGTCGCGCGCGGTCGTCCTCGCCGTCGTGAGCCGCCGCCCGGGCGAGGTCGTGGAGCCGTTCGATGCGCTCGGCGGCAACGGTCACGCCGAAGCGTTCTCGCCGCCGGCGTTTAGCCGTTCCGTATCAGACGGCGGCCGCGCCACGCGGCGGACCGCCGGGCGTGCCGCCGCTACGTCCGGAGCCGGAGTCCGAGCAGCAGCGCCCCGAGCAACAGCAGCGCCAGCCCCACGAACACCACCGATGGCGTGAACAGCGACGCCGGTACGCCCGCCGCCTGAAGCAGGGTCATACCGGCGGCGTGACACTCCCACTGTAAATAACTACCGCGCCGGGCGGGGTACGTCTCCGTACATCTCCACCTCGGCGCCGCGGGGGAGCGGACCGGACCGTCCGTGCGCCGGGCGGCGGCGCCGGAAGCGGCACGACGACGGTCTTCAGTGCCAGATAGAAACGGTTTTGTGCGCGAAGCATCCAGCATCGGTAGGAACCGCACGGCCGCAAATCTGACTCGCCGGCCGCTTGGTCGGCTCGGGATTGCGGTAGTGCTGGCGTCGCGCCGCCGACGGTGAGACGACGCCGACTACAGCGGTCGGTGCTGTTCCAACCAGGACCATGGCACGAATGCACTCACGCCGCCGGGGGTCGTCCGGTTCGGACCGGCCCGCGGCAGACGAGCCGCCGGAGTGGAGCGACGTAGACACGGAGGCCATCGAGGAGCGGGTCGTCGAGCTGGCCGAAGCCGGCCACGACCCGAGTCAGATCGGCCTCGAGCTGCGCGACGAGGGCGTCCAGGGGACGCCGATCCCGGACGTCAAGCTGGCGACGGGCAAGAAGGTCACCGAGATCCTCGAGGAACACGACGCCGCCGCCGACCTCCCCGAGGACCTCCGGAACCTGATGGAACGGGCCGTCCGGCTCCGAGCACACATGGACGACAACCCCGGCGACGCCCAGAACAAGCGCGCCCTGCAGAACACCGAATCGAAGATCCGCCGGCTCGTCGACTACTACCGGGGCGACGAGCTCGACGAGGCGTTCACCTACGAATACGACGAGGCGAAGGAGCTGCTGGAGTAGCCGATGTCGGCCGCCGGTCGTCGCAGCGAGGACGCCTCCGGGCCCGCGGCGGTAGCCGCGGCCATCCGCGAGGCCGGCTTCGTCCGGCTCGCGGCGACGGCCGACGGCGACGCCCTGGCGGCGACGGGACTGTTGGTCCGGGCGCTGGAGGCGACGGAGACGCCGTACCAGGCGGCCGTCGACGCCGTTCCGGAGCCACCGGCGACGGACGCCGACCGTACGGTCGCCGTCGGGCACGCCCCGGCCGGCGCCGACGTCGCGCTGTCGGCGCCGCCGCTGGCGCCCGCGGCCGCAGAGGCCGCCCGCGAACTCGCCGCCGACGCCGTCGATCCCATCCTCGCGCTGGCGGGCGCCCGGGCGGCCGGCGCCGAGCCGTCGGGTCGGCCGCTGGAGGCGGCGGACCTCGAACGGCGTCCCGGCGTCGCGCTGCCGACCGACGACCGCGCCGACCTATCGGCCTCGGGCCGCCGAGACGGTCCGGGAGGCGCTGCGGCCGTACGACTGCGACCGCTTCGGGACGCTCGGTGGCTACGCCGACGTCCTCGGGGCGGTCGCGGCCGACCGCCCCGGCGTCGGCCTCGCACTGGCGCTGGGCCGGGACGTCGAGCCGACGGCGCTGGAGACGTGGCGCGAGCACGGCCGCCGGGCCCACGCGGCGCTGCGGGCGGCCGACACCGGCCGCTACGACGGCTTCTACGTCGCCCGCGTCGACGACGACGACGCCCCGCTCGGGACGGTCGCGCGGCTCTGTCTCGGCTACCGGTCGCCGGAGCCGGTCGCCCTCGTGGCGGCCGACGGCCGGGCGGCCGTCGCCGCCGAGACGGCCGTCGCGGCCCCGTTCGAGACGGCGGCCGCGGCACTGGACGGCCGGGCGGTCGTCCGCGAGGGCCGCGGCGCGGCGACGTTCGACGGCACCGCCGCCGACTACCTCGACGCCTACAGGGAGGCGACCCGGCGATGAGACGGGCGACGGTCCGGACGGCACACGACCGCCCAGGGGTGGTCGCCGCGGCACTCCGGCCGGACAACACCGCGGAGATGTCGACCCGGGTCGACGGCCGGACGGTCGTAACGACGATCGAGCGCGACTCGACCGGCGGCCTCCGGACGACCGTCGACGATTACGTGACGAACCTGCAGGTCGCACAGCGAGTAACCGACACCACGATTCAACCATGAGCGAACGATCAGTCTCGAAGCAGTCACAGGAGAAGCGATGGTACACCGTGATGGCGCCGGAGATCTTCGACCGGGCCGAACTCGGTGAGACACCCGCCGACGAGGTCGAGCAGGTTTACGACCGGACGGTCGAGACGACCCTCGGCGAGCTGGAGGACGACCCCAGCGAGAACAACACGAAGCTGACCTTCCAGGTGACGGACGTCGGCAGCGACGCCGCCTACACGGAGTTCGTCCAGCACGAACTCACCCGCGACTACCTGCGGAGTCTCACCCGGCGCGGCACCTCGAAGGTCGACGCCTTCGTCACCCTGCTGACGACCGACGACTACCGGCTGCAGGTCCAGCCGGTCGCCTACACGACGAAGTCGGCCGACCGCAGCCAGGAGCAGGCCATCCGGGAGACGATGGTCGAGCTGGTCGAGGAGGCCGCCGACGAGCGCACCTTCGAGGGACTCATCGACAGCATCGTCGAGGGCCGGCTCTCGTCGGCCATCTACGGCGAGGCCAAGACCATCTACCCGCTCCGGCGGGTGGAGGTCCAGAAGACCCGTCTGGAGGCCCGCCCCGAGGAGGTCGCCGCCGAGGAGGCCGCCACGGTCGACGTCGACGAGAGCGACGTCGACGTCGACGAGGGCTGAGTCCGGGTCATTCCGACACCTCGACGACGCCGACCATCCCCTTCGG
The DNA here is from genome assembly GCA_003022945.1 of Halobacteriales archaeon QS_8_69_73. GTDB lineage: Archaea > Halobacteriota > Halobacteria > Halobacteriales > Haloarculaceae > Natronomonas. The sequence goes on along the minus strand of PXRZ01000014.1, from coordinate 35,000 downwards.
CTCGTGCGGGATACAGAGGTAGCCGTAGCTGCCGGGCGTCTCGAAGGTGTGTGCGAACGTCTCGCCGGGAGCGACGTTGCCCGCGCCGGTGTCCTTCCAGGCCTCGCGGGCGGCGGTCGTCGTCTCGAACCCGCCGGAGGCGAAGAACGCCGCCCCGTCGGGGATCGCGCTCTCGTAGGCGGTGACGGTGTGCTTCCGGGAGCCGTTGTTGCCCCAGACGACCGTCTCGCCGACGGCGACCTCGTGGCTGTCCGGTAGGAAGGCGTTGGCGGACATCCCGACGTCGTACTCGGACTCCGAGAGGCCGCCGTCCAGACAGCCGGCGACGGGCGACAGCGCCGCCGCGCCGGCGGTCGCGAGAAACGCGCGTCGGTCCATACGCCCGCTGGGGGTTCGACGGACATATGCCCCCCGGTCGCGGGCGGAAGCGAACCTACTAAGACGGCCGTTGCCGACCGACGAGACAGAGCATGCAGCCGCGTTTCCTGGGGCAGTTGGGGCTGGCTGACGCCGTCACTGTCGCCAACGCGGCGCTGGGGTTCGCCGCCGCGGCCGTCGCCGCCGCCGACCCGACGCTCGCCGCCCGGCTCGTCCTGCTGGCGGCCATCGCCGACGGCCTCGACGGCGTCGTCGCCCGGGCCCGGGGCGGGACGCCGGTCGGCGACCACCTCGACTCCCTGGCCGACGTCGCCTCCTTCGGCGTCGCGCCGGCGGTGCTCGTCCACGCCGTCGCCCGCACGGGAACCGGCGGCTCGCCCGCCGCGACGGCCGTCACCGTCGGCGTCCCCGCTATGTTCGTCGCGATGGCCGTCGTCCGGCTCGGCTTCTATATGCTCGAGGACCGCCACGCCGAGGAGACGGAGGGCGTCCAGACGACGCTGGCGGCGACCATCCTCGCGGTGGCGTACTTGGCGGGGATCACCGACCCGCCCGTGCTGCTGGCCGCCGCCGCCGTCTTCACGTATCTGATGGTCGCGCCCGTCACGTACCCGGAGCTGTACGCCCGGGACGCGCTGGTGCTGGGCGGTCTGCAGGCGCTCGCCGTGCTGTTCCCGGAGGTGGGCGGCCGGGTGTTCCCCCGGTCGCTGCTGTTGTTCGCCGTCGGGTACCTCGTGCTCGCGCCGTTCGTCTACTGGCGGGACGGCTGACCGGTCTGCCGACCGGGCACGTCCCGCGAATGGAAACGCTCTTGACCTGCTCTGCCGGAGTGTCGGATATGACCGACGGGGACGACGAAAGCGCGGAGGCGCCCGACGAGGCCGCCGACGGCGCCGACGGCACCGAAGACGTGCCCGCGCCGGAGGTGACCGTCGACTCGCTGGCCGACCGGCTCGACGACGTCGAATCGACCCTCGAGGCCGCCGAGACCGAGGCCGACCTCGACGACGTCGAGGCGACGCTGGAGGCCGTTGCCGACGACCTCGAGGGCGCGGACCTCGGGCCGGACGGTGGCGACGAAGACGACGAGGACGAGCCGGCCGAGGAGCTGGAATCGCGGACCGACGGCCTGCGGGAGGAGCTGGAGACCGCACGCGGACCGTACGCCGAAGACGTCGAGAAGGAGCTCGCGGACGCCGCCGCGACGGTCCGGGAGACCCGCTGGACGGAGGACGGCGACCCCGACGTCCGGGCGGCCGTCGAGACGCTGCTGGAGGCCGCCGAGACGGAGTTGGACAAGACGTTCGCCGGCGGCGACGATCTCGAGGCACATGCCGGCACCGTCGAGGCCGTCGGCGAGGCGACCGTCGCGGCCGGGCTCGATCCCGACGGGGACGCCGACACCATCGCGGCGCTGCTGGCGGCCGCCGAGACGCTCGCGGACGACCTCGAAGACGCCGAGGAGTGGGACGACCTCAGCGTCGTCGAGCAGCTCGAGGTCCAGGGGTTCTACGACCGGATCACCGGCGAGAACCGCAAGGACTTCCCGCCGGAGCTGAACGTCGTCCGCATCGCCGAGGCGGAAAACGACCCCGAACGGATCGTCCTCGCCTACGAGGCCCTCGAGTCGGGGTTCATGCAGGAGAACTGCGTCGACGCCCTCCGGCGGCTCGGCCCCGAGGAGGCCTTCGAGCCGATGCACCAAGCCGCACAGAAGCGCAACCAGCCGGAGATCGAGGTCCTGGGCAAGATCGGCGACGAGCGGGCCGTCGACAGGCCACCGGAGCCGTCGCCGTCGCCCTGGCCGACGAGGCGCCGAGCGTCCGCTCGCAGGCCGCCCGCGCGCTGGGGCTCATCGGCGACACCCGCGCGATCGAGCCGCTTTCGGACGTCCTCGACGACGACTCCGAGCCCACGGAGGTCCGCGCCTCCGCGGCGTGGGCGCTGGTGCAGATCGGCACCGAGCGCGCGCTGGAGGCCGCCGCCGAGCACGACGACGACCGCGCCTACATCGTCCAGGCCGAGGCCGAGAAGGCCCGCGAGGCGACCGCCGCCTGACCGCCGACGTTCCGGACACGGTGCCGTTTCGCTTCTGACGCCGCGACTCGCGACGTTCGTTTCCACTCCCCGCGACACGTATTTGTAAATCCCCTGCGTGAGCCGACGCGTGCGACGAGCAGCCCTTGCAGCGGCCTCCGGGCTCATCTTCTTGGTAGTCGCGCTGAACGCCACAAACTGGGTGCGCGGAGCGTTCACGCTCGAGGTGGTTCCGTACCAGTTACTCGAGGCACCGCCGGACGCACAGTTGCTCTTCGGTGCGATGTATCCGGGCGTATTCTTACTCGGCGCCACTCCGGTCTACGCGTACGACCGATGGGGGCTGATTTCGCCCGCCGTCGTGGTGTTCGTCCCGTTCGGTGCCGCGTTCTGGTTCGAGGCCGCCGGAGACCCGGGGCAGGCGGACCTGATATCGCCTCTGGGCGTCTACCTCGTCGGATGGGTCGCGGTGTTCGCGCTCGCGCTGCTGGCGGGCGGTCTCGAACGTGCCGTCCAGCGACACCGGGCTGGAGTTGGCTCCACAATCGGCGAAGGCTGATTCTATTGGCCGCGAGAGAGTGATTCGTTCCACAGATAGCGTTCAGATAAGAGACGTGGAGTTGGAGTGTGGACAGGGAGGATTTCGAAAGCCCCCGGACTCTCGGCCGCCGCGACTCGCTGTCTCCGGCAATCGGCGATTTCCGGGAGTGAGCGGATCGGAGATCCGCGATCTACGGAAGAGCGAAGCTCTTCCGGTATGACGAACGACGTTCGTGAAGCCATCTTTCGAGCCACGGTCCTCGGACTCCGTCCTGCGGTCTTCTCGCGCGGCTCCGTCGCGCGAGCGGCCCAGGGACCTCCAGTCCTTCGCTGTCATCGGGCAATGCCCGATTGCCTGAGGGATCTTCGATCCCTCTCTGTCGTCGGCGCACGGCGCCGACTGCCTGAGGGAGCCGACGGCTCCCTCTCCGCTTGCGTCACCGGGAGAGCGTCGCTCTCTCGAGTTCGCGGCGCTATGCGCCGCGAGCGTCCGGGGCTGGCCGAGAGCCCGGCCCCTTTCAGTCCCACCCAGCGGGGTTTGGTCGGCCGGCAACCGCTTGTCCGAACACTGCCACGCAGGTCGACCACAGGTTCTTGTACCGGGACGGAGCCAGGCCGCCGTGTGCGCTCCCGTCCACTCGTCGCCGTGCTCGCCGTCGTACTCGTCACCGTCGCGGCCGCTCCGGGCGTCGTCGTGGCCGCGAGTGACGGCCCGGACGCGACGGACGCGTCGAACGCGGCGAACGCGACGCTCGTCGCCGTCTACCCCGACCCCGTCGAGCGCGGTGACCCCGGCGAGTTCGTCGTCGTCCGGTTCCCGCGGGCGACGAACACGACCGGCTGGACGCTGACCGACGGCACGACGGCGGCGAGGCTTCCGAACCGGACGCTGTCGGGGGCGGTCGCCCTCTCGACGACGCCGGAGGCCGCGGCGACACACGCCGACGCCCCGGTCGTCGGACTTGACGGCCGGCTGCGTCTCGCCAATGGCGGCGACGACCTCCGGCTCCGGCGGGGGACCGACACCGTCGCCGCGGTCCGCTACCGGGACGCTCTGGAGGCGGAGGTGTGGAACGTCTCCCGCGGCGCCTGGCGCCCGCTCGGCGCGACCGACCTGGCGCCGGTCCGAACGGACGGCGGCCGGGCGACGGCATTCGTCCTCCCGGACGCGCCGGATCGAACCGTCGAGACGCTCCGCAGCGCCGACGACCGCCTGCTGCTGGCCGGCTACACGCTCACCTCCGAGCGGGTCGTCGAGGCGCTGCTCTCGGCACGGGACCGCGGCGTCGAGGTCCACGTTCTCCTCGGCGGGTCGCCCGTCGGCGGGATGACCGACCGCCAGGCGAGGCTGCTCGACCGGCTCTCGGCGGCGGGCGTCGACGTCCGCCTCCCGACCGGCCCGTACGCGAGGTACGATCACCACCACCCGAAGTACGCCGTCGTCGACGACCGAGCGCTCGTGCTGACGGAGAACTTCAAGCCGGCCGGCACGGGCGGCATGTCGAGCCGCGGCTGGGGCGTCGTCCTCGAGAACGCCGAGGCGGCCGAGGCGCTGGCGGGGCTCCATGCGACCGATCGCGGCTGGCGGGCGGCGACCCCTTGGGGGCGCTACCGCGAGGGTCGGACGTTCGCCGCCGCCAATCCCGCGGTCGGCGAGTTCCCGGCGCGACACGACCCGCGTCGGGTATCGGTCGAAGCGGCGACGGTGCTCGTCGGGCCCGACAACGCCGCCGACGCCGTCGCCGCGCGGATCGACGCCGCCGACGAGCGGGTGCTCGTTCAGCAGGTAACCATCGGCAGCCGGGACGACCGCCTGCTGCGGGCCGTCCTGCGGGCTGCCGACCGCGGCGTGACCGCCCGGGTCCACCTCTCGAGCGGCTGGTACGTCAAGGAGGACAACGAGGCGCTGGCGGCGTGGTTGAACCGCCGGGCGGACGCCGAGGGCTGGGACCTCGAGGCCCGCGTCGACGACCCCGACGGCTACGAGAAGGTCCACTCGAAGGGCGTCGTCGTCGACGACACCGCGGTCGTCGGGAGCCTCAATTGGGGGCGGACCTCCCGGACCGAGAACCGCGAGGTCGCCGTCGCCCTCGAGGGGTCGGCGGTCGCCGGCTACTACGCGTCGGTGTTCCGGGCCGACTGGTCGGGCCCGGACGGCCGGTCGGTGCCGACGGCGATCGTCGGCGTCGCCGCAGTGTGTGTCGCCGCCGCGGCGCTACTCGTGCGGCGAATCGAGTTCGGCGGCCGCGAGGGGGTGGTCGGTTGGCAGCCCTGAGCGCCGGGACGGGCGGCTCGCTGAAGGAGCGACCGGCCCGGTCTCAGTCGTCGTCGCGGACGAGCGTGCTCCGGAGCGCCTCGTCGAGTTCGGCGTCGGCCATCCTCTCGACCAGCGCGTCGACGACCGGCTCCCGCATGCCGGAGACGAACTTGACGGAGCCGACGACGAGGTGGCCGCCGCCGGAGACGCCGGCGCCTTCGAATTCCGCCTGCAGCTCCTCGACCATGGTCGGGATGTCGAGCCGGACGCCGTCGGACCGCAGCACCGCGAAGTCCGGGCCGTAGCCGATGGTGATGACGGGGTCACCCGTCTCCTCGACCTTCCGGTCGTGGAGTTCGCCCGTCGTCTTGCCCGGGGCGGGGTAGGTGAACCGGCGGGCGTGGTTCTCGACGTCGAGCCGGTAGAGGTGGGCGCCGTTGTCCAGCCGCTCGTGGTCGACGTGCGGTTCGGCGTCGTCGAGTTGGTCGTCGACGTCGCGGCGGGCGCGGTCAGCGAGGAACTCGACCAGCTCCGCGTGCCGCTCGGGGTCGTCGCAGCCGACGTTGAGGACGTCCTCGATGAGGCTGCCGCCGGCGTCGTAGCGGAGCCAGTGGGCCGCGTAGTCCAGCGCCTCGCCGATGTCCCGGAGGTCGGTTTCGTCGTAGCCGGCCGCGGCGGCCAGCTCGAGGTAGTCGTCCATGGCGTCGGCCTTCGAACGGTCCGACAGCCCCGCGACGGCCGGCACGTGCTCGACGTCGTCGGTCAGCGAGGGGTCGATCATCCGCGCCAGCTCGACGCACATCATGCCGGTCGTGATCCGGTAGTCCTCGCCGTGGAGGTACGGGTTGACGTGCTCCTCGACGAGCGGGCCGACGGCGTCGGGGTCGGGGTGGTGGTGGTCGACCACCACGACCGGGACGTCGTACTGGTCCAGCGTCCGGTAGGCCGGGACGTCCTCCTCGGTGGAGCCGTTGTCGACCATGAACAGCAGCGGCAGCCGCTGGCCGTGGCGTTCGCGGTCCTCCAGGGCGAAGTTGAGGTCCCGGGTGACGTCTTCCATCTCGTAGAACGGCGCCTTCGAGGGGAGCCGCTTGAACAGGTGCCGCGGCGCCTCGGGGTCCTCGTGGACCTCGGCGAGGAACCGTTCGAGAGCGAGCTGGACCGGCACCGACGCGCACATGCCGTCGCCGTCGGCGTGGTGGCGGAGCCGGATGGGCCGGCCGGACAGCACCGCCCGTCGGAGCCGCTCGGCGACGGCCGCGAGGTCGTCGTGGAGCGTCTCGAAGGCCGGCCACTCGATGAGCGGGTCGACGTCCTCGGGGGCGGCCCGCTCGGCGACGGCGGCCTCGACCCGCTCGCGGACCTCCGCTTCGGCCTCGCCACGGAGGCTGACGAGCCGGTCGACCTCCAGCTGGACGGCGCCGTCGCGGGTCTCGACCGTGCCCGTCGCCCGGACGACGTCGCCGAGGCCGACCTCGGGGTACGCCCGGACGCCGGCCTCCTCGAAGGCCGCACACGGCACGACGCCGGCGCCGTCCCGGACCGAGAAGATCGTCGGCCCGCCGGTCTGTTTGACCTGGACGACGTCGCCCTCGAGGTGGACGGTGTCGCCGACGCGGTCGGTCAGGTCGTCGACACCGACCTCGTCGCCGTGGACGACCGCGACGGCCTCGACGGCAGGGTTAACGTCGGTCTCGGCGAACCCGAGGTCGCCGTCGTCGCGGATTTCGACCAGCTCGACGACCAGCTCGTCGCCGACCGCGGGATCGGCCTCGAGGTTCGACTCGTGGACGAGCCCGGAGACGTCGTCGGAGAGATCGACGAAGACGCCGTAGTCGACGATACCGTTCACCGTCGCGAGATAGCGGTCGCCCTCGTCGACGTCATCGAGGGTACAGTCGGGGCCGAGGTCGTACACCACCCCGTCGTCGGTGGTCGACTCGGCGTTACCGGCAGCGGACTGAGTCATTGACCACCGTCGGCTCCGGTCGAGTTTAAGCGTGTTGTTGTCGGCCGGGCGGCCGGTCCGTCCCATCGGAAGCCTTAGTTGTCGGGCAACCCGACGGAGAGGTATGGGATTGCTCGGGTCGTGGACCCCGTCGCTGTTCCGGTCGAGCGAGGTTCTCGGCATCGCCGACGACGCCCTTGAGTTCGCGCTGCAGGCCTCCGAGGACAGCCACCCCGACGAGTACATGGGCCAACTCCGCGGCGAGGACGCCCGGACGCTGGGGCTCGACCGCGACGGGACCGTCATCACCGACGTCCTCCTCGCGCCGGGGACGAAGACCAACCCCGTCAGCGCGGAGTTCAAGCCGACCTACATGCCGAACGACCTCAAGAGCGTCGGCTCGGTCCACTCCCACCCTAACGGGGTGTTGCGCCCGAGCGACGCCGACCTGGCGACGTTCTCTCGGGGCGACGTCCATATCATCGTCGGCGCGCCGTACGGCCGCACGGACTGGCAGGCCTTCGACACCGACGGCGAGCCGACCGACCTCGACGTGCTGGACGTCGAGCTGCCGGACGAGCAGTTCTTCGACTTCACACAGGCCGACATCGACCGGGAGCTGCGGTGAGATGAGACGCGTCGTCGCACAGGGTACCTTCGACCTGCTGCACCCCGGCCACCTCCACTACCTCGAAGAGGCCGCCGCGATGGGCGAGCGGCTGCACGTCATCGTCGCCCGCTCGGCTAACGTCACCCACAAGCCGGCGCCGGTCGTCCCGGATGCCCAGCGCCGGGAGATGGTCGGGGCGCTGGAGCCGGTCGACGAGGCCCGTCTCGGCCACACCGAGGACTTCTTCGTCCCCATCCGCGACATCGACCCGGACGTGATCGTTTTGGGCCACGACCAGCACCACGACGAGGAGGCGCTGTCGGCGGCCCTCGCCGAGGAGGGAATCGACTGCGGGGTGACGCGGGCCTCCGCCCGCGAGGGCGACGAGCGGGTGCTGTCGACGGGCCGCATCGTCGAGCGAATCTGCCGGCAGCGCTGCTAAAGGCCGTCGTAGACCGCCGACAGCCGCTCGATGGACCGCTCGACGTCCAGCTCCGACCGCCGCCTCCGACACTGGGCCGACAGCGCCGCCTGCTCGTCGAGGACCCGCCGAATCGCCCCCCGGAAGCCGTCGATGTCGCCCAGCGCGAAGTGATACCCCGTCTCGCCGTCGACGACCGATTCCGAGAGGGCACCGCCGTCGACGGCGACGACCGGCGTCCCGCAGGCGACGGCCTCCAGGGCGACCAGCCCCTGGGTCTCGATGGGGCTGGGGAAGGCGAAGGCGTCCAGCGCCGAGTAAAAGGTCGGCAGCGCCTCGCGGTCGAGGAAGCCGAGAAAGCGGACGTTGTCGCGGGCGGCCGCCCGGCGCCGCAGCTCCGCCCGGGCGGGGCCGTCGCCGGCGAGGACGACCCCGACGTCGAGGCCGGCCGTCGCCGCCAGTAAGTCCCCGAGCCGCTTCTCGTAGCCGTGGCGGCCGGTGTAGCCGACGAGTGGGCCGTCGGGGAGGTCGTGGCGGTCCCGGAAAGCCGCGACCGTCGCGTCGTCGGCCGGCGCGAACCGCTCGGTGTCGACGCCGTTGGAGACGACGTGCGTCGGCGTCCGGCCGTCGACCTGGTCGGCGGCCGTTTCCGAAGGGACGACCACCGCGTCGGCCTGCCCGAAGAACCACCGCTCGTAGCGGTCGGCGGCGTGGCGGATGACGCCGGCGAAGGCGTCGCTGATGTAGTCGGCGTACGCGCCGGCGGGGGTGTGGTAGGAGACCACCAGCGGCAGGTCGCGGTCGACGGCGAGCCGCCGGGCCGCAAGCCCCAGCGTGAACGGCGTGTGCGCGTGGACGACGTCGGGCCGCAGTTCGCGGGCGGCGTCGGGGACGCCCGGCAGGCCGAACCGGAACCCCGGATAGAACGGGAACCCGACGCTGGAGACCGGGTACTCCCGGGTTTCGGGGTCGTAGCCGTCGCCGCCCGGGTAGACGACGCCCATCCGCCCGCCGCGCCGCTCCCAGCGGTCCCGCCAGGTCCGGAGCGTGTAGGTGACACCGTTGACCGTCGGGAGGTAGGTGTCGGTGAACGCCGCGACGGTCTGCATGCGGCCGGCTTCGCCCACCGGGGTTTAATCGGTTGCGACTCCGGCGTCGACGCCGGAATCGGAGTCGCCGGAGGCTCGCCGCCGGGCCTCGGCGTAGGCGTCCCGCAGCTCCTCGCCCACCCGGTCGAGGCCGTGCTCGCGGGCCGTCTCGCGGGCGTTGGCCCCCAGTCGCTCGCGCTCGGCGGGGTCATCGGCCAGCCGCTCGACGGCCTCGCGGAACTCCGCCCGCGTCGAGCAGAGCAGACAGTCCTCGCCGTCGGCGTAGAACTCCCGGAACACCGGGATGTCCCGGAGGACGACCGGCTTGCCGCAGGCCATCGCCTCGAGAACGACCAGCCCCTGGTTTTCGACTTTCGCGGGGAAACAGAAGACGTCGCCGGCGGCGAAGGCGCCGCGCTTGTCGTCGACCCAGCCGGTGAAGGTGACGTTCGCCGGCGGGTCGGTCACCCACCGCCGGACGGTCCGGGAGGCCTGCGGGCCGGTATCGTACGGCCCGAACCAGGCGAACTCGAGATCGTCCGTCTCCTCCGCCAGCCGGCAGAACGTCGACACCCCCTTCCGCTCGAAGACGTTGCCGACCGCGAAGGCGACCGTCCCCTCGAGGTCGTACCGGCGGCGGTACGGCTCCCGGAGCGACTCGAAGCCCGACAGCGACCCGAGATCGACGCCGTTGGTCACCGGCCGGATCGGTGCCTCGACGGGGTACGACTCCAGCGTCCGGCGGGTGTAGTCGCTCGGACACAACACCAGATCCGCCTGCGAGTAGAACCACCGGAGATACCGCCCGAGGGTCGGCGCGACGGCCGTCGAACCCCGGAAGCTCTCGGCGAAGTCCTCGCGGGTGATGTGGGCGTGCAGCACCAGCGGCACCCCACGGCGGCGGGCGTGGCGGGCGACCGCGACCGACCCCGGGCCGACGAGGTTGCAGTGGGCGACGTCGTACCGCTCGAACAGCGGCTCGCCGGCGACCCGTCCGGCGAGGGCCGTCGGGGGGTCGCCGCCGCTCCACGGCGAGGTGACCACCTCGACGCCGGCGTCGGCGAGCGCCGTCCGCTGCTGTCGGGTCGCCGTCCCGATGCCGCTGCGGTCGAGCAGGGAGGCGAGTTCGAGGTGGTTCAGGACGCGCACGCTCCGCCTGCGGCCGGTCGGTACTTAATCCAGACGGTCGTCGACGGTGCCCTGTTTAGTTGGGCGAGAGCCGGCCGGGCAGCCGACATCGGGCGGGAACTCGAACGGGGCCGACCGCTCGGGGAGCGAGGCCGAGCGAGCGCAGCGAGGGAGGCCTCGAGGCGGAGCGGCGACTGCAGGGAGCCGCGGAGCGGAGCGAGCCGACGCACGCACGGCCACCGGCCGCGCGCAGCGAGGCGTCGCGAGATACCGAGCGAGAGCGAGGTATCTCGAAGTTGCGAACGGCGAGCGAAGCGAGCCGTGAGCCGCAGCCCGCGAGCGGGAGGGGGCGTTCGGAAACGCTGCCATCACCGCCGAAGCACGCTACTTCCTCGTAACTAAGCACGACCGCCGACGGACGGGAAAGCGAAGCCTCCTTGACCGCCGGCGCCGAACGCCGGGTATGTCGACAGTTCGTGGTCCGGCCCTCGCCCGCGAACACCCGCGGGCGCTGACGGCCGTCCTGACCGTCGTCGGCTACGTCGTCGTCGTCGGGACGCTGTACGGCGACGTCGGCCTCTATCCGGAAATCTCGGAGTCGACCGTCGACGCCCTGGCGGCCGCCATCGCCGTCGTCAACTCCCTCACCGTCGGCTGTCTGCTGGCTGGCGTCTACTGGATTCGCGACGGCGAGGTTCGGAAACACCGAGCGGCGATGGTCGCGGCGTTCTCGCTCATCCTCGTGTTTCTCGTGCTCTACCTGCTGAAGACCGGCGGCGGCGGCCGCAAGGAGATCGTCGAGGGCGCGCCGCTGCGCGGCTACTAGGTGACGCTGGGGCTGACCCACACCACCGCCGAACTGCGGGAGACCGCCCACGCGACGGTCGGCCGCGTCGCCGTCTCCGCCTGGCTCGTCAGCCTCGTTCTCGGGGTCGTCGCCTACCTCATGCTGGCGTTCTTCTACGGCCCACAACACATCGAGTTCGTCAGGGGCGGTGCCTGAGACGCCCGACGAGGACGCGATCCGGGAGGCGGTGTGGGACGAACTGGACGACGGCGGAACGGCACGGCTTCCGTTTTCGCCGTGAGGTGAGAGTCTACTAATACCGCGGGTTGTAACAGGAGACATGGAAAAGCAGGAACTCCGAGAGCGAATCTGGGACGAGTTGGAGGAGAGCGGAGCAGCACGGTTTCCGTTTCCACCGCACGGCAGAATCCCCAATTTTGCCGGGGCAGAGCGGGCCGCCGAACGGCTCGAGGACTCCGAAGCGTGGAAACGCACGGACGTCGTCAAATCGAACCCCGATTCGCCACAGCGGCCGGTTCGTCGGCGGGCGCTGGAGGCCGGCACGGTCGTCTACATGGCAGTCCCTCGGCTGCGGGACGAGAAGTGCTTCCTGCGGCTGGACCCGAGCGAGATAGAGGACATCGACCACGCGACGACGATCGGTGGGTCCTCCGAACTCGGCACACAGGTCGGTCCCGACGAGATGGATACCGTCGATCTGATCGTCTCCGGGAGCGTCGCGGTGACTAAACACGGCGAACGGGTCGGCAAGGGCGAGGGATACAGTGATCTCGAGTTCGCCGTCCTGCGGGAGTTCGGACTGGTGGACGACGACACCGTTACCGTCACGACGGTGCACGAGATCCAAGTCGTCGACGAAGCGGTTCCTACGACGCCACAGGACGTTCCAATGGACTGGATATTCACCCCGGAGCGACCGATTCGAACGGACGCTGCAGACAGTAAGCCCACGGGGCTCGACTGGGACGTTCTCGACGAAGAACGACTCGACGAGATTCCGGTTCTACGACGGCTCGAACGAGCGGACTCGGACCCGTAACGAGCGTAACGTCAGTCCGTAGTTGGATAGTCTAGAACTGATACAGTGATACAGTACACGTTTGGAAAGTCGTACTGGCCGCGTGAACCGCCCAAAACCACACGACCCTGCCTGGATTCGGTGTGATCACGATCGATCCACATCAAGCACACCGTCTCGTCGACGGCCTGTATGGTGAGTTAGTCCGCGGGAACGAGTGAGTTGGTTTGAGTGGGCTGGCTCGCTGCTTCGACCGAATAGATCAGACTTCCGACAAACAGGACGATGCTCGCGACGATGAATAGCGCGCTGAGAGGGGAAGCGGTATCGACGAACACCCAGTACAATGGTGCTGCGATGGAGGGGCCAGCCGCTAAAATCGCTACTTTCGCAACGAGCGGGCCACAGCAGCCACAGGTACTGCAGCCCACAAGTCCAGCGGGTCCGGCGGTACTCTGTGCCTTTCCAGCTTGTTCTTCAACGCGCCACTGACGGGCAATAACGGCAGCGTTCAATCCCACGAGAGCGCTCAACATCCCGGTTACGACGAGTAGTCCGGGCGAAATGGCGAGCAAAAAGATCGGGACGAGAGGGACATCTGGAAGGTAGATAAAAAATAGCGGCCAGTTCACGAGCTGATAACCATCATGCAGGATACCGATAAATTGCTCGTTTCGATTGTAAACGCCTGGTTCCGGGACGAACGAGAGATAGCCGGTGACAGAGATGAAGTATAGTGCCACGATAGCCCCGACACCGATTCCAAATCGACGAGCAACTGTATCGCGCAGCACCGTGCTGAGCACGTTTCCAGCGTCTTTCCAGATTATATATCCGACGAAGACGGGCGTCCCAAAGACGATAGCATACCCGAGTGGGTGTGTGTCGCTGGCTGACCCAGGAATGAGGTAGGGATATGCGATCCACAGGCCCATCAGAATCCCGAAGAAGGTGTAGCGGGGGCGGGTCGGCCATCGAAGCCAGCCGACGATGAAACTCAGCACCATGATCAGAGAGCCGACCGACAACGCCATTAGTACGTACCACGACCGCGGGAAGGGCATGGAACTTGCCGCGTACGTCGGCTCTGGCGATGTCGCGGAGAAGACGGTCACCCCGAGCGCAGTCACGGCGAGTCCGACGAACGCGCCATAGAGGGCATTCGTCGGCGAGACGCGATCCGTTCGCTTGAGAATGAGGACACCACCGAGGGTGATGACGCCGCCGACGGCGAGAAGAACCCCGTGGCCCTGCGTGAGTTGTGTGGCCTCAGCCGCACCATGCCCTGCGGATGCGACGGGAACCTGCGTGAGGACGAGGACGAGCACGAAGAGGATGAGGATAGATAGCGGCCGTAGGGATCCGCGTCGCTGAAACCGCTCCCCGGTTTCATCATCTTTCGCGTGACGCCGATCCGATACCATCAGCGGATTTTACCCAGCGAACCACTTCTGCCTAACGAATTCATTCAAACCCCCACGATTCTGAGGAGTCCAAATCAGCGATGTTGTACGTGGCATTCTCGTAATTGAGAACCGAGGAAACGCGCAACCTGAATATTTCCCCTTCGGGGAATCCTCGCCCTTTAGCGCGGGGAGGATGTCAATGATTGCGTCATCCAGTCACAACGGGTCGGGAGATGATCCACAGTGAGAGGACGGTATAGCCGATCATCAGGACGACGAGTGGACCGTGGGCTCTCCGTGCTTTCCGTGTAGTCTCGTACCGGCTGAGAGCGACGTATACAGTAAGCCACCACAGCAGGTCGAACGTCGGTTCGCGACCGAGGCCGAAGAACGGCCAGAGCGTCGCCGGTAGCTGCCCCGCGTTGGCCAGCACGAACGGATAGTTGTGTGCGATCTCGTAAGCGACGGCGATGGGAAGAACTGTCGGCGCGAACGCGAATGCCGCACGTCGCCAGTCTGAACTCGGCTCGTCAGCGAGCCATCCGGTAAGCACGATCGTCACGGCAAACGCTGCGATGAATCCCAGAAACCCGACGAGATAGAGCAGTACAGCGACGGTTGGACCGACGTCGAACGTCCTCTGCACTTCTAACAGAATCGTCTGATACTCGGGCGTGCTGGTGAATCCGTCGAAACTCACCGTGTAGACGGTTGCGATCACGAAGCCGGCAACGGCGAGTCCGTATACGGATCGCGTACAGCCCTGCCAGGGACCTCTAAGTTCGATTCGATACCCACCCGTCTCCGTACGGGTCGCATACACCGGAGACACCCGCCCGAACAGCCGATAGAGGACGGAAAGCACGTCCGCCTTCCGGAACCATTCCGGACCGAACAGCAGGCCACCGACGAGCATCACTGTCGTGTATCCGATGAGCAGGAGAACGGTCGAGTTCGGTGATCTAGGGATGACGGTGAGATTCTCGATGATGCCGATCCAGAACAGATACCCGATGAGTGCTGGCCCCACGCCAAGCCACGAGGGGTAGTCACCGAGTACGGCGATCGGTCGTCTCTCAAGGCGGCTGAGCGTATCGTAGAGGGCCCGCCAGGGTGAGAGGACGCGCCACGGACTCCCAGTGATCGCCGCGATGAGTGCGATGCCCTTGAGCCAGACGGCCCAGACGAAGATCGTCGCAAAATTCTCCGCCTGGACCTGTCTCCCAAGAAGGCCAGTTACCAGCGTGAGAACGAACGCGAGAAAGAACAGTCCACGAGCCGTCACCCGAAGGCCAGCAGCTACTGGGGGAGATATCGAAAAGCGGGGTTCGAGGACGGCGTCGGCGAGCGGTTCCTCGACGGTGAATGCGAGCATGAAAGCGGTGACTCCCACGGTCACAGCAGCACCGCTGAAAAGAAGAGTCAGTGGCAGGGGTGCCTCGAACTGGCCGGATATCTCGTGTGCGCTCGCTACACCGGGCACCAAGAGGAGAAAAATGAGTATGACTCCGAGGCGATGAATCCGATGAAAAGCGCCCATTATCCGGGAGGTGGGTGGTGTAGCCTCTTAGTTTGCCTGTTTTTGGCCGGGAGAGGCGTATGTAGCTATGCTTTTTATTTTGGAGTCGTACTCTCGGTTGATGCGTACCTCCACGGCGGTTCTCGTCGTAGCTCTATTCGTGCTTCTCGTTGGGGGTGGATTCTACGCCTTTGCAGAGACGTCTGGAAGCGGAACCCTCTCTGAACGATGGGTTTCAGATACCTCGCGAAATTATCAGCAGAACCATCACCCCATGATGACAACGGAGCTGGAAAACGAGACGATTATCGTCGCCCCGATCAACGAACTGAGTACGATAGAGGGGGTAACGGACACGTCGTGTGCGCTCGTGTGGCTTGATCCCTCAAACGGGGATGCGGAGCGGCAAGCGGGCCTTCCCGCCGAGAACTGCACGAACCACGCGCTTACGGAGCCAGCGATCGACGACATCGACGGGAATGGTACTCCCGAAGTACTCTCAGCGACCGGCGACCAGAGACTCGTAGCCCACGACGCCGACACGGGGGCGGAGAAATGGCGACATCCAACCACCTCCCTCGGCTACAGTAAGCCCGCCACCGCGAATCTCCTTCCCAGTGACGGTAAGGAGGTAGTCGTCGTGGATCTGCAGGGTGGGCTATTCGTCGTACGTTCGAACGGGACGACCGCCTGGGACCGAAATCACGACTCGTCTACGTGGGCCGATCCACAGATTGCAGATTTCGACGGCGACGGCGACCCTGAAATCGCAGTCGGCACCGGTGATGCGATCTACCTCTACGAAGCTGATGGCGAGCTCCTTTTGGAGAAGGACATATCGGCACAATTCTTAGTTACGGGGCAGGCGGACGACGACGAAGCGCCGGAGCTATTCGTCGCCAGTGACGATGATGTAGTTGCACTTGACGGTGACGACGGCGGGACAGTTTGGTCGCGGAGCCTCGATACCATCTCAAAGATACACTCGGTCGGAGATGGAGACGGGGACGGTACTGACGAGGTGTATCTCGGTCTCAGCGGGGGCACGGTCCAGGCGCTGCCACCGACGCTGGGCGACATCGGTGGCGACCGATCTCCCGAGTTAGTGGTCGGGACGCAGGAGGGAGTGGTGTACGTACTCGATCCATCCTCCGGTGAACAACTGGCGACCTACGAACGCGAGACTCCCATCTGGACGTATCCGGTGCTGGCGGACATCGACGAGGATCCAGGTAGTGAGATTCTGATCATGTACGGGGATGGCCGCGTCGCCGCGCTATCCTTCGAGGGATAACTAGAGAGCGGGTTCCAAGCCTCAATTTCGTGATATGCTCCATCGTCGGAGATGGCGTATCTGACGAACTTCAGCGTTCTCAACTTCAGAGTATCCTGATTCGTGTCCCTATCTACGGGGTCCCTGACCCTCTTTGCCTGATCTTCAGCCGGGATAGGTCTCAAAATCCGGTGAACAAAGCGTCCACGTCGGAAAATTAGGCGTGATCTTGGGGTACATTCTATAATTTCAATCTCCGTCGTTTGGTTCTTAGTGACACCCCGTTCCCGACCCGTTTTCATTCATCATATTATCCATCCCTTCGTCGTCCATCATTCCCTTCATTACGGAGCCCATTTGCTCGTAGCTCATACCCATCCGGTCCTGCATCTGCGCGGCCGAATCCGCGCCCATGTGCTCGGTCATATGTTGTTCCATCCATGTTCCCCGTTCATCCGCCGAGGCGTTCTCAGGGACGGGATCTTGGTCCGAAGCGGCACCGTCACTCCCGTGGGCGGCAACGCCGCCGACGGCAAGCATGAGGACCGCAAGAGCGGCCAATATAGTTCGTGTGAAGTTTCGCATGTTGTCGTCACCTACACTTCCACATAGATGCGCTACGGATTTATCCCTGTGGGCGTGAACGGTCCTCTCAGAATCGGTTAGAACGTTCATAGAGCAATATGAACGTGTCTATGAGATAGGATCGTTCGTCGCGGCCGTTCTTGACAGTGACCGGTCTTCTACAGGCAGAGCAGGTCAACTGCCTCGGGGTCGTCCGAGACGGCGAAGCCGACTCATGATACTGTCGGATTCCGACGGAATCCGACTGCTGGCGGGAAATCAAAGATTTCCATTAATGACGAGATACCGAAGGTCTCTCGAACCATGTGACCCGGGGCAGTTCACAGCAACGGCCTCCCTAACGGTATAGATTCGGTGCTATGGAAAAAAACTGAGCACGCCGGTCGCATAGGCGACGACGAGCAGGGAGGATCGTCCGACTTCGATCACGATTGCTGTTGTTCCTTCAGTAGTTCTCCCGGATAGACGCGATATGTCCGTCCCTGCTTTTCGCGGTAGATCAAGCCTCGGTCTTCGAGTTCGCTGACGGTCTGGCTCACTTTCGCTTTCGAGAAGTCAGCCCGAGCGCGAAGTTCAACCTGTGTCAGACCGGGTGATTCCAGAATCGGGTCGATAACGCGTCGCTCGTCCTCCGGCAGAACGGTCAGTGTCGAGGTTCGATCCGGAGTTGAATCGGTCGTCGACGACTCCTGTGGGGGTTGCTCCGATGGATGCTCGGGTGGATTGACACTGAGACTCGTAGATCCGTCTGGTTCATCACGCTCAGCGTTCGCTTCACTCGGTGGCGTCGATGTCAAGAGTACGTCAGCAAGCTGCTCTCGACTCACGACATAGACGCCAAGTACGACGCTCACCGTAACGAGTGTCCCGAACAGATACCAGATCGGGTCCATCCCCGGCATCGTCCCCATCATCCGGCTCATCATCCCGTCCCGTGCGAGCGCCCGCCGCGTCGCTTGCCACCAGCTGTAGCTCCCGAACAGGATGAGCCCGACAACGAGGAGACCGACGAGTCGGTCGACTGTTTTGAGCGTGATCATCGGTATATCGTTCTCTGTCTCTTGAGTCATATGTTCGATTCACCCCGGTGGAGGTACTGTACGAGTGCTTTCGGTGATGTCTCGAGGTCAGCAGCGATGTCGTTCGCTTCGAGACACGTCGGTTCCTCGGATGCTCGCTGTTCGAGGTACGTGCGAACGGAATCAGTGGTGATAGTTGTCATCGATTGAGGTTGATGAGTGGTGTCCGTGAGTCTGGGTCGTAGACGGTAACTCCCGGCGGGTAACGTACCTACCGGAAGCGTCCGAAGAGCTTGTACTCGTGATCCGGCGTGTACCGTCTGAATAGAAGCGTGTTCGTCAGCACGCTCACGCTCGAGAACGCCATCGCCGCGGCCGCCAGCACCGGCTGGAGCAGCCCGAGCGACGCCAGCGGGATCAGCAGCGTATTGTAGCCGAGCGCCCACCCGAGGTTCTGCTTGACCTTCGAGAGCGTCCCCGCGGAGATACGAATCGCCTTCAGCACGTCCAGCGGATCGTCGCGCATGAGCGTGACGTCCGCCGCCTCGATGGCGACGTCGGTCCCGCTGCCGATCGCCGTCCCGACGTAGGCCGCAGCGAGGGCGGGCGCGTCGTTCACGCCATCACCGATCATCATCACTCGGCGACCGTCCGACTGGATCTCCTCGACGACGTCGGCCTTGTCCTCGGGCAGCACCTCCGCCTGGACATTGTCGGGACCGATGCCGACCTGCTCGGCGACCGCCCGTGCGGTGCGCTCGTTGTCGCCGGTGATCATCCAGACGTCAATCTCGCGCTCACGCAGCTGCGCGACGGCCTCGGCCGCACTCTCCTTGATCGTGTCCGCGTCCGCCATGATGCCCAGCAGCCGACCGTTCAGTGCGACCAGCATCGCAGTCTTCCCATCGCTTTCCAGTCGTTCCAGGTCGTCCTCGACCGGCGACGGGTCGATGCCGTCGTCCCGCAGGAGCTTGCGATTGCCGACCAGGACCTCGCCGTCGCTGATCGTCGCCCTGATACCGTGGCCTGGTATGTTCTCGAACTCGTCGGGCGCCTCGACGTCGAGGCCGCGCTCCTCGGCCCCGTCGACGATGGCCTCGGCGAGCGGGTGTTCGCTTCCGCTCTCGGCACTCGCTGCAACGCGCAGGACGAAATCCTGGTCGACTGTTTCATGCGCTGCCAGTTGGCCGCCGTCGGCCGCAGCATCGGTCCCACCGTTGGTCGCGGTTCGTTCCTCGTCGAGAACGAGTACATCGGTGGAACAGCACGCCGTTCTGTGCGCCGAGGGTCGTGCCGACCATGGTCGCCGCCGGCGTCGCCAGGCCGAGCGCGCACGGACACGCGATGAGCACCGCAGAGGCGAACACGATAATCGCGAATTCGAACACGGTCACCGTGCCACCAGCGATCGCGGGCCCACCGGTGACGAGCCCCCACAGCGGGAGCGCGTTGACGAGACCCGCGAGCGCCTCGGGGAACAAGTACCAGACGCTCGCCCAGATCACTGCGTTGAGGATGACCGCGGGTACGAAGTACGCGCTGATGCGGTCGGCGAGGTTCTGGATCTCGGGCTGGCGACTCTGAGCGTCCTTGACGAGCTGGACGATCTGCTGGAGTGCGGTCTCCGAGCCCACCTTCGTCGCCTCGACGACCAGAACGCCGTTCTCGTTGATGGTCGCGCCGACGACCTCGTCGCTCTCGCTCTTCTCGACCGGCACCGATTCGCCAGTGATCATCGACTCGTCGACGGCGCTCTGCCCCTCGATCACGACACCATCCGTCGGAATCTTCTCGCCGGGGCGGACTTTCACCTCGCGTTCAGTCCCGTCCGCTTCGACGAGGGTCGCGGTGTCGGCGCCCATCTCGAGGAGCGTGCGGAGCGCCTTGCCGGCCTGCCCCTTCGAGCGGGCCTCGAGGTAGTTGCCGAGCGTGATGAACACGAGGATGAGCGCCGCCGTGTCGAAGTAGAGCCCACCCGCGACGAGTCCGAGGAGCACGGCGACGCTGTAGAGATACGCGGTCGAGGAGCCCAGCGCGATGAGGACATCCATGTTCGCCCGGCGGTTCTTCGCGAGCGCCTTGTAGGAGTTCTCGTAGAACTGCCAGCCGAGTACCGCCTGCACCGGCGTCGCGAGTACGAACTCGACCCAGCCGAACTCGATACCGAGGATCGACTCGGGCAGGATACCACCACCGAAGAGGAATCGCTCGACGAGGAAGAAGACGAGCGGTGCTGAAAGGACTGCCCCGAACAGGGTGAGACGCAACTGTTTACGGATTTCTGCGGTGCGGGCGGCCTCGCGACGGTCCTGCTCTGATTGGCCGTCCGCGTCGGATTCAGTCTCGCGGATGGGTGTGTAGCCGGCGTCTTCGATCGCGTCGTAGAGTTCGTTGACGGAGATCTCCGCGGGATTGTACTCGACTTGGGCTTCGTCGGTCGCGAAGTTGACCTCTGCGCGGATAACACCAGGTGCTCGTTCGAGTGCCTGCTGGTTCGTCTCCGCACAGTTGGCGCAGGTCATGTCTACGATGCCGATCGAGACAGACTCGCGAAGCGCGCGGTAGCCCGCATCGTCAACGGCTTGGTAAATCTCAGCGAGCGATACCCGCTCAGGATCGTACGTGACGGTGCCCTCGTCAGTGGCGAAGTTGATGGTCGTATCTGAGATGCCATCGAGTGCGTCGAGGGCGTCAGTGATCGATTGCGCGCAGCTGGTGCAACTCATCCCCTGGATGTCGAGGGAGACCGTCCGTTCACTCATTACGGAGACATAGGGGATACGTACTTATGCGGATTTCTGTTAACAACCTGTGGCCGCTCGCTTCGTATTTCTTTGATTCGAAAGTGCTTTTGAGCTGCTTCACTGATGGGCTAATCGACAGCATTCTCCTGAAGATGCTCGTGCTGCTCTTCGAACCGTGTCTCACATAATGGACAACAGAATTGGTACAGCTCGTCGCCGATTCGCGTCGAAACCCCGTTCGCGGTAACATGGTTCCCGCATTCGGCACACGTGAGCGCGAAGTCAGCACCCTTGATGCTCGGTGTCCACATCACGTCGGATAGCATCGTTACAGTGTACTCATCGATCGCCGTGAGGTCGATCGTCTCGGATAGCCACTCCCGAACGTCGCCGTCCGGGATATAACACTGACACACGAGATGGGACTCGGCCGTGACGAGAAGCTGCTCAACGGGATCAGCGGTACGCAAGGCTTCACGAACCGTCTCGACCGTCGTCGGATCAAGGTGTAGTTCGAGAAGCACAGGAACACCCTCGTGGAGCTGCGAGCGATCGATATCGATCGTGAACCGGCGGATGATGCCCAACTCTTGTAGTCGAGTTACACGGTCAGACACCGCAGGCGGCGAGAGGTCTACGATGTCGGCGATATCCCGAAAGGGTCGACGGGCATCCTCCATCAGTAACTGCAGGATCTCAAGGTCGGTTTCGTCGAGGTCTCGCATGACTACGCCATGAATTACGGTCTAAAAACAGTTGTTCCCGAATTGCTTTAGATCCGAAATCTCGCCGGTCGGTCAGCTTAGTATCGAAGCAGTAATCGGAATAAATGCGGCTGCCGTACATCTAGGTATGAGCGTGACACTCACCGTCGAGGGAATGAGCTGCGACGGCTGCGAACAGACTGTTGAAGCCCTACGAGACGTCGATGGAGTTGAATCAGTAGCGGTCGACCGGACGAACAATTCCGCCACGGTTGACGGGGAGGCCGAACCGAGAGTACTCGTCACTGCTGTCGAGGATGCCGGCTATACGGCAAATCAGCATCCTGGTGGTCGGTACGTGGATTTTCTGCCTACGTGAGTACAGGTCAATCACGCCGTCGACTGACGCGTGGACGGGATTCCCGGTTTGCTCTCGAACGTCGTAAAGTGTCTCATGAGCAGTCATGAATGTGGCCCTTTCTGTGGTGTGCTTCCCGTCACGACGCCCGATATGTTAGCGGCCGCCGCCGCTGGCCCGTCAGGATTACACCGCGAACAGATATGTAGTGGGACTCCGAGACGTATCCCAATTATGGCAGTCACGCACTCAAGTTCGTCCGGCAGGTCGCCTCGAGAGAAAACAAACGAGAACGTCGAGACGTTCACCAAGTCCTCGGAGGGGCCCTTGCTGGAGGACTCGGCGGAGCAGTCTTTGATTCGAAGGAATCATCGCCGGGATGGCCGCCGGAGCGCTACTCGGGGAGTCATACGGCAAGTCAGGTCGAGAGACAAGAACCGAAGCGTCGGATAGATGTTCGGTGGTAGAACTGTGGCTTTCACGGACAAACTGACGGAGGTCCAGCGGAATCCAGGTGAGCGACCGCCAGCCGCCTACTCGACTGGAATCTCGACCAGTGCCATTCCGCCCCCGATAGCGGCCTCGAAGACGTCCTGAAGTTCGGCGGGGGATTCCGGTCGGTAGCCGTCGATACCGAAACTCTCCGCGAAGGTGACGAAATCCGGGTTCGTCAGGCCCGTCCCGACCGTCTCGTCCGTGTGGTCCAACTGCTTTTCGGAAATCAACCCGTAGTCGTCGTCGACGAACACGACGATAGTGTAACTACACCCCGTGCGGGTCGCGGTCTCTATCTCCGCAGCGTTCATCAGAAAGCCACCGTCTCCGGTCGCTGCGACCACGTTCTCATCGATCGCGAGGTCGGCCGCGAGCCCGCCGGGAACGGCGATCCCCATCGAGGCGAGCCCGTTCGAGATGAGACAGGTGTTGGGCTCGTACGTGGGGAAGTTCTGCGCGATCGCCATCTTGTGACTCCCGACGTCCGAGATCAACACGTCATCGGACGCCATCGCCTCGCGCAGTATCGGGAGGACGTCCCGAACGGTGAACGGCGGTGTGTCGGCCGGCTCGCGGTCGATATCGGCGACGATGTGTTTGCGGAGGTCGGAATACCACTCGGTGTCGAAGCTCGCTGCCGTCGCTTCACACCACTCGGTCAATTCCTGGAGGGTGCGACCGATGTCCGCGACCACCTCCACGTCGGGATTGTACGCTTCGTACACTTCGGCCGGTTCGCTATCGATGTGAACCACGGCGGCATCGTCGCGTCTCCAGTCGGCGGGATCGTGTTCGGCGATGTCGTAGCCGACGGTGAGCAGGAGGTCGGCATCCGCGATGGCATCGGCCGCCTCCTCGTGGGCACCCGAATCGAGCGTCATCAGCGAGTGCTCATCGTCATCCGAGACGGCTCCCTTGCCCATGTACGTGGACACGACCGGGAGGTCCGTCACGGCCACCAGCTCGCGGAGCGGGCCCGCAGCCCCCGTGCGGACGGCGCCGTTGCCCGCGACGAGCAGGGGTCGCTCGGACTCGCGGAGCAGCGCCTCGACGCGGGCGAGAGACTCCGGGTCCGGGTCCGCACCCCGAGTACGCTCACGGGTCGAAAGCGGATCCACCTCCGTATCCTCGCCCGCGACGTCTTCGGGGAGTTCGAGATGGGTTGCACCGGGTTTCTCGTACTCGGCGATCTTGAACGCCTTGCGGACCGATTCGTGGACGATGTCCGGATCGTTCAGCTGGGCGTTCCACTTGGTCACGGGCTCGAACATCCCTACAACGTCGATCGCCTGATGGCTCTCCACGTGAAGCCGTTCGAGACTGCCCTGTGCGGTGATCGCGACGAGCGGGCTCTTGTCCAAGTGGGCGTCCGCGACGCCCGTCAGGAGATTCGTCGCCCCGGGGCCCAGCGTCGAAAGACAGACGCCGGCATCGCCCGTGAGCCGGCCGTGGACGTCGGCCATGAACGCCGCCCCCTGCTCGTGGCGCACCGGGACGAACGTCACGTCCGACGTCCGGAGCGAGAATAACAGGTCCTCCATCTCCTCTCCCGGCAGGCCGAAGACGTGGTCGACACCCTCGCGCTCGAGACAGGTCACCAGCAGATCCGAGGCCGTCATTCACTCCACCCAGACGGTCTTGCGGTTGACGAACTCCGTGATGCCGTCCTCGGCGAGTTCGCGCCCGTATCCGGATTCGTTGATACCACCGAAGGGAACCCGTGGGTCCGACTTCACGAGTTGGTTGACGTAGACACAGCCGGCGTCGACCTGTCGGGCGATACGCTCGCCGCGGTCGCGGTCGTCCGTCCAGATACTGGCACCGAGGCCGAACTCCGTGTCGTTGGCCTTCTCGACGGCTGCAGCCTCGTCGTCGATTTCGTACACCGCAGCGACCGGACCGAACACCTCCTCGGCATCGACCGGACTGCCCTCGGGGATATCCGTCAGCACTGTCGGAGGGTAGTACACTCCATCCCGGTCCATCGGGTCGCCGCCCGTAACGACCCGTGCACCGCTGGCGACGCTCGCTTCGACCTGTTCGTGGAGGTCGTCGAGGAGACCCTGGCGGGCCTGCGGGCCCACGTCGGTTTCCTCGTCCATCGGATCGCCGACGGTGAGTGCTTCGATCTCTCCGAGGAACCGGTCCAGAAAGGTGTCGTACACGTCGGTGTGGACGACGAACCGCTTGGCGGCGATGCAGGACTGGCCGTTGTTCTGGTTGCGCGCCCACACACCGGTCTCGGCCGCCGCTTCGACGTCGGCGTCGTCGAGGACGACGAACGGGTCGCTCCCGCCGAGCTCGAGAACGGTCTTTTTGAGCTGTTCCCCGGCCGTCGACGCGACGGCCCGTCCGGCTGGACCGCTCCCGGTGAGGGTGGCCGCCCGGAGCCGGTCGTCGGCGAGCATGTCGTCGACGAGGTCCGATGAGATCAACAGCGACTGAAAGACGCCCTCGGGGTAGCCGGCCTTCCGAAACACCTCCTCGATGGCACGCGCACATCCCGGGACGTTCGAGGCGTGTTTGAGAAGCCCGACGTTCCCCGCCGTGACGTACGGCGCTGCGAAGCGGAACACCTGCCAGAAGGGGAAATTCCAGGGCATCACCGCGAGGACGGCCCCGAGCGGTTCGTACACCGTCTTGACCGTCGATCCCGGTGGACTCGGATGCGGTTCGGGGTCGAGATAGACGCTGGCGTGCTCGGCGTAGTGGTCACAGGCCCGGGCACACTTTTCGACCTCGGCGAGCGCCTGGGTGATCGGCTTGCCCATCTCGCGGGTCATCGTCTCGGCGTACTCGTGCTTGTTCGCCCGAAGGACGCTTCCGGCCGCATCGAGGAGGCCTTCGCGGTCACGAACCGACCGGTCGCGCCACTCGCCGAACGTGCTCGTCGCCCGATCGAGTGCCGCGTCGACATCCTCGCGGGTGTCCTCCTCGTAGGTCGCCTCCCGTTCACCGGTTGCGGGGTTGATCACGTCCATGCACTCGATAGAAGGACAGCCGAGGGTATAACGTTCAGCCACAGTGAGTCACCAGCCGTGGAGGTCGTGTCGCCCGTCCGTCGACCTCTTCGAGCGCTTCGGGGCGAGGGCGGCTCGAAGGAAGCAGTGTTCGCACCCGGCGACACGGGCCGTCTCGAAGGACGACACCGCAAGCACTTCGATACGAAGGGCGACGGACGGAGCTACGTATGAGATATGACGACGGACGACTCTGCTGCTGGGCGCGATGACGCGGGTCCTGCCGGTCGGACGTACTCCAAATGACTACGATCGAACGGGGTATGAGGTGCCACGCCGACTCCGCCCCGAGTGGCCGGCCGCACTCGGCTACCCCGGCCCGGAGTGAGACCGTCGTGGCCGGCCGTCTCCGGGGGCGTCGCGCCGTCTCACGGGCGGGGTCGAGAGGGCCAGAAAAGCGTGATAACGGCGGGCAGAGAGCCTGCACAGACGTTTCCTTGCGGTGGGATTATCCGTCCACGCCCGCTAATCTGTGGTATGACGGAGACACCACCGACGGACCCTGATGTGTCGGCCGAGCCGGTCGACTACGAGACCGTCGACCGGCGCGTCCTCGTCGTCGGCGCCGGTGCGGCTGGCGCCCGGACGGCCATCGAACTGGTCGAGCGGGGCGTCGACCCCGAGGACGTGCTCGTCATCGGGAAGCGGAGCCACGGCGACGCCCACACGACGTGGGCCCGCGGCGGCATCAACGGCGCCCTCGGGAGCCTCGACCCCGAGGACGACTGGACGATCCACGCCGCCGACACGCTGAACGAGGGCCATCGCCCAGCGGTACTTCGGCGCCCAGTCGTTCCGCCGGACGGCCTTCGCGGGCGACTACACCGGCGAGGCGCTGCTCGACACCCTCGTCGAGCGGGCCCGGGAGCTGTCGATCCCCTACCGCGAGAACGTCTTCGTCTCTCGGCTCGTCGCCGACGAGGACCGCGTGCTCGGCGCCGTCGGGACGGACCTCGACACCGGCGAGTTCGTCGTCTTCGACGCCGACGTCGTCGTGCTGGCCGCCGGCGGCTACACCGGGCTGTACGGCCGCCACTCCTCGCGGGACGACGAGAACACCGCCGACGGGCCGGCGCTGGCCTACCAGGCCGGCGCGGCGCTCACCGACATGGAGTTCGTCCAGTTCCACCCGACCGGCATGGTCGGCGACCGCTACGGCGACGACTGGGACGGCCGGCTCGTCACCGAGGCCGTCCGCGGCGAGGGCGGTCGGCTGTTCAACGCGGAGGTCTCCGCGAGCGACGCGAGCGGAGACTCGGGAGAGCCGGGCGCTCCCGGTGGCGAGCGGTTCATGGAGCGGTACTCGCCGGACCAGATGGAGCTGGACGCCCGTGACATCGTCGCCCGGGCCATCGCCGGGGAGATCGACGAGGGCCGCGGCACGGAACACGGCGGCGTCCTCCTCGACATCTCTCACCGGGACCGCGACTTCATCGAGGAGCGGCTGCCGCGGATGTACGAGCGGTTCGCCGAGCTGGGCGTCGACATGGCCGAAGCGCCCGTCGAGGTGTCGCCGACGGCCCACTACGGGATGGGCGGCGTCGTCGTCGACGACGACGGCGAGACGGACGTCGACGGCCTCTACGCCATCGGCGAGACGATGGCCGGCGTCCACGGCGCCAACCGCCTCGGGGGCAACTCCCTGGCGGAGACCATCGCCTACGGCGCCGTCGCCGGCGAAGCCATCGCCGAACGTCTTCCGGCTCCCGGCGGCGACTCCGACGTGCTGCACGACCGCGCCCGGGTCCACCTCCGGGACCTCCGGGCGCTGTCGAACGCCGACGGCGACGAGGAGCCCGAGGCGCTGCTCGACGAGCTCCGGGAGCTGCTGTGGGAGCGGGCCGGCATCCTCCGGGACGACGACGGGCTGGCGGCCGGTCTCGACCGGCTCGAGCGGCTCCGGTCGCGGGCGGCCGATCTCGCGGTCGGCGACCGGACGAGCCGCTCCTACGAGTTCGCGCTCAACCTCGGCTTCGGGCTGCTGGGTGCCGACGCGGTCCTCCGGAGCGCCCGCGAGCGGACCGAATCCCGCGGCGCACACTACCGGACCGACCATCCCGACCGCGACCCCGGATGGCGCCGGAACGTCCACTACCGGCGCGACAGCGTCGGCAGCCCCCGGCTGACGACGACACCGGTCGAGGACCCGAGCGAGCCGGTCCAGGCGGCGCTCGACGCCGACCACGAGCTCGACTACCACCAGCTGGAGTAACCCGGTACCGGAACCGAATCGCCCGTGACTCCGGCCGTCAGTTCGTCGTCGGGACCGCGAGGGCGCCGGCGGCGAAGAAGCCGACCGCGAGCGCCGCCAGTACCGCGAGGTTGAGAGTGGGGTCGGTGCCGACGAGGGCGTCGCCGGTCCGGTAGGTGGCGAGCGTCCCCGGCGGCCGGAAGGTCGCCGCCCGGAGGCCGCGGGCGAAGTACGTCAGCGGCGACAGCGCGACGACCGGGCGGAACCACGCCGGCAGCAGTTCGGGCGGAACGAACGTTCGCGAGAGGAACAAAAGCGGGAGCGCGACGCCGTTGGCGGCGGCGATGACGCCGTCCTGGGAGTCGGCGACGCGGCCGAGCACTGCTCCGAGGCCGCAGAACAGCGCGACGCCGGCGACGAGATACGGGACGACCAGCGGCGAGGCGGCGACGCCGGCGCCGGTGACCGCGACCACCAGCCCGAAGACGAGGACGGCCGCCAGCCCGACGACGGCGACGTTGACGAGCATCTGCGCCAGCAGCCACTCGGCGCGGGACAGCGGCGTCGTCGCCAGCTTCTCGAAGCGGTTGCCGTCCCGGTGGCGGGCCACCTCGCTGCCGACCCGCGACAGCGGAGTAAAGAGGACGACCACCGCGAGGTAGCCGGCGACGTAGTAGCCCGGCGGCTCCGTGAACAGCCCGCCGCCGGTCGGGTCCGTCCGGACCAACGCGCCGAAGATGAGGATGATGATGACCGGGAAGAAGAAGGTGAAGAAGACGGCCGTTCGCCGGCGGACGAAGGCGTACCAGGCCGCTCGCGTCTCGGCGGCGACCCGTCCGGCCCGGCTCACGCCCGGACCGCCTCCGGCTCGGACAGCTCCTGGGGGTCGACGTCGACGCCCGCCAGCGCGAGGTAGACGTCCTCGAGGTCGGGCTGCCGCCAGGTGAGCCGCTCGCAGTCGACGCCGGCGTCGGCCAGCGTCTCGACGACCGCCGGAATCTCCTCGGGGCCGACCCCGACCGCGAGGTGCCGCTCGTCCGGCAGGACGTGGTAACCGGCCCGCTCCAGCGCCCGCGTCGCCGCGCCCTGGTCGTCGACCGCGACGACGAGCCGGTCGGCGCCGCCGTGTCGCTCCAGCAGCTCGGCCGGCGAGCCGAGCGCGACCAGCCGGCCGTCGGCCAGCAGCCCCACCCGGTCGGCCAGCCGCTCGGCCTCCGCCATGTAGTGGGTCGTCAGGACGACGGTCGTCCCCCGCTCGGCGAGCCCCTCGATGACGCCCCACAGCTCGTGTCGACCCGCTGGGTCGACGCCGGTCGTCGGCTCGTCGAGGACGAGCAGCTCGGGGTCGTTGACCAGCGCCGTCCCGACGCAGACGCGGCGCTTCTGGCCGCCGGAGAGGTCCTCGTAGTGGGTGTCGGCCGTCTCCGTCAGCCCGACGTCCTCGAGAACGGTGTCGGTGTCACGGGACTCCTCGTGGAGGCCGCCGTAGTACGCCACGAGTTCTCGGGCGGTGAGGCGGTCGGCGGGGGCGAACTCCTGTGGCAGCAGTCCGATGCGCTCGCCGGACACCTCCGACGGCGGCTTGCCGAACAGCTCGACGGTGCCGTCGACCCTCGTCGTGCCCGTCAGCGCGCGAATCAGCGTCGTCTTACCGGCGCCGTTCGGGCCGGCGAGGACGAACACCGTTCCCGTCCCGACGGACAGGGAGACGCCGTCGAGCGCCGCCGTTTCCCCGTAGCGGCGCCGCACCCGCTCGGCGCGAATGACCATGGTTGAGCGCGGGCCGGCGTGCCGAAAAGGGTGCCGTTCACGGGCCGACGCGCTTTCCGGACGTCGGCGACCCGACTATCCGAATTCCGGCCGCCAGTACAGGAGCGCGACGGTGAGCAGGAAGACGGCCGTCGAGAGGTCGTAGGGCACCTCCACGGCCGACGCCGCCAGCAGGCCCGCGCCGCCGAACACGGTCGAGGCCAACGGAGCCCGCGACGACGCCGAACACCAGCGCGAACCCCGCCAGCGCGAACAGCGGCGGTCGGGGGCCCCCGAGGTAGCCCACCTGCGCGTAGATCGAGAGTGCGACCCCACCTTGGGAGGGGTGCAGGACGTGGATGCCGGCGACGACCGGCGCCAGCAGGCCGGCGGCCCGGAGCCTGGCCGTCCCCGCGGCGTCCATGCGAACGGGTGGACGGCATCGCCCGTCAGTGGTCCGGGTCGAGCGCCGAACGGGAGGGCGACCGCGAGGAGTGTGACGATGTCGAGCGACGGGACGCTGTGTACTGTCGCTCGAAGACGCGGTGCAGAAAGGGATGCCGACAGTTCGGTCCGTCAGTCGCTGCTGCTGCCGGCCTCGTCTCCCCCACTGACGTCGGTGACCACCTCGTCGCCGGTGGTCACGATGTCGACCTCGCCCTGGTCGCTGAGGTCCTCGATCCGTTCGGCGAACTCCTCGGATTCGAGTATCTGGTATTCATTGTCGAGTCCCAGATAGACCGTGTAACACATTAGACACAGGATCACCGCGAACGGCAACCCGGTCGTGATGGCGGCGGTCTGCAGCGCGTCCAGGCCGCCCCCGATCAGGAGCACGGCCGCGACGAAGCCCTCGGTGCTCGCCCAGAAGATGCGCTGGACCCTTGGGACGTCGTGCTTGCCGCCGGAGGTCAGGTGGTCGATGACCAGCGACCCCGAGTCCGACGATGTCACGAAGAACGTAACCACGAGCAATGTCGCCAGGGACCCGGTGATGGCGCCGAGCGGGTAGTTGTTCAGCATGACGAACATGCCGAGCGTCTCGAAGGCGGTGTAGCCGAGGTCGTTGTACGCGCCCACGACGGCGCCGCTCCCGCCTTCCTGGACGGATGGGGCGAGTGCGGCACCGCCGAAGGTCGACAGCCACAGCGTCGAGAACATCGACGGGAGGAGCAGGACCCCCAAGACGAACTCGCGGACGGTGCGGCCCTTCGAGATGCGTGCGATGAACATCCCGACAAACGGTGACCACGCGATCCACCAGCCCCAGTAAAAGATCGTCCAATCGGTGACGACGCCGCCGCCGGGACCCATCGTCCCGCGGTAGAAGCCGAGTTGGGCGACGTTCGCGAAGTAGGTGCCGAGCCCCTCGATCCACGCACCGAGGATGAAGATCGTCGGTCCGACGATCAGCATGAAGCCCAGCAGGCCGAACATCAGATAGAGGTTCAGCGTGCTGAGCCGCTTGACGCCCCCGTCGAGGCCCGCCGCGACCGAGAAGGCCGCGATGATCGTGATCAGCCCGATCAGGACGGCCTCCGCGAGGTTGGGGAATAACTCCGGGAGGATCGGACCGCTGACGACCCCGAGGATGTTCCCGCCGACGTACCCCATCCCGCTGTTGACTTGGGCGACGCCCAGCCCCAGCGAGGTAGACAGGCCGAACAGCGTCGCGAACACCGTCACCAGGTCGATGATGTGTCCCGGCCATCCGTAGATGCGCTCGCCGAGCAGCGGCCAGAAGATCGACCGGAACGTCAGTGGCAGGCCGCGGTTGAACGAGAAGAACGCCAGCCCGAGGCCGACGAGCCCGTAGACCGCCCACGGGTGGAAGCCCCAGTGGAAGAACGTCTGGGCCATCGCCGCCGAGGCGGCCGCATCGGTTCCGCCCTCGGCGCCCCAGAAGCCGGGCGTGGACTGGTAGTAGAACACCGGTTCGAGTACGCTGAAGAACATGAGGCCGATCCCCATCCCGGCGCTGAACAGCATCGCCATCCACGAGAAGTTGCTGAACTCCTTTTCGGCCTCGACCCCGCCGATCTTGATCGTGCCGTACTTTCCGAGTGCGAAGTATAACAACACTACGATGAAGATGTTCACGGCCAGCAGGTAGAACCAGCCGAAGTTGGCTCCGATGAAGTCAAATATCACGGTGTAGGCGTCTTGGGCGCTCTGGTAGACCACCACCTGGTCGCCGGCCTGTCTGAGGACCTCATAGCCTTCCTCGTCGGCCGTGTCTTGCGACACCCTCATTGTCCACCCGAGTGCGGCGGCGATCGTCCGGTAGAACACCGTCACCAGGATGAACAGGGTGACGATGACCAGCGCGACCGGGAACACCACCGGGTGAACGTCGAACCCGAGCGCCCGGATGTTCGTGTCCCCCGGTTCGCGGTCGGACTCCGGATGGAACAGCTCCACCTGGAGCCCACCGGACATCTCGTCGGTCGCTTCCTCACCGTCTGCCATGGTCTTCCTCCGTCGATGGTCGCGTGGTGTTCGATTTCATGTCACGACATGAGTTAGTACCGATAGCCCACGGTCGCGTGGGCTGATTGTAGCTAGCGACGCTCCGACCGTGCCGCCCCGACAGATACGTGCTGTTCGAACCGGTCGCTCCGCACCTGCGTGTCGACTGGTTCATGATACGCAGTATCATTGTCAGACAAGGTTGTACCTGTAATAAACCTTGGCCAAATTTCCCCCGGAATCCGGGCGTCGAGGAGTCCGACCCACAATGATCGGATACGACACCGGACCTTTGTTCCGCTCCCGCAGCAGTCAACGAAACTCATTCGCTCGGATATCTTACACGACCGACCGGTCGGACGCCAGCAGGTCGGGAGACGGTGGATATTATTGCGCCTGCCGACTCCCTGTTTACATGGTAAACCTGCCGGCGACGGCGGCAGCCGGACTCGCGGTCGTCCTCTTCGGGTTCGGTCTGCTCGCGATGACCGAGGGGTCGTTCGCCCCGGCCGGCGCCAGCTTCCTGAGCGCCAGCCTCGTCATCTACGTCCGGGAGACGTATCTCGTCGGTGGCTGATGGTGAGTGTCACGGGTCATTTCGGTATCGACCGGACGAAGGCGTGCGGTCGGCATCGAAATGACGCACGGTACTCCTATGGGATTTCGTCGACGCTCATCCGTTTGGTGACCACCGGAACGGTTGCGCTCCGGACTACCTTGTCCGTGGTTCCCCCGATGAGGTTGCCGATCTTCCCGCGATAGGCCGATCCCATCACGATGGCATCGACGACCTCTTCGTCGGCGTATTCGACGATCTCCTGGCTCACCGATCCGGTCCGGGTCGCGGTCACGGCCTCGACACCTTTCTCCTCGGCCGTCTCCGAAAGCTCGCCGAGAATCTCGTCGGCGTACTCCCGGTACCGTTCCCGCATCTCCTCCTCGTCGTCCCGCAGCGCGACCGCCCGGGGTGTCCCGGGGATGTTGATCACGTAGAGGACGTGCACTGACGCCCCCAGAGCCGCCGCAAGCTCCAGCCCGTGTTCGGCTCCCATTCGCGCCTCGTCCGACCCGTCGTACGGAATCAGAATGGTTTCGTACATCTGAGTGACTCAGTCGACGTTCCGTGACCGCTGAAAAATAATTTGTGCCGGACTCGTACTGGTCACTGTACCTGTCGCCGGGACGACCGCACGAAAGCGTGTGGTCGGTTACTCGTCGTCCCGGCGGCGACCGACCACGCGGAGCGACCCGACGCGGCGACGGCCGAGCAGGTTCGCGAGGACCCGTTCGACCTGGCCGGGCTCCCGGGAGAGCTTCGGCATTCCCGGCATGTAGTTCACGAACTCCTCTGCGGTGTCGTCACTGCTTTCGTTCGACATTTCTGTCATATACACGGGTAGATCCCGGAACGATTTAATTATTTCGAAACAGTAGTTTCACATTGGCGTATTTCTATTCAGCTTTCTATAGGTAAAACACCTGTATGTGAAACCATGCCGGGAGGACGCCTCGCACGTCCGGTAGCTTTTTTTCGTCGCCGCCGCGCTACCGAGGGCACGACGATCGACCTCTTCGGTACGAACCGACCGGGGAGGTCACCGTGAACGGTATCGACGTCTTCACCGTTGAGGCCGGCGAGATACAAGATCTACGCCCACTGTACACCCTGAAAGTGGTCCAGGAACTAGGCGTCGGCTCGGCGGCGGGTTCCACTGCAGGGTAACCCCCCATAGCGCCCGCCGGAATATAACCTATCGACTATCTTTTATATTCGCGGCGGGGTCGTATTCGCCCGTCCCTCGGACTACCCGGCAGGAAACACATCGTATCCGGGGTCTAGCAGGTATGCTAACCTTCATGCAACCCTGTCGGGCTCCAGTACTTCGGCGAGTACACCGCGAAGGTCAAACACCACGCCCTCGACCGTCTGCGCGAGGAGGCGGCGAACCGGGAGAACAACCTCGTGCTCGTCACCGGGATGACCCCGACACCGAAGGGCGAGGGCAAGACCGTCACGACGGTCGGCCTGGGGCAGACGCTCAACCACCTCGGCGAGGAGGCCATGATCGCCATCCGGGAGCCGTCACTTGGGCCGGTGTTCGGCCTCAAAGGCGGGGCGGCGGGCGGCGGCCGCTCGCAGGTGCTGCCAATGGAGGACATCAACCTCCACTTCACCGGCGACCTCCACGCGCTGACCTCGGCGCACAACCTCATCTCGGCGATGCTCGACGCCAAGATAACCAAAGACGAGAGCCTCGACCTCGACGTGACGGACGTCAGGTGGCCCCGTGCCATCGACATGAACGACCGGGCGCTCCGGAACATGGTGATCGGCCTCGGCGGGAAGTTCGGCGGGACGCCCCGCGAGGACAGTTTCCTCCTGACGGCCGCCTCCGAACTGATGGCCGCGCTGTGTATGGCCGACGGTCTCGGCGACCTCAAGGAGCGCATCGCCCGCATCATCGTCGCCTACGACGGCGACGGCGACCCCATCACCGTCGACGATATCGACGCGACCGGGCCCGCGGCCATGCTGCTCCGGGACGCGATCAAGCCGAACGTCGTCCAGACCGTCGAGGGGACGCCGGCGTTCGTCCACGGCGGTCCGTTCGCGAACATCGCCCACGGTACTAACTCGCTCATCGCCGACAAGGCCGCCTTCGGCATGGGCGACTACCTCATCACCGAGGCCGGGTTCGGGTCGGACCTTGGCGCCGAGAAGTTCATGAACATCGTCTGCCGGCTCGGCGACATGACGCCGAACGCGGTGGTTCTCGTCGCGTCGGTCCGGGCGCTGAAGTACCACGGCGAGGAGATGTGGCCCGCCGACTTCGACGCCATCGACGACGCCGGCGTCGAGGCCGTCGAGCGCGGCTTCGAGAACCTCGACCAGCACGTCTCGAACCTCCAGCAGTTCGGCGTCCCGGTCGTCGTCGCGGTCAACCGGTTCCCGGACGACACCGACGCCGAGGTCCGGGCGGTGCTGGATCACTGCCGGGAGGACCTCGGCGTCCGCGTCGCGGAGTCGGAGGTCTTCGAGGCGGGAAGCGAGGGCGGCGCCGACCTCGGCGAACACGTCATCGAGGCCGTCGAGGGGAGCGACGAGTCGGACTTCGAGTACCTGTACGACGACGAGGCGCCCATCGAGGAGAAAATCGAAACCGTCGCCACCCGCATCTACGGCGCCGACGGCGTCAAGTTCACCGGCGACGCCCTCGACGACATCGAGCGGATG
>PXRZ01000013.1 GCA_003022945.1 Halobacteriales archaeon QS_8_69_73 | reverse complement strand
GTGCGGCTGGAGACGCCCCCGACCGACCACCCCTCGTTCATCGACGGCCGGACGGCCGCGGTGGTGCTGGACGGCGAGCCGGTCGGCGTCGTCGGCGAGTTCCACCCGCGGGTGCTCGTCGAACACGACCTTGAGGTACCGGTCGCCGGCTTCGAGTTCCGGCTGGACGGGCTGCGGTGAACGGCCGTCGGGACGGCAGAAATCGGGGGCCGTGTCCGGATTACAGGTCAGCACCGATGGCTTCGGTGACGGAGTCGAAGCCGTCGCGTTCGAGCAGCTTTAATAGCCCGCGGTTGATATCCCTGGCGACGCCGGGGCCCTCGAAGACGAGCCCGGTGTACAGTTGGACGACCGAGGCGCCGTTGCGTATCTTCCGGTAGGCGCCCTCGGCGTCGGAGACGCCGCCGACGCCGACGATGGGGGCGTCGGTGCGTTCGGCGACGAACCGGACCATGTCCGTCGCCTCCGTTTCGATGGGTGCCCCGGAGAGGCCGCCGGACTCGTCGGCGGCGGCCCCGTACAGGGAATCCGACCGGTCGGTCGTCGTGTTCGTCGCGATGACGCCGTCGAGCCCGAGGTCGTCGACCACCTCGAGGGCGTCCTCGACGGCGGCGTCGGGGAGGTCCGGCGAGAGCTTCACCAGAAGGGGATCGGCGCCGACGTCCTGCAGCGTCCCGAGGATGGACTCCAGACGGTCCCGCTCCTGGAGTTCCCGCAGGCCGGGCGTGTTCGGCGAGGAGACGTTGACGACGAAGTAGTCCCCGCCCGCCCGGACGCGCTCGAAGGTGTAGAGGTAGTCCTCCTCGGCCTCGTCGTTGGGGGTGGACTTGGACTTGCCGAGGTTGACGCCGACCGGAACCCGGGCGTCGGCCCCGGCGAGGCGCTCGCCGACCACGTCGGCGCCGTCGTTGTTGAACCCGAAGCCGAGCGCGGCCAGGGCGTTCGGGATCTCGGCGTTCTTGTCGAAGCCGGCGGCGACGCCGACGGGGTTGCGGAACGCCTGTCCGAAGGCGTCGACCCGGAGCCGGGAGTCGACGACGGTGTAGTGATCGGCGACCACCCCCTCCAGTCGGGTGTCCTGGACGGCCGCGAGCAGCTCGTGCACCGTCCGGTGGGCGGTCTCCGGCGGTAGCCGGAACAGCGCCGGCTTCGCGGCGTCATAAACGGTCATTGGGGTAACGGGCCGTCCGAGCGGCTTAAGCGACGCGGTTTCACGGCACGGCGCGGGTGTACGCGCTCAGAAGTCGTGTTCGACCTCGTCGGGGTCGGCCTTCTGGATGATTATCTTCCCGTCTCGGACCCGAACGAAGACCTCGTCGCCGATCTCCATCCCGGCGACGGCCAGCTCGTCCTCGTGGAGATTCACGTGGACGTTGTGGTACTCCCCGTCGTCGTCCTTGGCGCCACTGGGGCTGAGCTTCTTCTTTCGCACCATCGGGTTACGGAAGTTCGAGGAGAAAACCCCGTGCGTCAGGGCGGGGATGAATCCGTAAGCCCGATTCCACAACCGAAGTCGATGGCATAGGCCGATGTTCCCACCGGCCCTACGAAAGTGTTTATACTAACCCACAGACATGCGACTGTAACCGTCGTCACGACGACTGTCACCGTCGAGTTCCACAACCTGTCGCTTTCCCGGCGCAAAGAGTGACAACGCGCCGCCCGACTATACCGGAACACCAAGCAGTTCTGTATCGACGGGTGGGAGGACGGCGACTTCGACAGATCCGCGGCCACGGCCAGTATCGACGACGACCTCTACTCGGCCATCCGGAACCAAGCCATCCGCGAAGCGAAGTCCGACCACCAGAAGGACGGCGCTGTGTCCTACCGGGCCGGGTCAGCCATTCGCCCTCGACAACCAGAACTGGGAACTCGACACCACGCAGAACGGCTCGGTCGTCGTCGGCTTTCCCCTGTATCTCTGGCTGGTGGTACACCCCTGTCGAAGTGTATGACAATGTGGACGACGCGGTTCGTCACGTCCTTAGCGGTGAGGCCGACAAGACCCGACTAGAGGTCTACCGCCGGGGAGACGACTGGTTCTGCACATTCAACGTCGAGTACGACACCTCCCCTAATGGAGAGACGGCCGTCGGCGTGGACGTGGGCCACAACGACTTGCTGGCGGCCCACGCCGAAAATGCCAACGAGTCGATGCTGGTGTCCGGTCGAGGGGCGAGATACGTCCGGTGCAAACCATCATTCCCTACGCGACTCGCTCCAGAAGCGGGTGCGCTTCGCACACTCAACCGCGCGGGTAACAAAGAGAAGCGGCGGATTCGTGACCTCAACCACGAAGCCTCCCGTCGCCTCATCGACTGGGCAAAGCAATTCGACAACCCCGTTCTCCGCCTCGAAGGTATCCGCGGTGGGTCGGACTGGCGTGGGGTCCACTCGTGGCACTTCCACCAGTTGCAGGAGTTCATCGTCTACAAGGCCGAACGCGCCGGCATCCGGGTCGAGAAGGTAGACCGGAAAACACCAGCCAGCGGTGTTCGGCCTGTAGCGAGTACGGCACCCGCGACGGGGACCACTTTTCATGTTCAAGCTGGCCCGTTCCCTTCACAAGCCACATAAGTGTACCGCGCGCCGGCGTCGCAGCGCGCGCGAGCCCTAGCGGACGTCCGGATCGTCGGTTACCCGGGTTCCGACGCCGGGACCGCGGGCCGTCCGACCGCGGTGTTCGACCGGAATCGCCGTCCGCTCGGCCGGTTCGGGGGATATATTTATAACCTCATGTGTGCAGTTGTCTCACGGAGGCAAGCAAACCATGGCACGAGACGACGACGGCAAGCGCAACTTC
Organism: Halobacteriales archaeon QS_8_69_73; assembly: GCA_003022945.1. Lineage (GTDB taxonomy): Archaea > Halobacteriota > Halobacteria > Halobacteriales > Haloarculaceae > Natronomonas. The sequence continues at coordinate 899 of PXRZ01000013.1, read as the reverse complement.
GCGCTACGGGATCGGGGCGGCAACGAGACGAGCGTCTTCTCCGGGCGAACCCCCCGACAGGCGGCATTGAAGGCGGCCCGGCGGCTCGAGCCCGCCAGCGCCGAACAGCACGCCGACCGCACGGAACTGCAGCTCCGCGAGAAGGGCACGAAGAAGGTCCACATCTACGAGGGATGGGCCTGGGAGGAGGCGGCCCCGGACGATAGCCCCGACTGGATGCCCGAGGAGATCACCGAGGCGAACGTCTCCAAAGAGGGCATCGAGCACCTCGAGGAAATCTGAACACCCGTATTTTTCCAGAACGGCTATGCAACACGACGGCGTAGCGGCAGTTGCGCGGCCCTCACGCGGTCCGACCACGCGTACACGCGCGGGACGACGGCCCCGACTTCCAGCCGCGCGACACCTTCCCGGACGGCGTGAAACCGCATGACGCGGCGCCCCCACTTCGACGAGCTTAATACGTTCACTCGCGTACCGTACGATGCGAAGAACGCGGGGGCGTGACGCCCCGGAGGAGACACGACCCGTGTCCCCTCGTGCGCCCTGCCGGGTCGGTCCGGTCGTCGGCGCGTTCCGACGCCCTTATGTGTGACAGGGCGTTGGTATTGAAGTACGCGGGCGGCGCGGAATCGCATTCCGGCGCCGTCCTGGTTCGACGTCCTTATCAGTATGGGGGCGTTCGAATCCAAACACGAAGACGGGCCGACGCGGCCCGGCGGTCGGGAACGGCACACCCGTTCCCGCCCGTGGAACTGGACGCGTTCCGGTGGGTTTATGACCCATCGGAAGGTATGTTCAGGTCCGAAGGAAATGAGGATTCCACCCCTGCGGTCCGCCGTACAGATGGGATCTGATGTCAGCCCTGGCAGTTCGGTGACACTCGGTCGGTCCGAGCG
>PXRZ01000012.1 GCA_003022945.1 Halobacteriales archaeon QS_8_69_73 | reverse complement strand
CGCGTCGGCGGGCTGGCGAAGTCGGCCATCGAGGCCGACGCGATGTACACCCACGCCGAGACGCTCGACGGGACGCATCTCGGCTCCGTCCGCCACGAGAAGTACGAGCCGTTCTTGCCGGCCGAGGAGGCCGACGACGAGGAGACGAACGAGGCCGACGACAGGACGGACGGCGCGGCCGACGATGCGGACCACGAGACGGCCTGAAGCCGGTCGTCGCGACGACCGGAACGCAGCGTCCGTCACGGCTCCCGGGTCGGTGCTGGGCGGGCCGTCGCGACGGGCTTTTGCCGACGCCGCTCGGACGAACGGCCGATGAGCGACACGCTTCCGGAGCGGGCCGTCCGCGCCTTCGAGACCCACGACGCCTTCGAGCGGGACGGCGACGGCTTCGCGGTGGCGACGACGACGTTCGACGGCCGGGTGACCGCCGGGCCGACCGACGACCCGGCGATCTACTACACCCTAGAGGTGCGGGCGCCGACGCTGCAAGCGGCGACGGCCGACGAGGTCGGCGAGGCGCTCGTCGAGGGATGGTTCGATACCTACGAGCTCCGCCTAGAGGACGCCCCGACGGCCGTCCGCGGGGACCTCGAACTCGACGAACAGCGGGTCGTCGCCGAGGGTGACGACGCGGTCGCCGTCTTCGGCTTCGAGCAGGAAAACGCCGACCGCGCGCCCGACATCATCAAGGCCGTCGCCGAGTACGTCGAGGGGACGTACATGGAGGGCATCGTCCCGGGCTACGACTACGTCCCGCCGGTCTCGGAGATGCTCTCGCGGGCGCGGCAGTCCGGCGGCGACGGCGGTGGCGGCGGCCCGATGCCGCTGTGACCGGTCGCGGAGCGGCGCCGTCCGGGTCGTGTCTCTCCGGCCGCCGTCCGCGCCCTATCGATGGTCGTACACGCGCTTGACCTTCCCTGTCTCGGTGCGCTCGATGCCGCCGGCCCCGACCACCTCGACGGCGTCGGGGGTGAACGACAGCGTCGCGTCCAGCCGGTCGAAGACGACCGACTCCAGCTCCCCGACCGTCCGGTCGGCGTCGGCGGCCCGCTCGACGGTGAGTTCGATCGCGTCGAGGTTGTCTCTCGTGTAGAGGTCGATGCGGTACTGCGGGGCGACGCCGTCGATGTCGACGACGGTGGCCTCGATCTGGCTGGGGTAGAGGTTGAGCCCGCGGACGACGAGCATGTCGTCGGCCCGGCCGGTGACGTTGTCCATCCGGACGGTCGTCCGCCCGCAGTCGCAGGCGTCGTACCGCAGCGAGGTCACGTCGCCGGTGCGGTACCGCAGCACCGGCAGTGCCTCCTTGCTGAGCGTCGTCAACACGAGCTCGCCCGCCTCGCCGGCCGGCAGCGGCTCGCCGGTTTCGGGATCGATCACCTCGGGGTAGAAGCGGTCCTCCCAGACGTGGAGTCCGTCCTGCGCCTCGTGGCACTCGACGGAGACGCCGGGGCCGACGATCTCCGAGAGGCCGTAGATGTCGATACCGGTGACGTCGAGCCGGCGCTCGATGGCCTCCCGCATCGGGTCGGTGCAGGGTTCGGCCCCGAAGATCACTGTCGAGATCGGCAGTTCCGCGGGGTCGAGTCCCTGCCGTTCGGCGTGATCGGCCAGGTACAGCGAGTATGAGGGGGTGCAGGCGAGCACGTCGCTACCGAGGTCGCACATCATCTCGAGCTGTTTGGCCGTGTCGCCGCCGCCCATCGGCAGCAGCGACGCCCCGAGCGTCTCGGCGCCCTGCTGGAGGCCGGCGCCGCCGGTGAACAGCCCGTAGCCGTAGGCGTTCTGGACGAGGTCCGCCTCGGTGACGCCGGCGGCGGCCAGCGACCGGGCCATCACCTCCCGCCAGACATCGAGGTCGGCGTCGGTGTAGGCGACGATCTTCGGCTTGCCCGTCGTCCCCGAGGAGGCGTGCAGCCGTCGCACCGCCGACCGGTCGACGGCGAACAGCCCGTCGGGGTACTGCTCGCGGAAGTCCTCCTTCGTGGTCGTCGGCAGCCTCGTGACGTCGTCGACCGTCTCGATGTCGGCCGGCTCGACGCCGCGTTCGTCCATCGCCTCCCGGTAGAACGGGACGTTCTCGTAGGCGTTTCTGACGGTCTCCCGGAGCCGCTCGGCCTGTCGCCGCCGGACGGTCTCGCGGTCGGCGGTCTCGATCGACTCGCGTGCCATGATTGCACCCCTCGTGTCCCGGTAGCAAAACGATTGTCACGGGCTCGCGCGGCGCCGGCGCCGCCCGGGGCGGCCGGCTTCACTTCCGCTCCGCCACGGAGGCTTTTTATCCGGCGCCGACACCGACAGCGTATGTCGGACTTGGGTGACTTCGAGAACTACGACCCCGACGACGGCCCGGGGGGTGGCGACGCCAGCGTCGGCGCCGACGCCGGCAGCGACGGCACCGTGACGGGTGCCGACGACGCCTTCGAGGAAATGTCGGTCTCGCCGGTCGGCGCCGACCGCGGCATCGGAACGCTGTCGGCCTCGGAAGGGCTCGTCATCAGCGAGGAGGCCGACGACACCTGTCTGTGCGCCTACGTCACCGTCGAGAACCGGTCGGCGATCCGCATCGGGAGCTACCTCGTGGCCGCCTACCCGGACGGCGAGCGGCTGTTCTGCCGCATCGTCGCCCTGGAGTACGCCCAGGAGTTCCGCTCCGACGACGCCACGGAGATCCACGCCCGGCGGGCGATGCGGCGCGGGGAGATCGACGAGCAGGACTACAAGTTCATGGCGACGCTGGAGCCGGTGGCGGTCCTCTACGACGACGGCGGCGACCTGAAGCGGCGGATGGCCGACCGGGTGCCGAAGCCCGAGACCGTCGTTCGGCAGGCGGCCGACTCGACGGAGATCAAGACCGGACTGAAGATCCCCGGCGACGGCGTCTTCGTCGGCCACCTGTCGGTCGGCGGCCAGCGGGTCCGCACCGCCGCCGAGCCGCCGACCATCGACTACCGGCTGAAGGACGACTACGCCGCCGGCGACCCGCTCGTGTTCCGGCACACGCTCGTGGCCGGCGGCACCGGCTCCGGGAAGACCCATGCCGCCAAGAACGTCCTCCGGCAGTACCTCGCCGAGGGCCGCCGCTACCCGGTCGAGGACGGCCGCGAGGTCGCGCCCGCGGTCGTCCAGTTCGACCCCCAGGACGAGTACGCACAGATGCACGACGACAACCCGGGTCTCGACGCCGACGACGAGCGCCGTCTCGAACGGGAGGGGATCGCCCACGGCGGCGTCGACGACGCGGTGGCGTTCGTCCCGAAGGTCGGCGACGCCACCTACGCCGCGGCCCACCACGGCGCCGAGCAGGTGGAGTTCACTATCCCGTTCGAGATGGTCGCCGACGATCCCTGGCTCATCGCCGGCTCGGATCTCAACGACAACCAGTACGGCGCCCTCCGGTTCTTGCTGACCCGGTTCTTCGACGACCACGGCGACGGCACCTACCGGGGGTTCATGTCGTTTCTCGACGATCCGGCATTGAAAGAGGAACTCGACGAGTCCGGCCGGGTCCACGAGGCGACGTTCGACGCGGTGCGGCGGCGGGCTTACGGCTTCGGCGACGTCTTCGACGCCGAGGCGCGGCCGATAACCGACCTCGTGTCGCGGTTCGTCAGACCCGGCGGACTGACGACCGTCCCGACGTACCACATCAACGACTCGCGGGCGACGACGACGGTGGTGCTGGCGGTGGCGTCGCTGCTGGTCGACCAGAAACTGTCGAACGACCCCGACTACGACCGCATCGGCGAGACGCCGCTCGTTCTCGGGATGGACGAGGCGCACAACTTCCTCACCGACGCCGACAACGTCCAGGCGCGGAAGGTCATCGGCAAGTTCGCCGAGGCCGCAAAGCAGGGCCGCAAGGAGCGGCTCGGGTTGTTCATGATCACGCAGGACCCCCAGGATATCGCCGATCCCATCTTCAAGCAGGTGAACACGACGGTCGTATTGAACCTCGGCGACGAGGACGCCATCAAGGCCGTCAACATCCCCTCGAACCTGGAAGGGAAGGTCCCGTACATGGAGAAGGGCCAGATGGTGGTGTACTCGCCGGACAACTCCGAGCCGGTGGAGCTGCTCGGGCTGTCGAACTGTCTGACGCGACACGGGGACTGAACGAGTCGGGCCCCGGGTTCACTTAACTCTAAGACCGTCGTCCGGTGACTCCAATCCGTCGCCATCAATCTCCATCGGCCGGCTCAGAAGGGAAAACGTTCCCCGGATCGACGTCACAATGCCGTCCAAGGAGTCCGTACTGGCCGGCCCCTCCTTGACGACGAGGACGGGTCGTCGCGGGCTGACGAGCATCCGCGAGGCGCGAAGCGCCGAGCGGTTCACCGCGCGCCTCGGCGCGCGGGACTAAGGCCTGACCGCAGGGAAGGCCGCCGTGTCTTCTTCATCGAAGTGGTTCGAGAGGCGCCGTCGGCGCCTCTCGTCATCCAGTGAATCGCCTTTGGCGATTCACATGGATTTTTGCCGGGCCGGCACCGCCGGCCCGTGCAAAAAGTTCGTTAGAAGATATTCGCCTGCTGGTACACCGAGATGCCGTCGCCGGTGATCTCGTAGGGCTTCGTCTCCCGGGAGTGGTTGGCGTTGCGTATCTTCTGTATCTCGATGGCCAGCCGGGTCTCGCGGAACTCCGAGCGGACGTACTGGAGGACGAACACGCCGTCGGTGAGGTACTCGATGATGCCGTGCCGGGAGGCGTAGGCGTTATCCTCGCTGGCCTCGCTGGTCAGCATCGTCGTGACGCCGGCCCGTTTCAGCGACCGGGTGAAATCGAAGATCTCGGTGCGGCGCTGGGCTTGGTTGTCGTACATCATCTCCAGCAGCGAAACGGAGTCGAGTACGAGCCGGTCGGCGCCGAAGTCGTCGACGAGCCGCGGGAGGTCGCCGCGGATGGACGTGAGGCTGTTAGCCATCTCGATGGGATCGAGGTCGACGACGGCGAGTTCGTCGTTTTCGATGTACTTCTCGAACGGCCATCCCTTCTCGGTGGCCGCCTGGACGACGTCGTCGCGGCTCTCCTCGAGGGTGATGAAGATGGCCTTCTGGTCCTGCTCGAGGCCGTGCTGGAGGTACTGGAGGCCGAACGTCGTCTTCCCGGTGCCGGCGGCGCCCATCGCGACCAGCAGCGACCGCTCGGGGACGCCGCCTTGGATCATCTCGTCGAGCCCCTGGATGCCGAGGTCGGCCCGCGGGATGTCGGAGTCGAACTCCTCCTCGAAGCCGCCGCTTCCGGTTCCCCCTTCGAAGGCGGAGGCGAAGTCGTCCTCGAAGAGGTCGTCCTCGTCGAGGGAGTCGCCGTCGGCGTCGAACCAGTCGTCGTCCCCGCTCATCGTCGGGTCCGGGTCGGCGAGCGCATACCGGCCGTTAGACGCACGACATCCTTAACATTACTCGTCGTTCACCCTCCCGAGCCCTGTTACTCCCGCCGCCGGCGGGGACGCCCCCGCGTCGCGACCACCGTCAGTTCGGGTTCCGAAAGCCATATCGCCGCCGGAACCGTCGCTATTGACGATGAGTCAGCAGCTGCCGGACGTGCAGGCGTCGTCTCCCGACGTGAACGTCGGCCTGAACCGGGTCGGGGTCACGGGGGTCGAGAAGCTGGTGAAGCTCCACCGCCCGGAGGACCGTCCCACCGTGCTGATGGCCGAGTTCGAGGTGTTCGTCGACCTGCCGAGCTGGCGGAAGGGCGCCGACATGAGCCGGAACATGGAGGTCGTCGACGAGATGCTCGAGGAGGCGGTGTCGAAGCCGGCCATCCGCGTCGAGGACGTCTGCGGCGACGTCGCCGAGCGCCTGCTGGAGAAACACGACTACACCAGCCGGGCGGAGGTCCGGATGGAGGCGGAGTACGTCATCCACGAAAAGACGCCGGCGACCGGCCGGCCGACGCAGGCGACCGCGGACATCGTCGCCTCGGCGACGGCCACCGACGAGGGCACCCGCGAGGCGGTCGGCTGCCACGTCGTCGGCATGACGGTGTGTCCCTGCTCCCAGGGGATGAGCGAATCCCGCGCCCGGGACGTCCTGGACGGGCTGGACGTCGATCACGACACCATCGACCGGTTCCTCGAGGAGGTGCCGCAGCCGGGGCACTCCCAGCGCGGCCACGCGACGCTGTCCGTCGAAACCTCCGGCGAGCCGTCGGTCGACCTCAACGAGCTCATCCGCATCGCCCGCGACTCGATGAGCGCCCGCGTCTACAACCTGGCGAAGCGGCCCGACGAGGACCACATGACCTTCGAGAGCCACGCCGACGCGAAGTTCGTCGAGGACTGCGTCCGGGCGATGGCCGAGGGGCTGGTCGAGGCCTACCCCGACCTGCCCGACGATGCCGTCGTCCGGATGGAGCAGTCCAACGACGAGTCCATCCACCAGCACAACGCCCACGCCGAGCGGGTCACGGAGTTCGCCCGGCTGAAAGGCGAGGTCGACGGCGACGGAACGTAATCAAAGCCTCAGCCGGTCGGCGGCGTCCCACCGGGGGCCGAACTCCGCGCGGACGTTGCCGGCGAACTCCCGATCCTTCAGGTCGATCATCGCGAACACCTCCTGGCTCTTCAGCGGATGCGGCACCTCGATGACGACCTCGTTCTCGTCGACGAGCGTGAACGTGCCGGAGACGTTCTCGCCGGTCCGGACGGTGAAGCTGTCGTACTCGGTCAACGATTCCCGGTAGCGCTGGCCGATCGACTCCGGCAGGATCGGCACCAACTCCGGCCGCATCAGTAGCCGCACCTCGACGCCCCGCTCGAGGGCGTCCGACAGCTCGTCGAGGATGCGCGTCCCGACGGTGTCGATGTCGAAGAACTGCTCGGTGTAGGTCGACAGCACCATCACGACCCGGGAGTCGGCCGCCGAGAGCCGCTCGACGAGCAGGTCGACGGTCTCCTCGGGGCCGACCGCCGCCGTCCAGAAGGTGTCCTCGACGGGCTCGGCCGTCTCCAGCTCGCCCGTCAGCTCCGCGACGATCTCCTCGTACTGGCCGGCCTGCTCTTCGAGTTCGCGTTTCTTGTCCTCCAGCAGCCGGTCCAGCGCCGTCGTCGGCTCGACGGCGACGTACTTCTTCGGCCGGGAGGCCGACTGCGAGCGGACCAGGTTGTACTGCTCGATGCTGTTGAGCACGTCGTAGATGCGGCCCATCGGGACGTCGCTGACCCGGGACAACTCCTTTGCCGTTGTCGGGCCCGTCTTCAGCAGCGCCCGGTAGGCACGGGCCTCGTACTCCGAAAGTCCGAGGTCTCTCAGACTTGCCATCGCCGTCACGTCCCCCGCCTCCGGCATAAACGCACCGCCGGTTTAGGCAAGGTTGCAGTTGTTTACTGAGGGCCGACGCGAACGCGCACTGTCGAAGCGACCCGACGATGCCGCCGCGCGGTCCGACGGCCAAGGACGGCAAGCTACCCGGGTCCCGGCGGTCGAGACGTTCCCGACCCGCCGGCCGTTCCCGGAAACACGACCACCGCGCGGCTGGCGGCCCACGGCAACGAGCCAGTCCGCGTCTCGATGGGAGAATCACCGAGGGACGGCGGCTCGGTGGCCTGCCGCGGCGTGCTCACTGCGGGCCGGCGGCCCGCTCGAGCAGTGCCTCCGGCGTCGCCGCCGGCGCCGTCTCCTCGCCGCCGCGGACGACGACCGCCGTCTCGCGATCGCCCGGGACGACGACCTTCTCGTGGTCGGCGACCCGCAGCGCCGCACGATGTAGCTCCGTCCCCGCCGGCGGCGTCCGGATCACCAGCGGGTCGTAGTGCGCCCGGGCGCAGGCGGCGGCGTAGCCGGCGGCCTCGACGCCCATCCGGTCGTGGGCGCCGGCGAACGACGACAGCGCGTCGACGGCCGCCCGGCGGTAACGCTCCTCGCCGGTCAGCACCCACAGCTCCAGCAGGCCGTCGGCCATCTCTGCGTTGGTCTCCAGCGGCCGCAGCGGGTGGGCCAGCAGGCCGGCGTCGGTCGGCTCGCCGTCGAGGAAGCCGCCGTCGTCGGCCAGCCGGTCGACGGCGTCGTCGGCGACCCGCCGTGCCGGCTCGAGCCAGCCGTCGGGGCCGGTCACCTGGGCGGCGGCGGTCAACCCGCCCAGCAGCCGCGCGTGGTCGACCAGCAGCCCCGTCGTCGCGGCGGTGGCGCCGTCGAAGCGGGCCCCCCGGCCCTCGTCGACGAGCGTCGCCAGGACGTGCTCGAGGGCCCGCTCGGCGTACCGGACGGCGCTGTCGTGGTCGGTGACGGCCGCGAACCGAAACAGCGCCTCCGCGGCCAGTCCGTTGCGGTCGGCCAGCACCGTCTCGTCGACGGCCGGCGGCTCCGTCGCCTCTCGCTCGCTCGGCTCCAGCAGGTAGTAGTCGCCGGCGGCCTGGCTCGCGGCGAACGCCTCGCCGGTCCACAGCTCCGTCGTCAGGTAGTCGACGGTGCGCTCGGCCGTCCGGCGGTATGAGTTCTCGCCGGTGTAGAGGTAGCCGGTCGTGAAGGCCCGTAGGAGGGCGGCGTTGTCGTCGGTCAGCTTCTCGCGGTGGGGCTCGCCCCAGCGGCGCGTCTCGGCGAACCGGTAGAAGCCGCCGTCGTAGGTGTCCTGGAGGTGCGTCCGGACGGCCTCCAGCGTCCGGGTCGCCCGGTCGCGGTCCCGCTTGCAGGCGAACTCGATGGTCCGGGGCAGCGGGAACTTTGCACCGGAGCCCCAGCCGCCGAACTCCCCGTCGAAGGCCGCCGCCACCTGCTCGACCATGTGGGCCTCGACGGCGGCGGTCACCTCGCCGGCCGGGGCGTCGGCCGCCGACAGCGCGCGCGGCACCCGGCCGGCGTCGGCGCCCTCGGCGTCCCACGTCTCCCGGACCCGCTCCAGCACCTGCCGGAGGCCGTCGACGCCAAGGTAGGTCGCCCCCGACAGCACCTCGCCGTCCGGCGTCAGAAACGCCGTCGTCGGGAAGCCGCCCATGTTGTACCGCTCCCGAACCCGGGGGCGGCGGTCGACGTCGACGCGCACCGGGACGAACCGCTCGGCGACGTTGGCGGCGAGTTTCGGGTCCGAATAGGCCTCCTCGTCCATCCGGGCACACCACTCACACCACGGCGCGGTCAGCGACAGCAGCAGGGGCTCGTCGTCCCGGGCGGCGGCCTCGAACGGCTCCGGGCCCCACGGGTGCCAGTCGACGAGGGTTCCGTCGCGGAAGGTCATGGCAGACCGACGGGCGGCGGCGTCGAAAGGGCTTCGGCGCCTACTCCGGTCGTGTTTAGTGAAGCGATGCTGGCGGAAAATCCACCGCTGGGCGGGACTGGAAGGGGCTGCGCTCTCGGCGAGCGAGACGACGCAAGCCGCGAGGGACCGGAGGTCCCTCGGCCCGCTCGCGCGGCACTGCCGCGCGAGGACACCGCAGGGAGCAACGCGACCGAGGAGCGCAGCGAGTCGCAGCCGTCGAGAGCGCAGGGGCTTCCGGGGTCTTGTCCACCCCGTTCGCACCGTATTCGGTCCTAACTAAACAGTACCCCTACTCCCGCCGCAGCACCAGTACCCGGAGGATGTCGCCGTAGGCCGGCCGGGTGACGAGCACGCCGACGAGCACGCCGA